>JANNMJ010000180.1:0-42566 GCA_031397815.1 Hymenobacteraceae bacterium
GGCCGACTCGGCGGCTGGAAAGGCCTGCCCAGTCAAGGCCCCCCCGGCGTCATCAGCCTCTGCCGCGGCGACGCGCGCTTTTGGCAGTACTGGCGAGATAGCCAACTCCTCCAACCCGAACTTGTGTATAAGCCATAGGGCTCTGGCCCCGTGTCGCCTATTCGCGGGTCTCTTGACCCGCCACCCCAATCGGCACATTTGCTATGGCAGACGGCAGGTCAAGAGACATGCAAATACTGCACACGGGGCTGGAGCCCTATGGCTTATACACAAGTTTGCAACTGGTTGATTATCATTGTTGTCCAGCGTCTTTTCGGTTGATTCATAAGACTATATTGTTTCTGATATTTGATCGGAAAAAGTGGCTCTAGAGCTTGCAAATGCACTAGCCAAGCGAGCAGAAGAGTGTGCCTTATATTCGGCTTTGCACTTGTGTATAAGCCATAGGGCTGGAGCCCCGCGTGATTTCGCGCTTCGGTTTTCAGCCCCCAAACGCCCCAAACCGCACCACTTTCTTCTGCCGCCCCGACCACGCCAACCGATACCCGTCTTCCTTGCCCAGCACGAACCGGAACGCAATAGTGCCGGGGCGACGCAGGTCGTTCCACGTAGCCTCATCCAACAAACCGGGCGTGAATGTTTCTTTCGGACCCACGGCGGGCGTACTGAAACAGCTATCTGCGAAGAAGTGGCGTAGGCGCCGCCGCACGTAAGCCGTGCGCCGGGCCGGGGTGGGCGTTTCGCCGCCTTTCAGCTCATACACCAGCGGCTCTTCCAAGTCACCGGCCTGAAATTGCTGCCGATACAGCTCCTGACCCGACGCCGAGTGAATCGTGAACAGCACCGGCGCCGTGAGGACCGAATCACGCGCTACTTCCAGCCGAAAAACGTCCGGCGCGCCGAGGTCTGAGATGCTGCGCCGAACTTCCACGCGCTCCATCGCAGCGGTCGCTTCTGCGGTTGTAGCGGCGGGCGGGGTTGAAACGGGCTGCTCAGTAGCCGACGGATTCGACGAACAAGCCCCCAGCAGCGCGAGTAGGCCCACGGAAAATAGCCCCGACGGTAAGCGGCCTTTCAGTAAGCAAGTCATTGTGCGAGTCATCAAGCGGTTCATAAGCTTCCATACGCAAACCGCCCGTGCGTAGATGAGTGCCGTTCGTCGAAACCGTTCGTTGGCTTAGTGGACACAATATAACAAAAAAATTGTCGTTTAATGCGACTGTATGCCTCTCTCCCCTGCATGTAGAACTCTGTAAGCTTGAATAATAACTTATACTTGAGCTATGAAAGCTTTGTCAATCGTTGTCAGCCTAGCAACTCTACTAGTTGGCTGCCCCTCAGCACAGGGGCAGCCAACGCAGTTGTTTGCGCACCAGAAGCCGAGCCATTTTTACATAAACATGAGCAATGCGGCGTACTATTCCTTTTGTGATATCAAAAGAGAGGGTAGTGCCCAAGCGGTTTCTAAAAACGGACGGGCTTCGGCATTCAATCCGGAATTTATGATTGGGTATCGTACTCCCACCGGATGGCAAATAGAAGTTGGGCACGGCTTCGGCTACTCAGGAGGAGTTGGTATCAAGGCCTACAAAGAAATAGGTACTGAATATTGGTGGAGTATGCCATTGGCGCGCGTACCGATGCGGCTCTACAAGCATCTGCCGCTCGGTTTTAGTCGTTTCTCACTTGCGCCACAATTGGGACTTAGCTATACCTTTTGGTGGCCTTCCATGCGAGGGTCTTACTCAGCCACTACACAGTCTATTGCTTATGCCAACCCGGCTAGGGGCGCCAAGACGCTGTCTTTCTATGATTTGAAGCGATACCATTCCCTTGGCTATGACGTCGGAATTGAATTGCAGTACCAGTTGTCCAAGAATTATCAGCTGGGACTAAGAAGCTGTTACACAAATTCGTTTAGCCGCAGATACGTTGGCCGGATGACGTTGGAGTATGATAATTATGGCGTCCAGCAGCCGACAATTATCTCTCAATCGCGGCTTGAAGCGATTGCAGTAGCAGTCTCACTGCAATATCAGTTCGGGCATCAGGACACGGACTTGTAAGTGATGATGAGCGGGACTATGCATCGGGGCTAGTGCGGCAGTCACACCGCACGGCGTTTTCAACTGCTTAGGATAGGCAGCTCCGTATGGGGCTGCCTTTTTTCGTTGGCCACTGCGAGGTGCAAACTGCCCGCCCGTAGATGAGTGCCGCGCCTAAACCGCCCGTTTTGCGCGAAGCTGACCGTTCGTCAACCGGTCGGTAACCGGTCGTTAACCCACGAATTCGGGTGGTTAGCCAACACCTTCCACCGCTGGCATATAGAACCCGACTACGGAATAGGTCAAAAACATCGTCGTTTGTACCTTCGCCGGACTCTATCAAACCCGACGGCGCTTGCCCGGCGGGTACACGACCTTCTCTCACCATCTTTCCCTTCCATTGATGAGGAATCGCTACCTACTCGGGGCGCTGCTTCTGCTGGCGCTCGGCGTGTTCGTTAGCCGCCCGGTAAATGCTCAGGATACTCGAATTCTGGGTTTTGCCGATGTTACCACCACCGTCAACCCCAGTACCGGCAAGGTATCGTTCGGCCTCGGTGAGCAAGACCTGTTCATCACGTCCGAGATATCCGACCGCATCTCCTTCCTCGGCGAAACGGTGTTCAAGTACGACGCCACGGCGTCGACGCGCTTCGCCGTGAGCGTCGAGCGAATCATTGCGAAGTACAACTACTCCGGCAACCACAGCGTGCTGGTCGGCAAGATTCACACCCCCATCAATTACTGGAACGATACCTACCACCACGGGCGGGTTTTCTTCCCTACCATCTACCGGCCGGCCCTCTTCAACGAAGGCTTGGTGCCGCTGCACACGCTCGGAGCGTGGCTTCAAGGCCAAAACCTCGGCGATATGCGCTTCGGGTACGACCTCGTCGTCGGCAATGGTCTCGGCTCTGCTGATGCCACCGATAATGATAAAAGCAAGGCCGTGACGGCCGCCATCCACATCAAGCCCGTCGACGGGATGCGGCTGAGCCTCTCGTCTTATTCCGACCGGATTTCTGCGGGCGCCGTCGGCCACCAGCACGGCGGCACCACGCCCGGCACGGGGCCGCTGCCTTACGCCGTCCGGCAGCAGATTTTCACGGCGTCCATCGCGTGGTTTCGGCCCAAATACGAGCTGTTGGCGGAAGCCTCGCGGTTCGGTAACCGCGCCGATTCGCTCAAAGCGCAGACTTACGGCGCTTACGTCTACGCCGGAACGCGGGTGCTGCCGAAACTCGTGCTCTACGGGCGCTACGATATCGTGCAGCACCAGCACGTTCACCAGGAGTCGTATTTCAGCACCGACGATTTGCAAAGCTTTGTTGGGGGGCTGCGGTATGAATTTAATTATTTGGCGGTCGCGAAACTCGAATTTCAGCACGACCGGCGCGAGACGATGTTCAACGTCAAGCGTCAGACCAACGCCGTTACGGCGCAAATCGCGCTCGGTTTTTAAGGGATGATGTCAGCACTTATGTACCTGATGATGACCTCCCGCCGTTTCCGCGCCCTGCCGGCGCGTCTGCTCGTCGTGCTCTGCCTCGGCCTGTTAGGGCTGTTGCTACCGACCGTCGCGTCGGCGCAGTCTGATGCGCCGCGCCTCACCGTGATTATCAATAATCAGGGCACTTCCGCTGAGCTGTCGGCCGCTGATTTTCGCAAGCTCGTCAATGGCGAAAAACAACGCTGGCCGAGCGGGTCGAAAGTGATTGTGGCGCTCATGAAAACCACCAATTCCGTCGGCGATGCCACGGCGCGGCAGGTATTTAAGATGAGCGGCAACGAGCTGAATAAATACTGGCTCGCGCTGGTGTTTCAGGGCCGCGCCAAAGCCCCGCAGTTCTTCACCTCCGAAGCCGATCTCGCCGCGTTCGTCCGCGATACGCCCGGTGCCATCGGCGTGGTGAGTCAAGGGGCGGCGGTGGGCAGCAAAACCGCCGCTGTCGACGGGAAAGACACGCTTTAGTGAGTGAGTAGCGCCGCTAGCCGTTGGGCACCGCTGTATTTATTCCCGTTTTCGGTTAAAAACTCCTTCCCATGTCCCTGACCGTCAAATCGAAGATCTGGCTGACCATCGGCTCCATCGTGGGGGTTTTTACGGCCTTTCTGATGCTGTTTTTTCCGGCGCAGCAGGAGAAGTATTTTCTGCGGAAATACAACGACGAAATCGAGAACCTCGCCCAAACGGTGGCCTTGGGCGTGAAAATCGCGATGACGGAGCAGAATTTCGAGGGCGTGCAAATGGCCCTCGATTTCGCCAAGAGCGATTCTCGCCTTCAGTTCGTGGCGCTGATTCAGGTCGATTCGGCGCGTGGGGCGGGTGGGCGCTGGCAGGTCAAGCGCACCGTGATGAACGCCTACCCGGCGGATGCGCACGTCGGGCCGGATATGGTTTCTACGGATGACGTCATCGTGAAGCGCGCGCGCATTACGTCGGCCAATTTTCCGGGGGAAGTTCTTGTCGGCTTCACTACGGACGAGATTACGCGGCAAATGCGCGATATCCGGCTTGTGGCGCTCGGCGTCAGCGCGCTGGTATTTGCGTTCGGTATCGGCATCGGCTGGTGGCTGGCGCGGAATATCTCGAAGCCCGTTTTGGCGCTGCGCGATGCCGCCATCCGCGTCGGCGCAGGTGATCGTAATCAGCACGTCACCTCGGCGTCATCGGATGAGATTGGCGAGCTGACGACGGCTTTCAACCGGATGGTGGCTGACTTGGGCGCCGCCGAAGCCCGCGACCAGCAGAAAAACCAAGCGCTTCAGGAGAAAAACGCTCTCATCGAGCAGAGCCGTGATGAGCTGTCGCACGCCCTCTCTGACCTGAAGCAGACGCAAAGTCAGCTCGTGCATTCCGAGAAAATGGCTTCTCTGGGGCAGATGACGGCCGGGGTGGCGCACGAAATCAATAACCCGATCAATTTCGTGTCGGTGGGGATCGATTCGCTTCGCCATAATATTCAGGATATCCGCGAAATTCTCGACGAATACCTCAAGCTGCGGCCCGACGCCGACCCCGAAGCCCTGCGCACGCAGCTGCTCAAGATTGAGAAAATCAAGCGCGAAATCGATTTGCAGGAATTAGTCGAGGAAGCTGAAGACTTATTCGCTTCCATTAAAAACGGCGCCCGCCGCACGACCGAAATCGTCAAGAGCCTGCGTAATTTCTCGCGCCTCGACGAAGACACGCTCAAGCCCGCAAGCCTCGAAGAAGGCCTCGACTCGACGCTCGTCATCCTCCAAAATCAGTTCAAAGACCGCGTCCGCGTGGAGCGCCATTTCGCTCCGCTGCCCGACGTAAACTGCTACCCCGGCCCGCTGAATCAGGTGTTTATGAACATCCTGACGAACGCGATTCAGGCCATCGACGGCCCCGGCACCATCTGGCTCACCACGGCGGAAGAGGACGGCTACGCGACGGTTCGCATCCGCGATTCAGGCGCGGGAATGTCGGAAGAGGTCAAAAAACGCATTTTCGACCCCTTCTTCACCACCAAGGCCGTCGGCGTCGGCACCGGTTTGGGGCTATCGATTACCTTCGGCATCATCGAAAAGCACCACGGTCGCCTCCGCGTGGAATCAGAGGAAGGGCACGGGACGGAATTCATCATCCAGATTCCGATGCAGCTTCAATCTGAGCATCAAGTCGCCGCCTGACCTGTCGATTCTGTCTGTTCTGTCGATTCTATTGCCTCCTCATCCCACTTCCTTCTCCTCCTGCCGCCCGCTTGCTTTTAAATCATGGAAGAAATCGCTGAGAAACCCGCCATTCTCTACGTCGATGACGAAGCCGATAATTTATTGGTTTTTAAATCGGCTTTTCGGCGTCATTTCACCATCCACACCGCCCTTTCCGCCGCCGAAGGGCTCGACGTGATGCAGGCGCACCCGGAGATCGCGCTCGTCATCACCGACCAGCGGATGCCGACTATGACCGGCGTGCAGTTCCTCCAGCACCTGCCGCCGTCGGACGAGAGCATCCGGATGATTCTGACCGGCTTCTCCGACATTCAGGCCATCATCGACGCCATCAATACCGGCCAAGTGTATCGCTACATCACGAAGCCGTGGGAGCGCGAAGACCTCAAAATCACCATTGACAACGCGATTGAAGCGTTTCGGCTGCGCCGGACGAACAAGTCGCTCATCGAAGAGCTGCGCGACGCGAACGAGTCATTGGAAGTAAAAGTCGCTGACCGCACCGCCGAGGTTCACCGCCAAAACAAGGAAATCGAGAGCCTCCTGCTCAACATTCTCCCTGCGGAAACCGCCGCCGAGCTGCGTCAGCAGGGCCGCGCCCACGCCCGGCACTATGACCACGTCACGGTCCTCTTCGCCGATATTCAATCGTTCACGACGGTAGCCGAACGCCTGACGCCCGCCGAGCTGGTGGCCGAGTTGGACGCGTGTTTCTCGCGTTTCGACGCGCTAATGGACCAGCACGGCCTCGAAAAAATCAAAACCATCGGCGACGCGTACCTCTGCGCCGGCGGCCTGCCGCACCCCAATCAGCACGAGCCGGTGCGGGTGGTGCAGGCGGCCCTCGCGATGCAGCGCGTCATGGACGATCTGCGCGCCGAGCGGCAGCAGCAAAACCGGCCGTGGTTCGAGGTGCGCATCGGCATCCATACGGGGCCGCTGGTGGCGGGTGTGGTGGGGACGAAAAAATTCGCCTACGACATCTGGGGCGATACCGTCAATATCGCCGCCCGCTTGGAGCAGACGAGTGAGTCGGGCCGCGTCAACGTCTCCGCCACTACTTACGCGCTCATTAAAGACGCGTTTATTTGCACGCCCCGCGGGCGGATTGCGGCGAAAAATAAAGGCGAGATCGAGATGTTTTTCGTGGATAGCGCGCGGTAAATTATCGCAGATTTAGCTGATTAAGGGATTTCGCTGATTTTTGGGGGGATGCTAGGTGCGCTATGGCGGGCTGTATCTGCGTGTCCCCCTACCCCGGCCGTTCCGGCCACCCCTCCCCTCCGGGGCGGGGAATTCGCGCTTAGCGCATTTAGGGTGCAAACTCCCCAACCCCGAAGGGGGAGGGGTGCCCCGAAGGGGCGGGGTGGGGAGCGCGGTTACGGCACGCGGTTATAGCCACGCGGTACGGAAAAGGCGGTACGGAAAACCAGCAAAGCGCTAACTACTTCCGCTTCCGCCCCGCCAACACCATCGTCACAGCTTCTTCGATTCTGCGCCGACGGGTATCGACGTTTTTCGCTGCTTCCACCCACCGCACGTACTCGCGCTGATGCGTGTAGCCGAGGCGCGCAAACTTCTCGCGGGCGCCGGGGGCGGTGAGAAGGGCGTGGGCGAAATCGTCGGGCGGAGTGATTTGGCGGGGCGCTTTGTCGTGCGCGAGGGCTACGTGTACCACTGCGCCCCACGTTTTGTCGATGGCGCCGCGCACTATTTTCGGCACGCTCAAACCGTGCTCACCATCGCCGAGCGGGTGCAGCGAGGCTTCGAAGGGGAACCCGTCGAGCGTCACCCGAACCGGCAGCAGACCGCGCACGCCGTACTTTTCCTCCACGCTGAACGGCACCACGACGTACACGCCGCCGCTCGCCAAATCAATCTCCATCGAGGCATCGAATTCGTGCTCAGGCTTGAAGGGGGTAACGGGAGCGGACGCGGCAGAATCAGCCATTGACGAAGTTTTTGAAGAAGGCGGAAGGCGGAAGCCCGCCAGTGAAATCCCCTCAAAACTACTCCTCACCAAAGCAAAAACACCCGCCACCGGAACGGCGACGGGTGTCGGGAGAAGCAGTTTCAATTCAGAAAAAGGCACTTCACGACAAGGAATCCAACTTTTAATTCGGCATTACCACTTTATCGATGACGTGAATCACGCCGTTGCTTTGGAGTACATCGTAGGTGGTGATGCACGCCACATTGCCTTTTTCATCGACCAGCACCACGTTTTTCGGGCCGTTCATCATCGCTTTCAGGGTGCCGCCGCTGACGGTTTTGTACGTCGCGGTGCCTTTCCCGGCTTTGATATCGGCCATCAGCTTGTCGGCGGTGATTTTGCCGGACAGCACGTGGTAGGTCAGAATTTTGGTCAGTGTCGCCTTGCTTTCGGGCTTCACGAGCGTCTCGACCGTACCGGCGGGCAGGTTTTCGAACGCGTCATCGGTGGGGGCGAAGACTGTGAAAGGGCCTTTGCCTTGCAGGGTTTCCACCAGCCCGGCCGCCTTGACGGCCGCCACGAGGGTCGTGTGATTCTTGGAATTGACCGCGTTCGAGACGATGTCTTTCGCGGGATACATCGCCTCGCCGCCTACCATTACAGTAGTAGGGCTGAGGCTCGCCATTTGAGCCGAAGCAGTGGGGGCAGCCAGCACGAGGGCGGCTACCAGAGCCAAGGGAGCAACAAGGAATTTCATCAGGGTAAAAAGAGAAGAGAAAATGGAAGCCGGAAAATGCCGCTTCGTTTTTTTCTTGTTCAAGCTTTTTGCCAGAAAACTCCTGAAAATCAGGCTACGAAAGGACTTTTTTTTCGTTTCAGCCCCTCACTCTGAACGACTGCAAAGTGCCGGTTTTCCCCTTCGATGGCGCATTTTTCTATATCGAAAGTCGCGTTTTTGGGACTGAAGGAAGCTGCGAAAGGACGGTTTTTGTCCGAAAATCGCCCTAAAAAAGCCTAACATTTTTTTGCCGACATTCCACCGCAACGTAGGGGCGGGCCTTGTGCCCGCCCGCGCACCGTGAATCAGCCCACATCGACTCACATCTCCCTCACATCCCCACATCTCTCCCCCCCGCCCTCACATCACCTCCTTAAACACCTCCATCACGTCATACGCGGCGCGTTCCCACGTCAGGCGGCGGGCGGCGGCGGCGTTTTCGCGGACGGCCCGACGGCGGGCCGGCTCATCGCGGAGGAGCGACAGGACGTGCGTGGCCATCGCGATGGGGTCGTTCCAATCGGCGGTCAGGACGCCGGGGAGTACTTCGGTGGCGCCCGTGGTGGTGCTGAGCACGAGCGGCACCCCGGCGGCGGCGGCTTCGAGCGCTACCAGTCCGAACGGCTCGGAGCGGGCGGGTAAGCACACGACGGCCGATGCCAGCAGTGCCGCCGTCACGTCGGTATCGTCGAGGAAGCCGAGCAGCTCGAACTGCGGCGCTTCGAGTCCGGCGGCATCGGCGGCGGCTCGAACAGCATCGCGGAGCGGACCGTCTCCGGCCACGGCGAACCGGGCGTTCGGCAGCTCATCAGCCACCAAGCGGGCGATATCGACGAAGCCGAGCGGGTTTTTCTGCGCCGTCAGCCGTCCAACGAACAAGACCTGCGGCGCTGCGCCAACCGCGCGCGCCTCCCACTGCGGCCCAAGCGGCCCCGCCGTCAGGCCGTGATGCACCACGCGCAGCCGCGCCGCATCGACGCCGTAATGCTGCCGCAACACCTCCGCGCCGTAATGGCTGACGGCAATGATGCGGTCGGCAGCCCGGAAAGCGGCGCGCTCCAGCTCATATACCCAGCCGTGCGGCTGCGGCCCGTGTCGGTCGTACGACGTGCTGTGGACGTGCAAAACCAACGGCACGCGCTTCTCCAACCGAATCTCGACCCCCGCCAAAAACGTCGGCCAATCGTGCGCATAGACCACATCGACCGCATCGCCGGACGCCATTCGCGCCGCCAACCGGGCAAACTGCACTATCTCCGTATTCGACGAAGGCAGCGCCAGCGGGTTGATGGCGGGCTTCTGAAACGGCGCCAACGCCTCCGTCAGTGGGTCGGGTAGGGTAGGAGTGAGGGGTTGAAGCGGCTCGGTCGGGTCGGCAGTCGGCGCTGTTGAATCGGTGTCCGACGCGTTAATGGCGTTATCTGCCTCGTTTACGCTAGATTGAGCCTCGTTCTCGTTAGATCGAGCTTGGGTCTCGTTAGATCGAGCTTGGGTCTCGTTAGATTGAGCTTGGGTCTCGTTAGATTGAGCTTGGGTCTCGTTAGATTGAGCTTGGGTCTCGTTAGATTGAGTTTGGATCTCGTTAGATCGAGCTTGGGTCTCGTTAGATTGAGCCGGGTTCGCGTCGGATTGAGCTTCGTTCGCGTCAAATCGAACTTCTCCTACACGAAGGATAGACGGCGCTTCGGCGTATGGCGACGGCAAATCGACGTTTATGTGGCGCACTTGCTGCGCGAATACCTCGTAACGCGGCGGGCGCGGTGGGGCGGTGGCGGCGCGCACATCGGCGGGCGTCAGGTGGCTGAGGGCGGTGAGGCGGGCTGGGCCGGGTTGGGAGTAGGCGCGGCCGGTACCTATAGAAGAAGCAGGGCGTTGAGTGGAAGGCGCTTCGTTTGATGGCGAATCAGTCCAATCTACTGAGTCAGCCGAGTCAGCAGTTGAGGTAGTGGGAGCGCTCGGCTTTTGCGTGCGTCCGCCCCTGCCGGGTTGGCCCGCTACCGGCTCGTCGGGCCATTCGGCGGAAGGCGGGAAGTGGCGAAGGGCGTCGGGGCCGTCGTCGTCGGCGCTCACCAGTGCGCTCAGGGGGGGCGTGGCGGCTTCGTCTTCGTCGTCTTCTTCTTCTGTTGAAACGGGAGCCGCGTCGGGCAAGCGCGGCACAATGACCGACAGCTCTACGTGCATCGCCAGCTCGTGCGCGAGCCGTACCGATGCCGTACCGAGGCCGCCCGTCAGGCGCGGGGCGTATTCCCAACCGAGCAGCAGCACGCGGGGCAGGGCCGGAATAGGCGTTTCGAGCGAATCGGCGGAAGTAGACACGGTCATCGGTTTGGTAGCGAATACAGTACGTTCAGGTAAGAAATAGCCCTGTAGAGGCATTGGGCCGCGATTGCCGGTCGCGTCACGGTTACTTTTACAACCCTTACAAATGTAGGCGGAGCCGCGCAAGCGCTCTCGTACGGACGCGGAATGGCGCGGGCGCTTGTCCATTTACTCCTTATATCTGTTTCACATCCCCACATCTGTCCACATCCCCACATCTTCCCCCCAATGTCTTTCGAAGGAAATTACATGCTCAACGACCTGGCAGGGCGGCGCGAAGAGCGCGCTCCCGGTCAGGCCAACAGCGGGCAGCGAGTGCTCGGCACCACCGATTTTCTGTTCCGCTGCGCCGACGGTTGCGCGCTTCTCGTGCAGGTCGTCTCGGATAAGATTATCCGTCTGCGGTACGCCCCCACCGGCGCGTTCCCGGCTGATTTCTCCTACGCCCTCGACCCCGCGTTCGAGCCCGTCGCGCCCGCGTTTCTGGAGTTCAAGGAGCGCCCCGAGCTGTACCGCATCACCACCGACCGCCTCATCTGCACCATCTCCAAGGATGGGCTGAAAACGCGGTTCCTCGACCGTTCCGGGACGGTTTTAAGCGAAGACGAGCGCGGTTTTCATTGGGAGTTCGACGCCGAATCCGGCAACGACATCGTTAAGATGAGCAAGCGCGTGCAGGCCGGAGAGCATTATTTCGGCCTCGGCGACAAAGCCAGCAACGCCAACCTGCGCGGTCAGCGGTTCAGCCTCTGGGGAACCGACCGCTACGGCTACGAGAAAAACTCCGACCCGCTCTACAAGAACATCCCGTTCTACGTCTCGCTCCACCAGCGCGCCGCCCACGGCATCTTCTTCGACAACTCCTTCGGCTCCACCTTCGATTTCGCCGCCGAGCGCACCAACGTCACGAGCTTCTGGGCGCAGGGCGGCGAGATGAATTACTACTTCGTCTACGGGCCGTCGCTGCTCGAAGTCACCGAAGAATACACCTGCCTCACCGGTCGCCCCGAGCTGCCGCCGCTCTGGGCGCTGGGCTTCCACCAGAGCAAGTGGAGCTACTACCCCGATGAGCACGTCCGGGCCCTCGCCGACCGTTTCCGGCGCGAGCAAATCCCCTGCGACGCCCTCTACCTCGACATCGATTACATGGACGGCTACCGGTGCTTCACGTGGCATCCGGAGCGCTTCCCGAACCCCCGCGCCCTCACCGACGACCTCCGCGAGTACGGCTTCCGCCTCGTCACCATCCTCGACCCCGGCATTAAAGTCGACCCCGAGTACGCGGTTTATCAGCAGGGAATCGCGCAGGATTTCTTCTGCCGACGGCCCGACGGCCCGCATTTGCTCGGCACGGTCTGGCCGGGCCTGTGCCACTTTCCGGATTATACCAGCCCGAAAGTCCGCACGTGGTGGGCGTCGCTTTTCCCGCCGCTGATGCAGGAAGCGGGCGTTTCCGGCGTCTGGAACGATATGAACGAGCCGGCCGTATTCGAGACCGGCACGTTCCCGAGCGATGTGCGGCACGATTACGACGGCCACCCCTGCTCGCACCGCAAAGCCCACAACGTGTACGGCATGCAGATGGCCCGCGCCACCTACGAGGGCGTAAAAGCCGCCGTCTACCCCAATCGGCCGTTCACGATCACGCGCTCGCTCTACAGCGGCGGCCAGCGCTTCGCGTCGGTCTGGACCGGCGATAACATCGCCACTTGGGAGCACATGTGGCTCGCCAACATTCAGTGTCAGCGCCTGAGTATCAGCGGGGTTTCGTTCACGGGGTCTGATGTCGGCGGGTTCATCGACCAGCCCACCGGCGAGCTGTTCATCCGATGGCTCGCGCTCGCCGTGTTCCATCCGTTCATGCGCGTCCACTCCTCCGGCGACCACGGCGAGCAGGAGCCGTGGAGCTTCGGCGAACCCTTCACCGGCCTCGCCCGCCGCTTCATCGAGCTGCGTTACCAGCTCCTGCCCGCCCTTTACACGGCGTTCTGGCAGTACGCCGAGCGCGGCACCCCAATGCTCCGCCCGCTCGTCTACCTCGACCAAGACGACCCCGAAACCTATCAGCGGATGGCCGAATTCGCCCTCGGCGACCATCTCCTCATCTGCCCCATCACCCAACCCGACGCCGAAGGCCGCTGGCTCTACCTGCCGCGCGGCGACTGGTATTACTGGTACACCGACGAGCCAAAAGAGGGCAAACAGGAAATCTGGGCCGACGCCACCCTCGACCGAATCCCGCTCTTCGTGCGCGCCGGGGCCGTTCTGCCGCTTTGGCCCGTCCGCCAACACACGGCAGCCGGTCCACCCCCAGACGGCGTCGTCCTGCACGCCTACTGGAAAAACGGCCACGAAACCACCGAGCTATACGAAGACGCCGGGGAAGGCTACGCCTACGCCGAATCGGCCCAAAAGTGCCTAAAAACCTTCACCCTCGACGGCACCGAAACCGCGCTCACGCTCACCCAGCACCTCGACGGCGCTTATCGGGCGCCCCACGCCAAGGTGCGGCTCGTGCTGCACGGCCTGCCGTTCGTGCCGGTCGCTATCGAAGTGGATAACGAGCAAGTCGGTTTTGATTCACTCAACTCGCTGGAAATCATCCTCTCGGCGGCGTTCGGCGAGGTCAGAATCACGGGTTGAAGAGAGAATGAGCCCGGTTCTTGAAAAAACATTCGGCCTCACCTTGTCAATGCGCCGCAAAGCTGCCTACCTTTGCAGCCCGAATTAAAAGACCACTCGGCTCCCCGCGCGGGAGCGAAGTTGCTACTCCGATGACAGTTACCCGCCTCAAGCGCAAAGACCGTAAGAACCTCGCTCGCGCCGTCAACAAGACCCGCGTGATCAAGCAGCTCCTCTACCGCCCCGTTATCAAAAACGTGGACGCTGAAGTACTGCAAGCGAAGTATGGCACCACTACCGCCGCCCCTAAAGCCGCAGTAGCCGCCCCCCAGAAAGAAGTCGCCGCCGCCGAAGCCGCCCCCGTGGCTGCCGCATCGGCTCCGGCAACCGAAGAAGCAGAAGCATAGCCTGCGCGGCCCTACGGCCGCCGCCGTGCTACCGATTTAGTAGGGATACGCATAGGAGTAAGGTTTAAGGTGAGAGAAAGGGAGGTGTGGCTCCTTCGTCTTCGGGCGAAGGAGCCACACTTTTTTCTTTGTGGCGCTTACCGACATTTCCCCACCCGTTAGCTGACCCATCCGTAGGTAAGCATCCTTAATTCCCCAACCCCGAAGGGGGAGCCCCGAAGGGGCGGGGTGGGGAACGCGGTTACGGTCCGGCGGCTGAGCCAATGTGAGATTGGGTTCTCATAGCGGGCTGTATCTGCGTGTCCCCCCACCCCGGCCGTTCCGGCCACCCCTCCCCTCCGGGGCGGGGAGTTTTTGGGCCTGATACGGGAAAGGGACGTTGCTATCCGTCTATTGCGCTGGCGCAAACCCGCCAATAACTCGCAATTTGAGCTAAACCGCAACCGCCCCTGCTTTCACAGGACGCTCCACCCGCTCAATCAAAATCTCCACGGATTCGCCGCTTTCGCTGGTGATAGGGGTGATGCGGAGCTGGTCTTCCTCGCCGTAATGGTGGGCGATGCCGCGCACGATACCGACTGCGAGCGCGCCCATCCGCCGGGGGGAAACGTAGCGCACGCGCACGCTGCCGGGGCTAAGGCGTTCCACATCGAGCACCGGCGGCGCCGAACCGCTCATATCGCGCCGGACGGCGGTGTGCATCACGCCTTCGGTATGAACCAGAAAATCGAGCGTCCGCCAGTCGGGTTGAATCAGCTTGCGGTACATGAAGAGGAGATCGGGCACGAGGAATTCGCCGAATTTCTCCTGTAAAACCATCGGCGAAATACCCACGTGCTCCGCCGCTACGCCGACCAGCTTGTATAAATGCTCGTCGGGGTACAGACCCTTGATCTCAAAATCAGCCTCTGTAATGCCGGTCAGCGCCACCAGCCGGTGCCACGTAGCAAAGTCAAATTGATGCGTAACGAAGCGCTTGAGCAGAACGAGGATGGTGCCGTGCATAAGAGGAAAAAAGGAAGCCCGTCAGGTACGGCTCCACCGCTGCTAACAGACGCTACCGCAAGAGGTTTTAGCGTTCGAAAGCAATAAAACATCATTTATTCAACTGCCCGGTGCCGGAGGATTCTTATGAGCTTACGCGAATTTGTCGCGCAGGATTTGCAGCTCCACGGCCGGAGCAATGCGGCCGTATAGAATATTATAAGCCGCATCCGTAATCGGCATCACCACGCCGAGGCGCCGGTTCAGCTCCCACACCGACTTCACCGCGTAGTAGCCTTCGGCGACCATATTCATCTCCATCTGCGCCGATTTTACCGAATATCCGCGCCCAATCATATTGCCGAACGTGCGGTTGCGCGAGAACTGCGAATACGCCGTCACGAGCAAGTCGCCGAGGTAGGCGGAGCCTGCTAAATCGCGCTCGAATGGCAGAATCGCGTGCAGGAATCGCTGAATTTCCTGTAAGGCGTTGCTCACCATAACGGCTTGAAAATTATCGCCGTAGCCGAGGCCGTGGGCAATGCCGCACGTCAGGGCGATGATGTTTTTCATGACGGCGCAATACTCGATACCGTCGAGGTCGGCGGAGGCGGCACAGCGGACGTAGCGGTTGCGCAGGAGCGCCGCGAAGTTCTCCGCCCGGTCCATATCCGGCGAGCCGATGGTTAAGTAGCTCTGCTTTTCGAGCGCCACTTCTTCCGCGTGGCACGGCCCCGCCACTACGCCGAGCTGCGCTGAAGGCATGTCGAACTGCTCGCGCACCCAATCCGTGACGAGCACGTTCAGGTCCGGCACCATCCCTTTAATGGCGGAAATAATCGTTTTTCCGGCCAGCGCATCCGGCGGCAGCTCACGCAAAGCCGATTTGATGAATGCCGCCGGAACCGCGAGCACCACCCAATCGGCGGCGGCAACGGTGGCGCGCAGGTCGGTGGTGGGGAGCACGCGCCGCAGGTCGAAGGCGACGCCGCTGAGGTAGCGGGGGTTGTGCCGGAACTCGCGCAGGTGCTTCACGTCGGCAGCCTGCCGCAGCCACCAATGGACGGTATGACCGTTCTCCGACAGAATTTTGGTCAGGGCTGTGGCCCACGAGCCGCCCCCAATCATCGCAATGTTGGCGGGCGCTTGGTCAGAATACTGCATTAGCTGCAAGGTACGGCCGGGGCAACCACCCGATAAAAGTGAAGGCGTTGGGTAGTGGCGCAAAAAAAACGGCCTCTCTAGCTGAGAGGCCGTTACGGGCTACTTGCCTTCTTCGTCCTTCGGCGGACCGCCTTGCTTTAGCTCGTTGGCGATGTCTTCAGAGGTTTTCACGACCACATGGTCGTTCGGCTTGAGGGTTTTGGAAACCGCGCGGAAAGGGCCGCTTACCACTTTCTGGCCTTCTTTCAGCCCGCTGATGATTTCCATGTGGTCGAAATCGGAGATGCCGGTTTCGACGGGAACGGCTTTTACCACGTCTTTCTCGATCACGAAAACCACTTCTTTCAGCTCTTCCTTCGGCTTCTGGTCGTCGGTTTCGGTCGAAGTGGATTGTGGGCGAGTGGGATCTTTCGGGGTCGGTTTGCGCCCGGCAATCTCGTCGGCGGTGCGGGTGGTGACGGCCGTCAGCGGCACGGCGAGCGTGTGGTCTTTGCGGTTGGTGATGATGTCGACGGAGGCCGTCATGCCGGGGCGGAAGGGGCGGGGGTTCTTGGCGAGTAAATCACCATAAGACTCGTTCAGGAGCCGAATCCGCACCTCGAACTCGGTCACGGCGTCGAGGGTCGTGGCGTCTTTGGCGGTGTTGGCGATGCTCGTTACCACTCCCTTGAACTTGCGGTTCTGGGTCGCATACGCATCCACATCGACCACCACCGAATCGCCGAGGCGGATATCGACGATATCGTTCTCATTGACATTCACGCGCACTTCCATCGCCCGCAGGTTGGCGATACGGAGCATCTCGGTACCACCCATCTGGCCCGTCCCGACCACCCTCTCGCCCCGCTCGACAGCGAGTTTCGACACGATACCCGACACCGGCGCATACAGCGTGGTGCGGTTGAGGTTCGTGCGCGATTCCGACAACGACGCGTTCGCGCTGCTCACGGCCGCTTCGGCCGCCCGAATGCGCTGCCGCGCCGATTCCAGCTCTTTCAGACTGGCCTGATACTGCGCCCGGCTCTGCTCGAACTCGGCCTGCGCAATCACTTTCTGCTCAAATAGCTTCTGATTCCGCTCGTACGTCAGCCGCGTCTGAGCCGCCGTCGCTTCGGTCTGGCCGAGGGAAGCGCGGGTCTGCGCCAGATTTGCCTGCTGCTGCGAAACCCCCGCCGACTGCATCGCAACCGCCGACTGGTAGGCATCCGGCCGAATCCGCGCCAGAAGCTGGCCCTTCGTCACGGAATCGCCCTCTTTCACGAACAGCTCCGTGATTTCGCCTGAAACGTCGGCCGCCAGCTTGACTTCCGTAACGGGCTGCACCTTGCCCGAAGCACTCACTTTTTCGGTGATTTTGGCGTAGCCGACGGGTTCGGCCATGACCGATGTGCCCGTAGGCCCCCCAATCCAGCCTTTGTTTTTAGCGACCATTGCGCCGCCAAGCAGCACAACAATAAGAACGACCAGGATGATAAGGACGCGGTTATTCATGGGGAGGGTAAAGGGGTATGCAAGGAAAAGGCGGCGGAGGTACGGTGCTGATAGCCAAGCGACTGTATCGCATTTTGGTCGCCCGTTCCATCGGCGTCCGGCCTACAGCTCCAGCGGGCGACCCATGTACAGGTCGAGCACCTTGCGCTTGAAAACGTAGTCGTACTTGGCCTGAATCTGGTCGGCTTCGGCGCGCGACCGGTTGTTCTTGATCTGACTGAAATCGGTGCCGTTGAGCAGGCCGTTGGCGAACCTGATATCGGCGTTTTTGAGCGAGAGGTCGAGTGCTTCGAGCTGCCGCGTGGTGGCGGCGTAGCGCCGTCGGGCCGATTCGGCATCCGCTACCGCCTGCTCGATGCTTTGGCGGAGAGTCAGGCGAGTCTGATCGGCGTTGAGCTGGGCTTGTTGCGCTTGGAGCTGCGCGCGCTTCACTTGCGTCCGCACTTGCAAGCCGTTGAGAAGCGGCACGTTCAAGGTGAAGCCGATTTGCTTGCCGAAGTTGTCTTTGAACTGGCTCGTGAAGTTGGTCGGCTCCTGCCGGAAACCCGGTTGGAACGAGTACACGACGTTGCTCAGGTCGGGTTGCTGCGTGCCGGAAATCAGCCCAAAACCGACCGGCCGCAGCACGGTATCGCCCGTCGCGATGAAGCTCGACCGCTGACTCGAATACGCCGTGAACAGCGACGCGCCGAACGACAAGCGCGGCCAATAGCTGCCCCGCGCCACATCGACGCCCTTGTAAGCCGCCGCCAGTCGCAAATCGGCGGCTTTCAGCTCGGGGCGGATGCCGGAAGCGGCGTCGTACACCTGCTGCGCCGTCAGGTCGATGGGCGCATCGGCGGAGGGGAGGGCGATGACCGGCTCGGCGAGCTGAAACTGCGCGGGCGGCACGTCGGCGGGGTCGAGGTTGAGCTGCTGCTCCAGGCGCAGCGTATTGACGATAAGGTTGTTCTGCGCCGTCACCACGTTCACGTCTTCCGTGGCGAGCTGGGCGCGCACATCCAGCACGCTGCTTTCGGCGATGGCGCCGGCCTTGAGTTGCTTCTCGGCTCGTTCAAGCTGAGCGACGGTGGTGGTGCGCTGAATCTCGGCGGCGCGGAGCGTCTCGCGGTTCAGCAGCACTTGCAGATACCCGGACGCCACGTTCAGGAGCAAGTCGGTTTTGGCTTTCTCCAGATCCTGCACGCTCGCCGCCGCGCTGAGGCGGTTGCGCTTGACGGTGTTGCGCAGCACGCCACCCTGATAAATCGGCAGCGACCCGTTCAGGCTGAAGTTGTTCGCCCGAATCGTATTGTTCTGAAACTCATACGTCACCGGGTCAACCGAGGTGCCGTATTGGTAGGTGTGCGTGGCTTGGCCGTTGATGGACGGCAGAATCGCCGCGCGGCTTTGGGTGAGCGTCAGGACATCGAGGCGCGACGAGAGGTCGGTGCCGCGCAAACCAAGGTTGTTCGTCAGCGCGTAATCGATGGCGCCTTGCAGCGTCCACGGGCCGGTGGGGGCGGCGGCGCGAGGCGGGGCCGTTTGGGCGATTGCTCCCACGCTGGTGCCGGTCAGGAGCACGGTCAGGAGGGCGTAACGACGGGCTGTGTGCCCGCCGACCTCTGGAAGTAGCCCGTGCACGCGGAGGCGAATGCGAGAGATGAGTGTGGGCGGCAGGTTCATTTCAGCTGGTTCGGGGAATCAGGGCAGGAGAGTGGCGCGGGTTCGGAAGGGTTGCCTGATTGAGGCGCTGAATCAGAGGGTGCTGAATCAAAGGGCACTGATGTAATGCACGTCGCGTACCCACGGCAGCGCGCGCAGGTAATCCAGCGTGAGCGGCCGCAGCTCGGAGTCCATCTCGATGAACTGCCGCGCCAAATCGTTCTTGCCGCGCCGCGAGACGCTCATCGTGGCGATGTTGCAGTCGTCGTGCGCGATGACGTCGGCGATGAACGCGATGGAGCCGGGCCGGTCCTGCGCATCGATGATCAAGGTGTTCAGATTACCCGAAAAGTTGCACGAGAAGCCATCGACTTCTACAATCCCCACGACTCCGCCGCCGCGGCTCTGCCCGACTACTTCGGCCTGATCGCCGTTAGCGGCGGTGAGCTTCACGCGCACGGTGTTGGGGTGGAGCGTCGAGGCGTTGCCGATGCCTTGGAACTCGAACGTCAGGCCGTTCGCTTCAGCGTGAGTGAAGGCTTCGCGGATGCGCTCGTCGTCGGTGGGGTAACCGAGCAGGCCCGCGACGATAGCACGGTCGGAGCCGTGGCCTTCGTAGGTGCGGGCGAACGAGTTGTAAAACGTGATTTGCGCGTGCGTCGGGGTGGAGCCGAGGATGCGTCGGGCCGCCAAACCGATGCGTACAACCCCGGCCGTGTGCGATGAAGATGGACCAATCATCACGGGACCAATCATATCGAAAATGGAGCTTTTTTCGGCCATTTGACGCGGTTTGGCGGGAATTAGCCCGCCGGAGGTCAAAGGTGGGGTAAATCCCCTAAATCCCCACGGCGCGGGTGGCGGAAAATGCCGAATTTGCGCCCAAATCGGCCAGCGGGTTCCCGCCAAGCACGCGCTGGTCGATTCCATTCCTCTCCTTCCCTATCAATCCATGTCCGATACCGCCCATTGGCTTCAGAAGCTGGAAGAAAAATACGCTACCGACGATCAGGACGTCGCCGCGTATCTCGAAGGCCATTATTACCGCCGCTACGTCACTTACTGGGACTATGTGCGCCTCGATACGCTCCTTTCGCTTCAGACGCCGCTCACCGATATTCCTGATGAGCGCATCTTCATTATTTATCACCAGATAACGGAGCTGTATTTCAAGCTTTGCCTGCACGAATACGAGCAGATCGGCTTCACCGAAAACCTCTCGGCCGCTGAGCTGCTGACGCGGGTGCAGCGCATCAACCGCTATTTCGAGCATCTGACCAGCTCGTTCGATGTGATGGTAGATGGGATGGACAAGCAGCAGTTTTTGAAGTTCCGAATGTCGCTGATGCCCGCTTCGGGCTTCCAATCGGCACAATACCGGCTGATTGAGCTTTCCTCGACTCCTCTTTACAACCTCACCGCCAAGGAGCGCCGGAAAGCCCTCGGCGAGTCGGCGCCCCACGAAGAGATGCTGGCGTGCCTGTATTGGCGGGCGGGTGCTACGCTACAGGATTCGGGCGCCAAGACGCTCACGCTTACGCAGTTCGAGGAAAAGTATGCGGGAATGTTGCACGAGCACGCCCGCAAATACCAAGGCCACACCCTCTGGGATGCCTACCAGCGCCTGACCGAAGAAGAGCGCCAAAACCCGCGCCTGTTGAAGCAGATGCGCGCCCTCGACGCCAATGTGAACGTCAATTGGCCGTTGGTGCACTTCAAGAGCGCAGTGCGCTATCTGGAGCGCGACCCAGAGGCCGTAGCGGCCACAGGCGGCACCAATTGGCGGAAATATCTGCCGCCGAAATTCACGCAGCGCATCTTCTTCCCGGCGCTTTGGGCCGAACAGGAATTGACCGATTGGGGCAAAGGCTGGGTCGAGACGGTTCTCGATGAGATGAATAAGCCGTCGTAAGCGCCCACCGATTCAAACGCCCTCTATGCCGCTTCGCCTTCGCGTCGTTCGTCGTCCGCTGTCCTTCACTTTCCCTGCGCGCACGTCGCGCGGGGCGCTCACCGAGCACATCGCCCATTACCTTCTTCTCGACGACCCCGCGCGCCCCGACCGGCCCGCCGGGGTAGGGGAAGCGTCGCCGCTCGTCGGGCTAAGCCCGGATGAAGACGATGACTTTTTTGCGCACCTGCAAGCCCTCGCCGCCCGGTTCAACCGCGCCGGCGTCACCGACCTGACGCCCGCCGGGGCACTCCGACTAGTACCGGCGGCGCTCCCGGCTGTCCGGTTCGGCCTCGAAACCGCCGCCCTCGATTGGGCCAACGGTGGGCAGCGGCGCTTGTTCGATACGCCGTTCAGCCGGGGCAAAGCGAAGCTGCCGATTAACGGGCTGATCTGGATGGGCGATGCCGCGTTTATGCGCGAGCAAATCACCCAGAAGCTCGACGCCGGGTATCAATGTCTGAAGCTCAAAATCGGCGCGCTCGATTTTGAAACCGAGCTGGCGATTCTGAAGGAAATCCGCGCATTTGTGGGGCCGGAGCGCCTGACGCTGCGCGTGGATGCGAACGGCGCTTTCCGGGTCGAGGAAGCGCTGGAGAAGCTCACGGCGCTCGCGGCGTTCGATTTGCATTCTATCGAACAGCCGATTGCTACCGGCCAACCCGTGGCGATGGCGCGCCTGTGCCGCGAGTCGCCGGTGCCGGTGGCGCTCGATGAGGAGCTGATTGGCGTGACGGCGGACGCGGCCATCGCGGAGCTGCTCGATACCCTGAAACCCGCTTACGTGGTGCTCAAACCCACACTCCTCGGCGGACTGACCGCCACGCGGCAGTGGGTGACAGCGGCAAAAGCGCGCGGCATCGGCTGGTGGCTGACGTCGGCGTTGGAATCGAACATCGGTCTCAACGCCGTTGCGCAATTGGCGGCCGATCTCGGCGTTGGCGATTTCCCGCAGGGGCTTGGGACGGGGCAGCTCTACCGTCCCCTTGATAACCCTGCCTCGCCGCTTTGCGCCGAGGGCGGCTGGCTCTGGCTCGACCACGAGCAGCCGTGGGGTGCGGTTGACGGGAGCGGCGGTAGCGGGATTTAACACGACTTCGGCGGCCGTATCGGTATCTTCGGCCGTGCCGCGCTTCCGGTTTTTGCTCTGCTTTGCGTTGCTGCTGGTCCTGTTGCTGCTGAGCGGCGGGACGGGGCAATTGGCGGCGCAAACCCCCGCCGGACCGATGCGCCTCGCCCGTAGCGGGGCGCGACTGGCGCGGGTGCCGCTGCGCGTGCGCCGCAACCTGCTGCTCGTGCCGCTGATGCTCAACGGGCGCGGGCCGTATCAGTTCGTGCTCGATACGGGCGTCGACCGGATGATTCTCACCGACCCCGGCGTGCGCGATGAGCTGGCGCTCCCCGCCGGTTATCCGCTCCTCGTGGAAGGCGCGGGCGAGGAAGGCGCCCTGCGCGCCGCGCTCGTGGAAGGGGTGCGCGTGGCGCTGCCGGGCGTGGCGGAAGCGCCCCTGACCGTGGCAGTGCTTTCGGGCGATGCGCTGGAGCTGAGCCGCTACGTGGGGGAGCCGGTGGCGGGCCTGATCGGGAACGATGTGTTTGCGTCGTTCGTGGTGGAAGTGCGGAGCGGCACCGGTCAGCTTTTTCTCCACGACCGCGCCCGGTTCCGTGCCCCGCGCGGCGCTTCCCGCCTGCCGCTGAGCATCCGCGAGGGCAAGCCGTATGTGCGCGCGCACGTCCGGTTGGGCGCCGAACCGACCGATACGCTCACCGCGCTCCTGCTCATCGATACCGGCGCGGGACACGCGCTTTCGCTCGAAACCGGCTCTCACGCCGCCCTGCGGCTGCCGAAGGAGCGGATGCGGTCGCAATTGGGGCGGGGGCTGAGCGGGCCGGTGAACGGGTGGCTCGGTCGGGTGGGGGCGCTGGAGATGGGGCCGTATCGCTTGGAAAAACTCCTGACTTCCTTCCCCGATTCCGGCGCCGTGCGGATGAAGCTGCGGTTCCGACGGCAGGGGAATCTGGGGTACGAAACCCTCAAGCGCTTCCGGGTTTGGTTCGATTATCCCGGTCACGGCCTCTGGATCAAGCCGTCGCGCCATTTCCACGACCCGTTCGAGCACGATATGAGCGGTTTGGAGATTATTGCGCGCGGCGCGTCGTTCAGCCGGTACCTCATCGAGAGCGTACAACCCGGCTCCCCCGCCGAAGAAGCAGGGCTGCTCCCCGACGACGAGCTGCTCATGATTGATTCGCAACCTGCCAACACCTACACGCTCACCACGCTAAGTCAGCTTCTACACTCGCGCGATGGGCGGCATATTCCGCTGCTGGTCCGGCGCGATGAGCGGGACTTTTTCTACACCACGCTCATCCTGAAAAGAGTAATATGAAGTCATTTTTAAGACTGATTCCAGATAAGGCAAACATTTGGTCGTCTAAGTCAGTTTAAGGTCCTGCCATACCTTCGGCCTTGCTGTTCGGTCTGCCGATTCCTTCACCAGTTGTCGTTTTAATGCTTCGTCATGTTCCCCTGACCGTCGTGCGGCGGCTGTTGCTCTTGCTGGGCCATACCCCCGCTTCTCCTCACTGGACGGAAGCGGTCGTGCCGGCTGTCATAGACCCCGCCCGTCAGCCGGACGCGGCTTCTATCGCCGCCGAGATTGCGCGTATCGGGCAGTGGGCCAACGTGGCGCTGGTCAGGCGCGCAGTACCGCCCGCCGACCTACCGGCCTTGCTCGAAGACCTGTTCCACCCGGTCATCCTGTTCCGGCAGGTGGCGGGCGAGGGGGCGCCCCGGCCGGTGCTGACGTGGAGCCCCGAGAAGGGCAGCGGCGCCCGGCAAGCCGAGGAGCTGACCCCCACCGGCGAGTGGGTGTCCGTGGTGATTCGGGCGGAAGATTTATCCACCGGAACCCTCGACGAAGCGGGCGCGACGCCTGCGCCGGGCGTGGTGATGCTGTTTCCACTCGCGCTCCCAAAGGCTACCATTGCCGCCGACGGGCAGGTGGGGCACGGCGCCACCCCCACCAACGGCCACGGCGATGAGGTGCTGCAGCTCACGCCGCTTCAACGGCTCTGGGAATTGCTCCGGCTCGAAAAGCGCGACATCTGGTACATCTACGTCTACACCATTGCGGTGGGGCTGCTGGGCTTGGTGCTGCCGCTGGGCGTGCAGGCGCTCATCGGGCTGATGAGCGGCGGGCTGGTGGGCACGAGCGTGGTGGTGCTGGTGGCGCTCATCATCGCGTCCATCGTGGTGAGCGGGATTTTGCAGGTTCAGCAGATTTCCTTGGTGGAAGTGCTGCAACGCCGAATCTTCGCCCGAACGGCCCTCGACTTCGCCCGGCGGCTGCCGCGCATCGAGCCGACGTGCGGCTGGGAAGGCGAGTATCCGCCGGAAGTGGTGAACCGGTTTTTCGACGTTCTGAACGTCCAGAAAGGCTTGCCGAAGCTCTTGATCGACATTTCCGCCGCCATATTGCAGGTGCTGTTCGGGCTGCTGGTGCTGTCGTTTTACCATACGTTTTTCATCTTCTTCTCGCTGGTGCTGGTGCTGATTCTGTACCTGATCGTGCGCACGGTGGGGCCGAAAGGCCTGAAAACGAGCATCACCGAGTCGAAATACAAGTACCGCACGGCGTTTTGGCTCGAAGAAGTGGCGCGGTCGCTGCCGGCGTTCCGCCTCTCGCCGCAGGGGACGTTGGCGATGCAGAAGACCGATTCGCTCGTCGCCGGCTATCTACATTATCGGAAAGAGCACTTTAAGGTGCTGATGACGCTCTACGGCTACGCCATTGGGTTCAAAACCCTCGTGGTAGGCGGTTTGCTGATTCTGGCGAGCATTCTGCTGGCGCAAGGGCAGATTTCGTTGGGGCAGATTGTGGCTTCGGAGCTGATTATCGTCCTCATCGTGGGGGCCGTCGAGAAACTGATTCTGAGTCTGGATGTGGTGTACGACCTCCTCACCGGCCTCGACAAAATCGGTCACGTCACGGACAAGCCGTTGGAAGAAACCAGCGGCCTCAACCCCGATTTGCAGAACGGAATGCGCATCGAGTTCGACGGCGTTTCGACCCATTACCCAATGACCCGTCGCGTGGTCGCGCGCCACGCCTCGCTCATCATCGAGCCGAACGCGCGCCTCGGCCTCACCTCCGCCGACTTGGAAGCCACCGTCGACCTCTGCCGCACGCTCCTCGGGCAGCTTCCTTACGAGGGCAACATTATGGTCAACGGCTTCGCTCTCCAAAGCCTCGACCGCGAAGATTTGCGGCGGCAAATCGGCGAAACCGTCACGCAGCGCGATATTTTCGCCGGAACGGCCCTTGAAAACATCACCCTCGGGCGCCCCGGCATCAGCACCACGCTCTTGCAGGAAACGCTCGTCGGCCTCGGCCTCCACGAAACCATCAACCACCTGCCGCGCGGCCTCGATACCGAGCTGGTGCCCGCCGACCCGGCCCTCCCCGATGAGCTGATCACCAAAATCCTCCTCGCCCGCGCCGTGGTGGCGCGCCCCCGGCTGCTCCTCCTCCGCGACCCCGTTGAGTTGGAACCCTACGACCGGCAGCACGCCTTTAGCTGGCTCTTCGACTCGGCCCGGCCGTGGGCGGTGGTTTGTCTGACCGATTCGCCCGCCGTGCTGCGGCAGCTCCGGCATGTGGCTATGGTGCGCGACGGGCAGGTTTCGACTCCCACGCCGTACGATGAGCTGCTCGCGAAGGACCGCGGCTTCCGGCAGCTCATGGAAGAGCTGGTGGCGTAATCACACAAACCCGTTTCCCTAAGCGGCCCTTCACCTTTAGTATCCCATCCCATTTTGGCTTCTGCCCCCACTCAAACTGCTTCCGAAGAGCACCTGCGCGAACTACAGGAGCTGCGTACCCCGCGCGCCGGTTTGCGCTTAGCCCGCTGGACGGGCGGTATCGGCTTGGCGCTCTTCCTGTGCTTGTTTCTGCCGTGGCAACAGAATATCAGCGGCTCGGGCACGACCACGGCGCTGCGCCCCGAAGACCGTCCGCAGACCATTCAGACCGTCATCGCGGGGCGAATCGAGCGTTGGAATCATCAGGAAGGCGACCGGGTGCGCCGGGGCGACACGATTTTGATTCTTTCCGAAGTGAAGGATGAGTATTTCGACCCCCAGATTATCACTCGCTTGCGCGAGCAGGTGGCGGCCAAGGAAGCCGCCATTGTGGCCTACAACGCTAAAGTTCAGGCGCTTACTCAGCAAATCGCAGCCCTGAGCGACGGGCGTTCCCTCTCGATTCAGAAGGCGCAGAACAAGATTCAGCAGTCGCGCCTGAAAATCCGGTCCGATTCCGCCGATATCCTCGCCGCAAGCCTCGATATGCGCGTCGCCGACCAACAGCTTGCGCGTTTGGAAGCGCTTTATGCGAAGGGCCTGTTTCCGCTCACGGAGCTGGAAAAACGCCGTTTGAAGAGTCAGGAGACCGATTCGAAAGTGATTTCCGGTCAATCGAAGCTCCTCGTTTCGCGCAATGAGCTGCTGAATTCGCGGATTGAGGTGTCATCGCTGAGCGCGGAGTATGCCGATAAGCTCGCGAAGGCGGAATCGGACCGCTCGTCGGCGCTTTCGGCGCTGGCGGATGGCGAAAGTGAGCTTTCGAAGCTCCGTAATAAGCTCTCGTCGGTGCAGGTGCGGCAGGAGAATTACGTTTTGCGGGCGCCGCAGGACGGCATCGTGGTGCGGGCGCTGCGCGTGGGCGTCGGGGAGACGATTAAAGAAGGCGAATCGGTGGCGACCATCATGCCGACCGGCGCCGCCCTGATTGCCACCGTCTTCATCCGCGCCGTCGATTTGCCGCTCGTGCAGCGCGGGACGCCCGTTCGGCTGGAGTTCGACGGCTGGCCCGCGTTGCAGTTCTCGGGTTGGCCGGGCGCGAGTATCGGTACGTTTGGCGGGCGCGTTCAAGTAGTTGATTATGTGGCCGATGCCGCGACGGGCAAGTACCGGATGCTCGTCGTGCCCGACCCTAATGACCAGCCGTGGCCGCCGCAACTTCGGCCCGGCTCTGGCGTCAACGGCTGGGCGATGCTCCGGACGGTCCCCGTTTGGTATGAGCTGTGGCGGCAAATCAACGCCTTCCCCGCCGACCTTCCTTCGCCCACCGACAAGGGCAAGGACGGCGGAAAGGCTAGCTCATCAGAAGGGGGGAAGGATGCGAAGAAGTAAGTCGCTGACGTTTTTTGCCGTCGTTGGAATGCTCGTTTTGGGGTGGGCCGTGCCCGCGCGGGCGCAAATCGAGCCTGTGCCCGACACCCTGCGCGCCCTTACCCTGCCCGAGCTTTACCGCCGCCTCATTGCGTGGCACCCGGTGGTGCGCCAAGCCGACCTGCTGCCCCGCGCCGCCCGCGCCGAGCTGATGCAGGCGCGCGGCCAGTTCGACCCGAAAGTTGAATCGAATCTGGCGCGTAAGGAGTTCAAAGACAAGGAGTATTACAACCGCTGGGATTCGAACCTGAAAGTGCCCCTCTGGCCCGGCGGCCTTGATCTGAAAGCCGGTTACGAGCGCAACACCGGCATTTACCTCAACCCCGAAGCCACCGTACCGGCCACCGGCCTGACCTACGCCGGGCTGAGCCTGCCGCTGGCGTCGGCTATCGGAATGGATGAGCGCCGCGCGACTCTCCGCCAAGCGCAGCTTTTTCAGGAAATCAACGAGGCCGAGCGCATCAAGACGGTCAATAAGGCCGTTTTTATGGCCTTCAAGGCGTACTGGGATTGGTACGAAGCCGCCCGCCGTCGGGAGTTCCTCGCCACCGCCACCCGCCTCGCCGCCGAGCGGTACGAGGCCACCAGCCTGCGCGTGCAGGTCGGCGATTTGGCGGCTATTGATACGCTGGAAGCCGGTTTGCTCGTCCGGGAGCGGCGCGTTTCGGAGCAACAGGCGCAGCTTGATGCCTATCAGGCCTCCCTCGCCCTGAGCGTGCATCTGTGGGACGCCGACGGCCGTCCGGTCGTCCTCGACCCACGCGCCGCGCCGCCTGCGCTGGCCGTAGCGCCCAACCAACGCGCCGCCATCACCGACGCCGAGCTCGCCGAGCGCCTTCTGTTCGTCACCGAGCGTCACCCCGAAGTGCGCAAGCTCCTGCTCAAAAACCAGCAGCTCCGCGTGGAAGAGCGGTGGCGCCGCACCGACCTGCTCCCCGACCTCAACCTTAGCTACAACATCCTCAGCACCGGCCGCCCCGGCGAGGGGGATTTCTCCGGCCAAGCTTTCCAAAACTCCTACAAGCTCGGCGCGAGCCTGAGCGTGCCGCTCTTCTTCCGCAAGGAGCGCGGGAAGCTCGAAAGCGTCCGGGTCAAGCAGATTTACAACGACCTCGACCTCCTCGCCCTCCGCCGCGACCTCACCGCCGCCGTCCGCGCCGTCGCCGCCGAGCAGCGCACGCTTGCGCTCCTCCTCGCCCAGCAGCGCCGCATGACGGAGCAATACGCGCTTCTCCGCCAAGGTGAAGTCGATAAGTTTGAAGCCGGGGAAAGCACCGTTTTCCTCATCAACTCCCGCGATTCCAAGCTCCTCGAAGCCGAGCTGAAGCTCGTGCAGCTCGAAGCCAAGCTCCAGAAAGCGCAAGCCGGGCTGACGTCCGCAATTGGCGCGTTGGATTGGGAGCCGTAAGGGCGTCGGCGTCTTGATGCGGGGCTCTGGCCCCGTGTCGGCTATTAGCAGGTCTCTTGACCTGCCAACTAGCGCGTCAACGTAGGGGCGTGGCCTTGTGCCCGCCCGCATGCGGTTGTGTTCGTCGTGGGTGGCGGTCCGGAGCCACATGCGGGCGGGCACAAGGCCAAGCCCCTACAGGGATGACGGGTTAAATGCGCCGATTGGGTTGTGCGGGCCAGAGGCCCGCGAATAGCCCGCACGGGGCTGGAGCCCCGCGCGATTCTCTCCATTTGTTCAATAGGTCGGCTGCGCCCTTTTAGACGTGCTTCACCGGCCCACTGCCATTGGCGCGCACCTCCGTCAGGCGCGCCGGACCGGCGTAGTGCAGGTAGCCGTTGCCCATGTGCTGCGCCGCGATGGTTTGCTCGGCGTAGACCTCCACGTTGCCGTCGCATTTGTTGGTCACTTTCAGGTGCTGCGTCCGTAGCTCGCCGGCCAAAACGTTGCCGTGGGAGTGGGCTTTGAGCTGCACGTCGCCCGCCGCGCCGCGTAGGGTGGTGTGGCCGTCACTCGCGATGCTGATGATGAGCGCGGGCGCTTCGACGGCCAGCTCGGTGGCGCCGTTCGACTGAATCTTGACCGTTAGCGGGTCCGGAACGCGCAGCACGTTCGGGCAAACCACGTCGCCGTCGCAGGCGATGCTTAGCTCGGTGAGCTGCCGCAGGTAAACCGTGATGCGTAGCGCCGTGAAGGCGGGAGAGCGCAGCTTGTTTTCGCTCGTCACGAAGAGCGTGCGACCCGAATTGACGGCCTGCACGTAATCGAGCAGGTTATCGTCGGCCTCAATCTCGATGCGCTCATCGTCGCCCATCACAAAATAGACGGTGCCTTGAACGCTCAGGTGCAGCCGCGCAAACGAGCTGACCGTAATACTGCGCACTGCCAGAGTGCCGCTTCCTTGAAGTTTCATCATTTCCCGGAGTTGTTTAAAGGAAAGCATGGGGTTTCGGAAGCCGGGAAATCGTCGTCGGAATCGGGCAGCGGCTCGCATAGATAACCGCTTTTCGCCAACTCCGCCCCGATGGCCTCCACGGGCACGGGTTCCCCGGCGGTTTGCACGCGCAGAATGCGGTCGCAGTCAGTGAGGTCGAGGGTGATGTGGAAGTGCGGCCACTGGGCGCGCAACCGGGTCAGCAGGAGGGCGGCTGCCCGCCCTCGCCGTACCGTCGTCCGAAAGACCTCCACAGGTTCTGAACCACTGAAAACGACCGTCTTTTGCATCGTGCTGCGGCCCCGTCCGTTACATTTGGTGGAGCCGCTGCAAAGGTCTCGCCCGCTGAAACCCGGCGTGTTACGCCAGCGGGAGCCGGACTTACGACAGCCGGATTCTTTCTCTTTTGAACCACCTCCGTCCGCGTGTCGCTTCCGCCGCTTTCGTCGCTTGCGCCCCACTCTTCTGCGCATTTGGCGGCTGCAGCTGCGGCTAGCTGCCGCCTCACGCGGCACGCCATCGCTGGTCAGGAGCTGATTCATTTGACCGGCTGGACCGACCCTGAATCTCCGGTCCATCTCTCATCAGAATCGCCTTCCGAAGACGGCTCCGGCGTTTGGCTCCTCCTCTGCTTACGCGGGCGCTGCCGCCTCACCGCCACTGATTCGCCCCTGCTCCTGACGGCCCCGCAGCACGCGCTGCTCTACGCAGGCGGCGCCAACCAAATCGTTTTCTCCCCTGAAACGCCCGATACTGAGCTGGTAGCCATCGCGTGGCCCGGCGCCGGTTTCCGCGAGATTACGGCGGGCTTACCGGCGCCACTAACGGGTTTTCAGCAAGCGATTCAGTACCTCCAATCCGCCGTGCTGGGTGCCGAGGCCATCCCATCGGCGCTGCAATACGCCGTGCGCGAGCTGCTGACGCTACTTCCCGCAGCCCCAACCACGGCGCCCGACCCTGTGCAACAGCTTCGGTGCCGAGCGAAGCTCTGGGAAATCCTAGCCCTACAAATCGCCAGCTTCACGCAGCCCGCGTCCCCGCCCAACCCCCTCGGCCTCACCGAATACGACCAAGAGCGCCTCCGCTTCGCCCACAATTACCTCCTCCAGCACGTCCAGCTCCCGCCGACGCTGCCCGAGCTGGCCCGCATCGTAGGTCTGAACGAGCACAAGCTCAAGCGCGGCTTCAAGGCGTTGTTCGGCAAGCCCACGTTCGCGTATCTGGCGGAATGGCGGCTGCTCGAAGCCCGCCGGTTACTTCTCACCGATTCGGCACTTACGGCCGGGGAAGTGGCGTTCGAGCTGGGTTATTCGTCGCTTCCACATTTCAGCGCCGCTTTCAAGCAGCGGTTCGGCCTATCGCCGCGTGCTTTGCGTATGAGCTAGCACGCTCGCCATACTTCTTCCCTTCCAGATGGTCCGTCACGTTTCCGGTCTCGTCCTGTTATTGGCGCTGCTAGCCAGCGCGCACGTTGCCGCCGCGCAACAGCCCGCCGATGCGCCGCCCGAAATCGGGATTCGCGAGCATCTGCCCGCCCCAACCGGCGGCATCGCCCTCTACGAGCACCGCACCGACCCGCGCCCCGCCCGTAGCTGGCCCGCCGGCCGCAAGCTCTACGTCCAGACCGCCCCCGATACCGTCTGGTTTCGGGTGCTGATTGCCGGAAACTCGTATTTCGTGCGGCAAACCGAGATGCCCGTCCCCGGCTGGCGGGTGGGGCGGCGGCTGTGAGGAGAGGTGACCTCAGGGGTGAACCCTGTGACTCCCAAAAGTGTGGCCACTAAAACAAAAAAAGCCCCTCAGCAATGCGCTAAGGGGCTTTTTGACTTACCAAGTGGTCGTGTAAGGAGTCGAACCTTAAACCTTCTGATTCGTAGTCAGATGCTCTATCCAATTGAGCTACACAACCGGGGGTGTTTTGAAAAGCGGCGTTCCCGTTTTTCGTGGGACAAAGGTAGTCCGCTGACCCGTAACCGTGCAAGACGAACGTCGGTTTTTTGCAGGAGAATTTCTCACAAAAACCGTCATGCGCTCAGTGAGAGCGGTTTGCTGACGCGATAAAAACGCGTTGGGCACGTCAAGCGGCCTTTCAGGCAGCCATTCAACGCACCCTCAAGCCGTCTTCTTCAGGGCGCGTTGAATGGCGCGGTTAATCAGAATGAAGAGGCCCGCGCCGGAGGCGATGACGAGCGTAATGACCAAAATCTGGCCGTATGACGTGCGGTCGGGGTGGTGAAAAAGCTCCGTCAGGCCAGCTACGCGGGTGCCGACCCAATAGAAAAACAGCGTGCGCGGCAACATTCCGAGGATGGAGCCGACCAGAAACCGCTGAAAATTGACCCGCACGGCGGCCAACACGAACGTCATCAGCGCGAAGGGGAGGACGGGTGAAAGGCGCACCAACACGATGAGCGGGAGGGTTTCGGTCTCCAATTCCGTCAAAACCGCTTCGGCTTTCGGGAAGAGATGCAGGAAGCGGAGGAGCGAGCCGTGGTCGATGAGGACGGCGAGGCGGTACCCGACGGCCGCCGCTACCCCGTAAGCGGCTACCGTGCCCGCGAAGCCTTCCCACCCCAGAAAATAGCCGCTCACGAGCGCCACGAACGTGGTATGCGTCAGGCCGAGGCCCATTAGAGTGGCGGTGACGGCAAAAAAACCCACCATCCGCATGCTGCTCATCCCGGCGAGGGCCATCGAGCCGCCGCCTTCGTAGAGCCACGCCGTGAGGAGGGAATCGACGACGAGCGGGAGGCCGATGAGCAGCGCCACCGCGACGAGCGAGCGGGCGTTGAGACGGAAGAAATCGCGAAACATAAGCGGGGCACGCTGTGCGGCAGAATATGAAAGCGCCCCGAGCGCCACCAACGGGCGCCCGACGGCGCCGGAGCTGCAAAGAACCGAACCGAAGGCGGGCCGTACTACGGATTCGGCTTATTTATGGCCGCGTTAAACCCTTGCGGGTGGTACGTTTGTTCTCCTCCGATGCCGCTCCTCTCCTCCTATACCCGCCCCGACCTCCTCCGCCTGAGCTACGATGACTATCGTGCGTTACCGGCCGTCGCTAATTCTGATCTGAGTCGCCTGCGCGATGTGCTGAGTGGGCGCGGGCCGCGCACGTTCGGGCAGTCGGCGGCGCTTTCACTGGGCACCGCCTTCCACGCGGCCTTGCTGGAGCCGGATACCTACGTGGGCGGCCAAAAGGGCATCAACGACTCGCTGGTGTGGTGGATGGTGGAAGCCGTGCGGCACGACGAAGACCTGCGCCATATGCTCGACGTCGGTATCGCCGAGCCGAGCGCGCTCTTTACCGACGCCGAAACCGGAATCGTTTGCAAGCTCCGCGCCGACCTCGTGCTCCCCGCCGATATCGCCCCGGACGGCCGATACACGCTCATCGATTTCAAAAGCACCCTCGCCCCCGACTGGCATCAGTTCGCCGCGCAATGCGCCGCCTTCGACTACGACCGCCAAGCCGCGTTCTACCTCGATGCCCTGCAAGCGGAGCGTTTCCTGCTCGTGGGCGTGCAAAAAGTGCCGCCCCATGGGTTGTTTTTGGTCGAGGTGACGCCGGAGATGCTCGCGCAGGGTCGGGCGAAATACCGCTCGCTCCTCACGCTCTTGGTGCCGGGCCGCGAGGAGGAAGTCATGCCGTTCGTGAGCGCCGAATCAGTGCGGGCCGCCGTTCGGGAGCTGGGGCTGAGCGTGGATACGGACGGCGCGCAGGAGTTTTAGCGTTCGGTATTAGCGGGCGTTCTACAACTCTTCCAGCTCGTTCAGCTCGTATTCCGGGCCGCGCCGGACGGCGAGGCTGCTCCCGGCGAGCGGCAGGACACCCGCTTGCACGGCGGCGAAATCGCGGCGCCATTGCGCGCGATGCTCCTCGCGGGCGGGGGAGCCGAGGGCGGTGGCAGGGTCGGTGGTGAGGGAGCCGGTGCGCCGGCGGCGCACATACAGAAACGCATCCACGTTGTGCATCTGCCACTCGAACGAGGCGCGCAGAAGGAGATGCGTGTCGAGGGCAAAGCGCAGATGCGTGGCGAAGCCGCCCACCGCCAGTAAGCTCGCCCGCTTGATGAGCAGCGTGGGAAACAGCGCCGGATGCCCCATCGCGACCCGCAGCGCGGCAGACGCATTCAGCGGAAACCGGACGGGGATGACCTTGCGGGTGAGGTAATCGAGCCGCAGCTCGTGGCTCCCGAGCGCATCAATGGCGGGGCGCTTTTGCGCGGTGTGGCGGAGCAGGGCGGCGCGGTCGGCGCACGGTAGGTCGTCGGAGTCTTGGAAAAGGAGCCAGTGGCAGGTGGTGCGCTCGGCGGCGAGCTGCCGGGCCACGAACGGGCCAACGCCGGGGTGCCGTAACACGCCGAACCAGCACATCGGGAAGGTGGCGCGCAGGGCGCGGGTCGTCAGGTTGGGGACTTCGTCGAGGCAGATCAACGCCTCGTCGGCGGTTGCGGGGCGGAGCTGCGGGACTAGTCGCGCCAAGCACGCGCCCAGCCACGGCGCGTGCCCCCGGTGCGGCACTACCCACGCTACTGATGGGGTTGTTTCTGTCGAAAAGGACTTGTCTTCTGTCGAGGCTGATTCGATTTCTGTCGAAGTAAAAATCTTCTCTTTCGACAAAAATTTCTCTTCCCCTGACATCTCCTTCTCTTCCACCAAAACCGCCCCCGGCCCGCCCACTTGCACCACGCGTATGCCCAGCTCGGGCAGGCGCAGGGCGGCGTCGAGCAAGGCGATCAACGGGCTTTCCGGCCCCGGAATTTTTGCCCTGACTTCCGGCGCTGCTGCCCACGAATGCACTTCTGCGTCGGTGCGGGCCGCTAATAGCGGCGGGCGGCGGTACCGGACCAGAATCAGAATCACGACGGCATCCGTCGGCCAATACGCTTGCAGCGTCTGCCGAACGGCTTTCGTGGAAAGCCCGTCGCGCGGGTCAAGGTGGGCTTCGAGGCGCTGGGGGCCGTTTGTTAGATGCGCGGGGCGGTCGATGTAAACCGTAACCGGCGCGGGCGTTTTCTGGTATGTCCACGCGAGCCACGCCCGACGGAGGCGCTCGCGCACGCGCTCCCCAAGGCCGAGGAAGTGGCGTAAGCGCAGCCCGAGCACGTCCGGACGAGTCAGGACGCGCCACCGGTGTTGCCACGGAATGAGCGCGGGAGACATTTCGGACGGTACGCGGTTAACGAAAGCCAGTCGAAAGTCGAGAACAGGGCGGCGGAAACCCCCTGACTCTCCCGATTATCGACTATGCAAATAGCAACGATTATTTCCTTCTTCCCCCGCCTTTCACGCGCCCGCCGATGCCCGAGTTGCCCGAAGTGGAGACGTACCGCCGTTTTCTGGATGAATTAGTGCTCCACGTCCCCGTGGTGGGGGTTCGGGTGCTCGATGCGCACGTCCTGACCACGCCTGAAGAACCCCTGCGCGCGGCCCTCGTGGGGCGGCATTTTGTGGCTTCCCGGCGTATCGGTAAGCAGCTTTTGCTTCTGCTCGACACGCCGCCCGGCGCCGCCCTGACGCTCCATTTCGGGATGACCGGCGACGTCGCCGCCTACCGCGACGACCACGACCGGCCGCGTTTCGTGCGCGTGGAGCTGGTGCTCGACGGCGGCCTTCGCGTCGGGTTCGTCGATCCGCGGAAGTTCGGCCGCGTGGGCCTGACGCCCGATGTTACCGCGTTCCTCCTCGCCAAAAAACTCGGCCCCGACGCCCTCGACGACCTCACGATTGCGCACCTCACCGCCGCCCTCGCCCGGCGCAAAAACGCCGTCCTCAAAGCCGCGCTCTTGGACCAGCGCCTGACGGCGGGTCTAGGAAATTGGATCGTTGATGAGGTGCTGTTTCAGGCCCGCATCCACCCCGCCCGTCGCGCCGGCGATCTCGACGCCGCCGAAATCGCCCTCCTGCACACCGCCATCGGCTACGTGCTGCGGACGGCCGTGGACGCCGAAGCGCGGTACCGCGATTTCCCCGTCCATTTCCTCATTCACGCCCGCCAGTGGGAAGAAGCGCCCGATGGTGCCTCCACCACGCACTGCCCGCGTCACCCCAAAACCCTGATTCAGAAGCATTACGTCGGCGGAAGGGCTACCTATTGGTGCGAGCGCTGCCAGCCGAAGCCCGCCGGATGGGAGCCGGAAGTGGGGGACTTGGGGGGAGATGTGAAGGATGTGGAGATGTGAGGATTTGCCTGCCTGTAGGGGCGTGGCCTTGTGCCCGCCCGCATGCGGTTGGGCACGCCCATACGTGCGTTTACAGGCGGCGCTTCGACCGGCCCATCCACCGGCACCGGGACGGTGCCGGATACGTAGGGTCCCCGCTGGCGCGCGTTTGGGTCGACCGCAGGTCGAACTAACGCGTGTCTGACCGGGTAGCGCGTCTGTGACGCGCGTTCGCGTCAGCGAACCACTCGCATAGGATTGGCGCGGGTTGCTTGAGGTGACCAAACCGCCGTCGTTCGTCGCGTTCCGCGCCGATGCGTCACAGACGCACACCCCGGGCAGACACGCGTTATCTCGACCAACGGTCGACCCAAACGCGCGCCAGCTGAGATTTGGGGCGACCGTGAACGCTGTAGGGCCCCGGCCTTCAAACGAAAAGCCCTGCCGGATGACGCTCAACGCGCTCCGACAGGGCCTTTTGATATGCTGCTCTTACTGAAAAAAACCTACGCAGCGTGCTGCATATGCTGCTGGCGCCACGCCTCTACACCGAACGCGCGGAGGGTGCGGTAATGCGAGGCCAGCGCGGTGCCGAACGTGCGGTTGTCGAGGTACGGGAGACCGAATTCCTCGGCGGTGCGGGCTACGATGCGCGACAGCTCGGGGTAGTGGGTGTGGCAGATTTTCGGGAACAGGTGATGCTCTACCTGCTGATTCAGACCGCCGCACAGGAAATGCGCGAGCTTGCTCTGCGACGAAAAATTGGCCGTGGTGCGGAGCTGGTGCGCCGCCCAGCTATCCTCGATGGTGCCGGTGGGGGTGGTGGCGGGGAAATCAGTGCCTTCCACGACGTGCGCCAATTGGAAAACGAGCGCCAGCGTGAGGCCCTCGGCGACGTGCATCGCCATAAAGCCGATCAGCACCTGCCACCACGTGACGTCGAGGACGAACAGCGGCAGGATGAGGTAAAGCGAGTAATACGCGGCTTTGAAGAAGAAGAGATTGAACATCTCCGACTTCGGGTGCCCGCCGCGCGGCGCGTGCGGACCGGAAGCAAACTTGACGAAGAAGTTGCGGAAGTCTTTGTCGAGCATCCACGAGAACGACGTCAGGCAGTACAGCCCGAACGCGTAGAGATGCTGGAAACGATGCACGGGCCGTACCGGCTCCGTGGCGTCGAGGCGGACGAGGCCACCGGCAATGTTGATGTCCTCGTCGTGCCCGTGGATGTTGGTGTACGTGTGGTGAATGCCGTTATGGGCAATCGTCCAGAGGTACGGGTTGGCGCCGCCGAGGTGAAAGGTCATCCCCAGCCACTTATTCACCCGTGCCGACGGCGAGAACGCGCCGTGAATGGCATCGTGCGAGACGTTGAAACCAATCAGCGCCATCACTACGCCGAGGGCGGTGCTGAGGCCGAGGAGCGTCCAGGGGCCGAACTGGTTGGAGAAAATCGCCCCCATCAATCCCGCGAACACGACCAGGTAGAAGATGGCCTTCGCCCACATCTTGGCATCGGCGTACTTGGAAATCTTGTTCTCGGTGAAGTAGGCATCGACTCGCTCGCGAAGCGTGAAGAAGAACTCGGAACGAGTAGGGTCGACGAATTTGGGCTTTGCGGCCACTGGGGGCGCTGCGGGGGTAGCGAGCATACGTGAATAGAAGCGCGGGGAGGAAACAGGTTGCTTTAGGTGCAAATGCCCTGAATAAGAGGGACGTCGGCAGGAAGCATTCGCTGCGGGCATCTGTTCGCAACGGAAGCCGCTACAAAGGTATCGTACCAGCGCGCGGTCTGTCAATGCGCTACAACCGCTTAGCGGGTTATTCGTTCGATTAGGTGTGTGATTGGTTCGGCGGCTAGTCGAGCCAGATGGTGAAGGCGGTGAGGCCGTCGGTTTCGGTTTCGAGGTTGAAGCGGTAATCGTGCGCCAGCAGAATGTCGCGGACGAGGGTCAGGCCGATGCCTTGGCCATCGCGCTTCGTGGAGAAAAAGGGCGTAAAGAGCCGCTGCCGCACTTCGGGCGGAATCGGGAGGCCGTCGTTTTCAATCCGGACTTCGGGCGGGGCCGTGCTGGTGTGAATCGTGATGACGCCGCCCGCCTTGCTGTCGTTATCATCATCGTCATCGTCATCGTCATCATCATCAGTCCGGGCGCGGATGGCTTCGAGGGCGTTCTTGGCGATATTGAGGAGCGCCTGTTCGAGTTGCGGCGCGTCCGCGTCGATCCAGAGCGGACCGGGGGCTAAATCCCACTGCCACCGGACGCCCGCGTGCTGACTCGGGACGGTGAGCAGGCGGCAGGTAGCGCGCAGCAGCTCGTGCAGCTCGACGGGGCGGCGGACGGGCGTCGGGAGGCGCACGAGGGTCGCGAAGCCGCCGATGAAATTGACGAGGTGCGTGTTGCGGGTATGCGCCACGTCGAGGGCGTCGGTGAAGTCGGGTCGGTCGTCGGGGGGGAGGTGGGGAGCGTAGTGGTGGAAGCTTTGCAGCAGCGAGTTCACGGCGCCGATGGAGTTGTTGATTTCATGACTCATCATCCGAATCAGCTTCTCGTACGCGATTTTCTCCTGCCGAATCAAGTCCCGCGTCAGCTCTTCCAGCACGATGAAGGCGCGCGGGAAACCCCGATCCACGAAACCGGCGCGGTGGGCGCGGTAGGTCTGGACGCCCGAGAGGCGCACCACCTGCGGCTCGCCGGTTTGGAGGGCGCCGAGGGCGGCGCCCCACTCGCCGGGGAGGTCGGCGGGGGCGAGGCCGCGCAGCACGTTGGCCGGGAGCTGCAAGGCGGCGGCGGCGGCGGGGTTCGCGGCAGCAATAAAACCGTCGAAATTGAGGAGCAGGATGCCCGCCGGGGACGCGTCGATGAGCTGCTGCAAGAGGTAGCTTTTCTCGTGCTGCTGCACGCGCTCCTGCCGCAAGTGGTCAATCATGACGTTATAAACGTCGATGAGCTGGTCCATCTCGCGCTGCCCCACCGGCACGAACTTGAGCGTGAAATCCTGCGCCTGAATCGCCTCTGTACCCGCCGCAATGAGTTGGAACGGGCGCACAAAGCCTTGGTAAAGCTGATAGGTGAGGAACGCCGAAACCACTACCACTACTTCGCTCACCACAAAAAGCGTCGGGTTGGTAGTGCGCAAGCTGAACGCCAGCCCAATGAGCACGCTGTGCAGCAACCCAACAGCTAAGATGAACTTGAGGCGAAGCGACATTTTTAGGGGAGAGATGTGGGGATGTGAAGATGTGGGGATGTGGCGGTACTGCATTTACGTAGCTGCGTTTCGTAACCGCATTGCCATACCGCGTGGCTGTAACCGCGTTCCCCACCCCGCCCCTTCGGGGCACCCCTCCCCCAAGGGGGCGGGGAGTTCGTACTTAGTGCGATAATAAGGGACGATATGCGTGAAAACTCCCCGCCCCGGAGGGGAGGGGTGGCCCGCAGGGCCGGGGTGGGGGGACACGTAGATACAGGCGGTTAAGCCGCCGTAACCCAACCGCATGCGGGCGGGCACAAGGCCGCGCCCCTACAGGCGGTTGTGGGTCGCCCATTCCCACATCGACCCACATCTTTCACATCCCCACATCTCTTTCACATCTCCCCCAAAAAACTCACTCCGCCTGATACGGAATCCCGTGCTTCTCCAACCGCCGGTAAAGCGCGCCCCTACTGAGGCCAAGGGCGCGGGCTACGCGGGAGAGGTTCCCGGCATACAGGTCGAGGGAGCGGCGAATCATCGCGGCTTCTACTTCGTCGAGGGTCATCTCGCCGACGGGGAGGTCGGTGGGGGAGGTGGGACGGTTGGGGACGGCGTTGGCGACGTGTGCCTGGAAATCTTCGGGTGCCAGCTCGTCTTTGCCGCTCACGAGGACGGCGCGCTCCACGAGGTTTTTCAGCTCGCGGATGTTGCCGGGTAGGGGGCGCTCGCGGAGCCAGTGGAGGGCGCGGGTGCCGACCCGCAGCGCCGGACGCTGGTACGTGGAGCGCAGGCCCTTCACGAAATGCTCGACGAGGCGCGGAATGTCGTCGGCGCGCTCGCGGAGGGCGGGGAGGCGGACGGTGATGAGGTTGATGCGGTAAAAGAGGTCTTCCCGAAACTTCCCCTCGGCGACCATCTGCGCGAGGTTCCGGTTAGTCGCGCACACCACGCGGATATCGAGCGCCTTCGCCTTCGAATCTCCTAGCACTTCGTACGTGCGGTCTTGCAGCACGCGCAGGAGCTTCACCTGGGAGGCCAGCTCCAGCTCCCCAATCTCATCCAGAAAGATGGTGCCGCCGTTCGCCAGCTCGAACCGCCCGATACGGTCGGTCTTGGCGTCGGTGAAGGCGCCTTTGCGGTGCCCGAACATCTCGCTCTCGAACAACGACGACGAAATCCCCCCCAGATTCACCTTCACGAACGGCGCCCGCCGCCGTCGCGAGTTGCGGTGCAGCGCCTCGGCAATCAGCTCCTTCCCCGTCCCCGATTCGCCCTCAATCAGCACCGAGGCATCCGTCGCCGCCACCTGCCCGATGCTCCGCAGTACTTGCAGCAACGCTGGGTCTTGCCCGACGATACCCGTGAATTCGTACTGCTGGTCGAGCTGCCGCCGCGTGGGGTCGTCGGAGATTAGATGTGGAGATGTGGGAGATGTGGGAGATGTGGGGAGATGTGGGGATGTGGGGGGAGGGAGATGTGGGGATGTGGCAGATGTGACAGATGTGGAATCTGCCGCCGCTGTCCCGCTAACCGTCGCGCTTGAGGCGCCCGCCGTCGGCATCACGCCCACAGTCTGCAAATCCAGCACGGTGCGGATGGTTTGCAGCAGCGCCTCGTTATTCCACGGCTTGGTGATGAACTCGGCGGCCCCGCCCTTCATCCCTTCCACGGCCAGCCCAATAGACCCCCAGCCGGTAATGAGAATGACAGGCAGCGTCGGGCACAGCTTCTTGAGCTTGCTGAGGAGCAAAAGCCCGTCCTGCCCGCTCGTGTCGAGCGAGTAGTTCATATCGATGAGCGCCAGCCGGGGCGGCGTCTCCGCGACCACCCGCAGCGCCGAGGCCGGGTCGGAAACCGCCCGCGCCGCATACCCCGCCTGCTTCAGCAACAAGCTCAGGGAGGTGCGAATGGCTACGTCGTCGTCAACAATGAGAATCACGGGAGGAAGGGGGGAGATGTGGGGTGTAGCCCTTGTTCTGTAAGTATTCTGGCGTGGCCCGGCATGGTGTGGGCGTGGCGTGGCCCGGCGTGGGCCGGCGTGGCCCGCCGCATTAGCCCGGGGTAGTCGGCGCAAAGCGCCGCCAACCCCGGGCTGTGGAAAAGAACCCCGTTGGGGTTCGCATTACGGATGGCATCGGGGAACCCCAACGGGGTTCTTTACCAAAGCCCGGGGTTGATTTTTGAAAAAAATCTACCCCGGGCACGCGTGGTTCCGCGTGGGTCTACGCGTGCCCATTCCGGATGCAGCCCCGGTCGGGCTGCTATGGGGTTAGTCAAGAACAACGCTACTCTTCCCGCAGCGCCACCGCCGGCCGAATCCGCGCCGCCAACCGGCTCGGCTGGACGGCGCAGACGGCGGCGAGTGCAAAAATGAGCACCGCCGCCAGACCAATCGCCCGGACGTAATCGGCGGCGGGGACGTCGAAGGCGCCTAATAGGGGGAACTGCGCCGCCAGCACCGCGCCCAACACCACGCCGAAGAAGGTCACAATCAGCGTCTCGACGAGGAATTGCCGACTGATGGCGCCGCCCGTTGAGCCGAGGGCGCGCCGCAGACCGATTTCGCTCCGTCGCTGCTGAATGTTGTACCACAGCACGCCGAACAGGCCGAGCGCCACGTTCACAATCAGAAAAATGCACACCAGCGCCAACGCCAGCACCGGCGCGAGGGTGTACTTCGACTTCGAGACCCGCGCTTCCTCTAAGCTCCGAATCTGCGTGAGCCAGTTGCGCGTGGAGCGCGCGACCGTCTTCACGACCTGCTGCTCCAATGCCGCGCCCGCGCCGGGCTTCACGCGCATCAGCACGGCGGCGCTCTCCCAAGAGGTGGTGTCGTGGGGGACGAGGCGCATCCAGACGGAGGGTTCGGCGGCGGAAAAATCGCTCCCGGTCCGCACGTCTTCCGCCACCCCGACGACCGTGAGCGCGTCGCTGGCTTTCTTTTCGCCGTCTTCGCCGTTGTAAATCACCTGCCCGATGGCGCGCTCGCCTTTCGGGAACAGGAGCTTGCGCATGCCTTCGCTGATGACCACCGGGCGCCGCTGCTGCCCGTCGTCGGCGGGCTGGAACCAGCGGCCTTCGCGGAGCTTGATGCCCATGGCTTTCGCGTAATCGTCGCCGGCGTCGTAGCGGTCGGCAATGCCGCCTTGGCCGTCGTGGTTGAAATAGCTGTTCATCGTGCTGAAAATGAACGGCGTGTTGCCGCTCGTCAGGCTCAGGGATTCTACGCCGGGGAGCGCCGCCACTTGCCGCAGGGCTTCGTCGAGCTGCGCGCGGGGCATCTTCTCGCCCTTGTCGGCGGCGATGCTGAGGCGCCAGACGGCGCCGTAATCGAACCCGTACGGGCTGAGGTAATTCGTGCCGAGGCGGACGAGAATCGTCCCCACCCCGAACAAAACGATGAACGAGCAGACGATCTCAGAAATCAGCAGCAGGTTAGTCCGCTTGCGGTTCCACATCAACCGGAAAAGGTGGCGTAGCATAAAGGAGATGGGAAGAGGGTGATGATAATGATCGATTCTGTTGGCGTAGGGGCGGGCCTTGTGCCC
>JANNMJ010000212.1:0-22864 GCA_031397815.1 Hymenobacteraceae bacterium
CCGGATACGTAGGAGCGCGCCCACCCGCATGGCCGTAACCGCGTTCCCCACCCCGCCCCTTCGGGGCACCCCTCCCCCAAGGGGTTGGGGAATCTGTTCTACTAGTGCATCCACTTCCCTTCTCACCGATATCCGCCGCCCCGCCGAACCCACTCCCCCCGCCTTACTGTTACCGGGCGCTCCATCTTTGTTCCGCCTTTGTTGCGCACTTCGCCGCTCCGCCCGCCGCTATGGACCTGATCCGTCTCCTTCCCGAACACCTCGCTAACCAAATCGCCGCGGGCGAGGTGGTGCAGCGGCCCGCATCGGTGGTCAAGGAGCTGCTCGAAAACGCCCTCGATGCGGGCGCCAAAACGCTTAAGCTCATCGTCCGCGATGCCGGGCGGACGCTGATTCAGGTCATCGACGATGGCGACGGGATGAGCGAAACTGACGCCCGGCTCAGCTTAGAACGCCACGCGACGAGTAAAATCCGGCAAACCGACGACCTTTTCACCCTCCGCACCTTCGGGTTTCGGGGCGAAGCGTTGGCGTCTATCGCCGCCGTGGCGCGGGTAGAGCTGAAAACCCGTCGCCCCGCCGACGAAACCGGCACGCGCCTGACCGTCGAGAACTCGAAAGTGCTCACGCAGGAGCCGTGCGCGATGCCGCCGGGCACGAGCATCTGCGTCCGCGACCTGTTCTACAACGTCCCGGCGCGACGGGCTTTCTTGAAGTCGAACGCCGTCGAGATGCGCCACAGTCTCGACGAGTTTCAGCGGGTGGCGCTCGCGAATCCCGAGGTCGCGTTTTCGTTGTTTCAAAACGACATGGAAGTGTTTCAGCTTCCGCCGGTCAAGCTCTCGCAGCGGATTGTGGCGCTGCTCGGCGCGGGGTACAAGAGCCATTTGGCGCAGTGCGAGCAGGATACGGCGTCGGTGAAGGTGAGCGGGTATATCGGCAAGCCGGAAGGGGCGCGGAAATCGCGGGGAGATCAGTTTTTCTTCGTCAATGGGCGGTATATCCGCTCGGCGTACCTCAATCACGCCGTACTGACGGCGTATGAAGGCTTATTGGCCCGCGACGCGCACCCGTTCTACGCCCTCTTCCTCGACCTCAACCCCGCCGAGATCGATATCAACGTTCATCCCACCAAAACCGAGATCAAGTTCGCCGACGAGAAGACGGTTTATGCGATTGTCTGCGCGTCGGTGCGGCAATCGTTGGGGCTTTACAATCTGGCGCCGTCGCTGGATTTCGACGGGAACGTCAATTTCACCACTTTCCGCACGGCCACGGCGCACGCGGCGGTGTCGGCGGGCGGGGCGCCTACTACGTCGGCCACGTCGGCGGCTTCCGCTGGGGCGCCGCCGCCTGCGCGCGTGCCAAGCGCTGGGCCAAGCGCGGCGCCTTATGCAGCGCCGAATGCGGCGCCCGCCCCGCGTCCGGCGTCCCGGCCGCTCCCGGCCAGCACCTTCGATGGTAGCGGCGGCTCTGACCAGTCCGCCCGCCCCGCCCGCCCCGCAACTTCTTCCGAAGATTTCGACGACCTTCCCGACGATGTGACCACGAGCGCGGCGATTGCCTCCGTGGCGGCGCTCTTCGGGGCCGATTCACCGGCTATGCGCACCGCGCAGAGCGCATCGTCGGCTGCTTCTCAGGCGTCGTCGCCCGCGACCGACGATGCTCCATCCGCCCTCCCGCTGACCCTTGGGCTGGCGACCGAGATTACCGGCGTGAAGCTGTTTCAGCTGCACCAGCAGTACGTGGTGGTGCCGGTGCGGTCGGGGTTGATGCTGATTGACCAGCGCGCCGCCCGTGAGCGCATTCTCTACGAAGAGTACGCCCGAGCCGCTGAGCGCACCGCCGTGGCGCCCGCGCAGGCGCTGCTGTTTCCGCAGGCGCTCCACTTTTCCGCCGCTGATTATGCGCTCGTGCAGGAATTGCTGCCGGAGCTAGAGGCGCTGGGCTTCCGGTTGCGCTCGCTCGGTCCGCGCGCGTTGGCGGCAGAGGGCGTCCCCGCCGATTTGCCCGCCGCCGATGTGCAGGCGCTCCTCGATGGCGTCCTCGAACAGGTGCGCGCCGGACGGGCGGGCGCCGATGTGCGCCTCGCCGCCCGCGAGCAAGTGGCACGCGCCCTAGCCCGACGGGCGGCGGCGCGCTTCACGCAAAAACTTTCGGAGCCGGAGCTAACCGCCCTCGTGGATCGGCTGTTTGCATGTGCCACGCCGAACTACACGCCCGGCGGCCAACCGACGCTCACGGTGTTGGCGATGGGCCAAATCGAGGCGTTTTTCACGCAGGGCTAAGCCAAAGCGGTTACTTTGTGCCGTTCAACGGCTACCGTTCGACGCTGAGCGGGCCAAATGGGCCTGCCGGGCTTCGGACTGCGTCGGCACGCCCTTCTCCGGTCAAGCCAATCATGCCGATCACGCCAAACGCCGAACGCTTCCGTGCGTAAAGGCTTTTTTTAGATTTCTGATGTTCAATCTGACGCCCGTCGTTCGGGTTTTGCTCCTTCTCAACGTCGCGGTTTTGCTGGCGCAGCAGGGCGGCTTGCTGCCCGATTCCGTGTACGCGCTGCACCAGTTCAACTCGCCGGTTTTCAGGCCGTGGCAGCTGCTGACGCATATGTTCATGCACGGCGGCTGGGGGCACTTGTTCAGCAATATGCTGAGCCTGTTCTTCTTCGGCTCGGCGCTGGAGCAGCACTGGGGCGGCAAGCGCTTCGTGGCGTTTTACCTGATTTGCGGCATCGGGGCGGCGTCGATTTACAACGGCATTCGCGGGTGGGAGTCGCATCAGATGACGCAGGCGGAAACCGCTTTCGTGCAACGCCCGACTGATATCGGCTTCATGCGGTTCACCGAAACCTACGGCGGCGGCTTCGACCCGCAGTACGAGGCCGTCGCGGTCGCGCTCCACGACAATCCCGACAAGCCCGAATACCTGCAAGCGGCGCGGCAAATCGTCTCGACCCTCGCCGAGTACATCCGCGACAACTCGCGGATGGTGGGTGCGTCGGGGGCGGTTTTCGCCATTTTGTTCGCCTTCGGCTACCTGTTCCCGAATCAGCGGATGTACATCTTCCCGCTGCCCATCGGGATTGAGGCGAAATACTTCGTCTTTCTCTACGGCGCGTATGAGCTGTGGAAGGGCGTCCAGCGCGCCGCCGGGGATAACGTCGCCCATTTCGCCCACCTCGGCGGGATGCTCTTCGCTTTCATCTTACTGAAATACTGGGAAAAACGTGACTAGAAGAGAGATGTGTGGAAAAGATGTGAAAGAGATGTGGAAATGTGGAAAAGATGTGGGGAAAGCAAACAGCCCATCGGCCACATCTAGCCATTAATCACACCGGACACACTCTCACATCTACCCATCGACCCCATCCCCACATCAACCACATCCCCACATCTTTCTCCCCCCTATGGCTACTTCTCTGACTGACGACCTGCGCCGGGCGATGCGTGCTAACGGCAATGCCTTGCACCGCCTCATTCTGTACAATGTGGCCGTGTTCGTGGTGTTGGTGGTGCTGCGCGTGGTGCTGACGCTGAGCGGTGCCGGTGAAGTGTACACGATGATTCACGGCTGGGTGATTCTGCCGTCGTGGCTGGTGGGCGCGGGGAGCCTGATTACCCGGCCGTGGGCGCTGCTGACGTACGCGTTCGTGCACGAGGAATTCTTCCACATCCTGTTCAATATGCTGAACCTGTATTGGTTCGGGATGCTGATTCGGGAGTATCTGGGCGCGCGTCGACTGGTGAATCTGTACTTGCTGGGGTCGTTGATGGGGGCGGTGCTGTTTGTGCTGGCGCTCAACTTCATTCCGGAGCTGACGCGGCGGTTCGGGCCGGTGGCGGTGCAGGGCGCGTCGGGCGGGGTGCTGGCGGTGATTGTCGGGGCGGCCACGCTGCTGCCTGATTACACGTTTATGCTGATTCTGCTCGGCCCCGTCCGCATCAAGTGGATTGCGGCGGTGCTGGTGCTGCTCAGCGTCAGCGGCCTGACGGGCGGCAACGCCGGGGGCCAAGCGGTGCATCTGGGCGGCGCGCTGATGGGTTTCCTCTACATCAAGCAGCTCCGCGCGGGGCGCGATTTAGGCGCCCCCATCCAAGCCGTAGGCCGCTGGATCAACCGCCTCTTCGGCGCCGACGCCGACGGTAGCGCCGCCCCGCGCCCCGCGATGCGCGTCACGTCTCGCGGCAACGGCAACACCACGCCCCCCAAAGCCGCCAACACCGCCGACCAAGCCATCATCGACCAAATCCTCGATAAAATCAACCGCTCCGGCTACGACAGCCTAACGAAAGAAGAGAAGCAGCAGCTTTTCCGCGCGAGTCAGAAGTAAGCGTAAGCCAAAGCCAACCGGCGGCAACTTATCCACGGTCGGCGGCGTCCGGTAGCCATATCGCCCCTTATTTACGAGTTGTTTATGGCCCGCCGCTCCGCCCTTCTGCTTCAGATTCCGCAGCCCTGCCCCGAGGCTTGGGGTGCGATGACACCCACCGCCACCGGCCGCCACTGCGCGAGCTGCGAGAAAGTGGTCGTTGATTTTACGCGGATGACGGATGGGGAAGTGGTGGCGTGGCTCGCGAAAGAAGGCGATAAGCCGGGGTGCGGCAACTTCCGGCCCGACCAGCTAAACCGGCCGCTTTTCGCCGCGGCTCAACCCGCCGCTGCTTGGCAGCGCTGGGCATTGGCCTTGCTGGCGCTGCTGGGCTGGCGGAGCACACAGCCCGCCAACGCGCAGACGCAGGGTCCGCCACTCCCCAAATCGATACAACAAGGTGTCGCCAAACCAACGGGCTCTAACAAGCCATTGAAGCAAACTCCTGCTAGCAACTCCGGAGCGCATCGTGAGAAAGGCGTTGCATCGCCCGCGCTGATGCCACGTCAGAGCGATGCTGATTCACAGCTCACTAGCCTTAGGGGAGATATAGATACGGTCTTCGTTCCCCGTGTCGATAATGTGAAGCAGTCGCAGCCAAGCGGCCAATCGTGGTCACTCCGTCGGCGCAGAATAAAAAAATAAAAAGAGCTTCTATAGTACCGCAAATTGCAGGAAACGGCGCTGGTTGGCCTAAGGAACCAGTTCTAAGGCTTCGCCAGATACGCCCGCCGCTCATTCGGCGGCAGCTTCTCGATGGCGTAACGCAGGGCCGTGCGGGGCATTTGCGGCAGGTGTTCGGCCAGAAACTCGTGGAGGGCGTCGATATTCTGGTCACCGGCTTCGCGGAGCATCCAGCCGACGGCTTTGTGCATCAAGTCGTGGCGGTGGGAGAGGAGATTGGCGGCGAGCCTGAAGGTATCGGCCAACTGCCCGCGCCGGATAAGCGCCTGCGTGGCGACCATCGCGATGCGTTGGCTCCAAAGGTGGTCTTCGGCGGCTAGTTCATCGAGGATATGGCGGTCGTCGTGCGTATAAAGCAGGCATTTGCCGAGGAGCGCTGGCGCGCTGGTATCGACCAAATCCCAATTATTCACGAACCGTCGCAGGCGCAGGTAGCGCGCGCAACGGTCGCGCCGCAGGGCCACAGGCGTGCGCGCACTGCTCACCTGCAAACCCCAAATCGCGAGGGCCACGAACCGGCATTCGTGCAGCGGGTCTTGCAGAAGCGTCTCTGCTTCTTCGGGCGGCAGCTCCCGAAACTGCTTCGCCACCACCCGCTGCGCCGGTACGGGCGGCCCTAGAAACGCATCGCCCTCGCCATAAGCGCCCGGCGCCACCTGAAAAAAGCGCCGCACCGCCACCGCCCGCACCGGGTCGGCGATGGCGTGAAGGGCTGCCCGCACGGCAGCGGCGGTTAATGGGGGAGGTGTGGAGGCTAGGGAATCAGACATAAGAAGAGCGCAAATATCTGTTCGGGAGTTGGTTAGGATGAGAATAGTGCTAATGATATGGTTTGTATGGTCCTAGATGCAAGTAGTGTCCAAACAAACCTTTACATTTGTGGACGGTAAAATTCTCTATTTTTGTTTCGCAACTACAATGAAAAAATGTCCATTTTGCGCCGAGAGTGTTCAAGGCGACGCAATTAAATGTAAGCACTGCGGCGAATGGTTGGACGGTCGCAAATCATCTGGAGGTTTACTCGGATCTCTCTCAAGTGCTTTAAGCACTGGCAAGTCTTTCGTAGACGATAAGGTCAAGCAGATTAAGGAGAGGCAAACGGCCCATCTTTATATGCCAGCTGAAGATAAGCCTTTGTCTTATGGCCGCTTCAATTTGTATGGCTCTTACTTCGAATCGAAAGGTAAGCGCTTTGAGTTTAAAGATGTCGTGGGTATATTTTATCAGGGTTCGACCTTTAGATACGGGGGTATGGATGTTAGTTCGTCTATTCTTTTTAAACTTATTATTTCTAAAACCGATCCGTTATCACTCAGTCCTGATAAGTGTGAGCTAGTAGAGGTTGTTGAAGGGATAAAATATCTTGATTCAAAAAAAGAACGTGAGGTCGTTGCTTTGATTCTGAGGTTGCTAGAGCAAGAGACGCGAGATTACAGGCTAACTAGATTTTATCATGAACTAGTAACAAATGGATTTTTTGACTATCTTGGCAATAAGGTTTACAAGAATGGTAATTTCGTTACAGAAAAGGGAGAAAGTGTTAATTTGCATAAGGCGTATGAGGAAGGGCTGATTGAATTTGGAAGTCATTTCGCAGGTTTGAAGTCATCATCAAGCGACCCGTATGCTTTTAAAATTTATGCCTCGAAGGGCCTTAAGGTGAAAGTTTTTGGTTTCGAAGTAAACAAGCGGATCGAAGTGTCGACGATTTACAATCACGACATAATAGTTGACATATTAAAAATGTCTGCTATTAGAGGCGTTATTGAGTGACCTGACCGAAGACGACTTTCTGACCTTCTGTCGGCAGAATCGCAACAGTTGTATCTTTGCCAATGTAAGCCCGGTACCTCTTCCGACCCTTAGGGGTTATGAAACCGGGCAACTGATTGGAAGGCGGCTCTCGTAAGGGGGCCGCCTTCGCTTTTGTGTGCCGAAGCTAATGCGCTGCGCGTTCACGGAGAAAGCGCGCCCGCTGCGTTGCGCTCCACGGCGGGCGTACTTTTGCGGACTCCAATTTTCCGCCTATCTGATGCACGCGCCCCACCTGAGCGAACAGGAAATCCGCCGCCGCCACGAGCGCGAAGAGCTTTTAGCTCGTGGCCTGAACCCTTATCCTTCGGCTGAATTCCCGGTTTCAGCCTCTGCCGTCCAGATCAAGGCCGAGTATAAACCCGAGGCGCAGGCCGAAGGTACCCGCTGGGAAGTAGCGCTCGCCGGACGCCTGATGGGGCGCCGGGTGATGGGCAAAGCCTCGTTCGCGGAGCTGCAAGACAGCTCCGGCCGGATTCAGCTCTACGTCAACCGCGACGAAATCGCCCCCGGCGAAGACAAGTCGCTCTACAACGACCTGTTCAAGAAGCTCCTTGATATCGGCGATTTTATCGGCGTGAAGGGCTACGTGTTCACCACGCAGGTCGGCGAAATCTCGGTGCACGTGACGGAGCTGACGCTGCTCGCGAAGAGCTTGCGGCCGTTGCCCATCGTGAAGGAAACCGTCGATGATGCGGGCAACAAAACCACCTACGACGCCTTCACTGACCCCGAAGCGCGCTACCGCCAACGGTACGTCGATTTGATTGTGAATCCGCACGTCCGGACGGCGTTCGTGCAGCGCTCGCGGATGGTGCAGACGATGCGCGACTTCCTGGGCGGCAAAGGCTACCTCGAAGTCGAGACGCCGATTCTGCAACCGCTCTACGGCGGGGCTGCCGCGCGGCCGTTCAAGACGCACCACAACACGCTCGACATGACGCTCTACCTGCGCATCGCGAACGAGCTGTACCTCAAGCGGCTGATTGTCGGCGGGTTCGATGGCGTGTACGAGTTCGCGAAGGATTTCCGGAACGAGGGGATGTCGCGCTTTCACAACCCGGAGTTCACGCAGGTCGAGCTGTACGTGGCGTACAAAGACTACCGCTGGATGATGAATCTGGTGGAAGAGATGGTCGAGCGCGTGGCCCTCGCGCTGCACGGCACCACCGAGGTGAAGGTCGGCGAGCACGTCATCAACTTTGCGCGGCCGTGGAAGCGCTACACGATGTACGAGGCGATTCAGGAGTTCACGGGCGTCGATATCTCGCAGATGCACGAAACCGAGCTGCGCTCGGCGGCGGCGAAGCTGCACGTCAAGCTCGACGCTTCAATGGGACGTGGGAAGATTATCGATGAGATTTTCGGCGAATACTGCGAAGGCAAGCTCATTCAGCCGACGTTCATCACCGATTACCCGGTCGAAATGTCGCCCCTCGCGAAGCAGCACGCTGACAATCCGTCGCTCGTCGAGCGGTTCGAGGCGATTTGCAACGGCAAGGAAATCTGCAACGCCTTCTCCGAGCTGAACGACCCGATCATTCAACGCCAACGCTTCGAAGACCAAATCGAGCTAGGCAAGCGCGGCGACCCCGAGGCGATGCAGCTCGACGAAGACTTCCTGCGCGCCCTCGAATACGGAATGCCGCCAACCGCCGGCCTCGGCATCGGCATCGACCGCTTGGCGATGATTATGACCAATTCGGCTTCGATTCAAGACGTCCTCTTCTTCCCCCAGATGAAGCCCGAGAAGACGGACAAGGCCGACGACGCGGCCGAGTAACGCCTCGGTAAAAGCGGTTGTCAGGTCGCGGTATGCTCGCGTAGGGACGCCTATTGGCGTCCACCGTTCTGAATAGGACGCCAATAGGCGTCCCTACGCACGTCCAAGACTTTCTGTAGATTTTCGAGATCGAATCTTCCAAACGCAAAACGGCCCGGTACGCATCGCGTACCGGGCCGTTTTAGCTTAAAAAAAGCGGCTGAGCTTAGCTCGGCGAGCTGCCGGCAGCTTTGCCGGTTGCGCCTTTGTCAGCCTTGTTCTCCGATGCGAAATCGTTGAACATGCTGTCAGCACCCGACTCTTCGCCACCTTCCGACGAGCCGCTCTGGCCCATCAGGCCGTTGAGCTTGCCGGTCATTTCCTGCAAGCGGCCGAGGCCGTCGCGGAAAACTTTGTCGAGGTCGCCGCCCCACTTCGAAGCGGAGTTCTTGAGGGTGGCGCGCGAATTTTTGCCCGAATCAGGCGCGAGGAGCAGACCAGCTACTACCCCAGCGGTTGCACCAGCGAGTAGCGAGAGCAGCACTTTGCTTTTGTTGTTGTCCATTGTCGTCGTCGAAAAAAAATGAAGGGGTTACGAAGGGAATGAGGCCACTGAGCTTCGGTTCACACGTTAGGTCAGTGGCAGCGGCGCTTTAACGCACATAGCGGGCCAATGTTATGGCTGCCGGGCAGTTAATTAACCTTAAAATCAAAAATTAGCCGAGTTGATTGAGCAAGGTAACGACTTCGCGCTTCGTTTTGCCCAACCGGCGCTGAATCTTCCCGACCAGCTCATCGCCACTGCCTTCGGCGTACGTGAGGTCATCGTCGGTGAGGTCGGCGTATTGCTGCTTGAGCTGGCCTTTGAGGTCGTTCCAGTTGCCTTTGAGCTGCAAGCCGCTACCGGCGCGCGTCAGGCCCATCGCTTCGAGCTTGTCGAGGTACTTCTTGAGCGCTCCTTCGAGCTGCTCGCCGTACCGCCCGGCCGAATCGCGGAGCGAAGCCACGGTGTTCACGCCTTTATCGGGCGCCAACAGCAAACCGACTACCGCGCCAGCCGCCGCGCCGATGAGGGCCGCAACGACCACTTTACCTGCCGCGGAAGAGCCGGAGTCTTGATCTTGGTCGAAATCTTGGTCACGGTCGACGATGTAGTCGCCGTAGCTGTCAAAATCCTGGTAGGGAGCCATAGTCAGATTGGGTTTGGGTTCAAATAGTCGGCAAGCATACGAAACTTTGTTCGATATCGCTGTTTTTGCCGCCCGGCGCTATACGTCTGCCGTTTGCGCGGGGTTGGCTTGGCGGGAACTTTGACCAAATTTTGTTGCCGCGCCAAGCCGCTGCGGCGCCGAAATGGCGCTGTTTCGGCGCCGAAACAGCGCACTTCGCCTTCTTTCTCAGCTACGTGACACTTTCTGATTCGTCTTCACTTTCATCAGCACCGGAGCGCATTTTTCTGGTCGGGTTGCCCGGTGCCGGGAAAACCACGTGCGGCCGGGCGCTCGCCGAAGGGCTAGGCTGGCCGTTTCTCGACCTCGATGAGGTGATTTCCACGGAAGCGGGTTGCTCGGTGGCGCATCTTTTTCAGACCGAAGGCGAAGCGGCGTTCCGCGTGCGCGAGGCGGCGGCGCTGCGGCGGGTGGGCGTGGCCGCGCCGCTGGTGTTAGCCACCGGCGGCGGCACCCCGTGCTTCCACGGCTCTCTGGATTGGCTATTGCAGCACGGAAAAGTGGTGTGGCTGGATACACCGCCGGAAATCATCGCGGAACGCCTGCCAATCAGTCAGATAGCTGCCCGGCCGCTGCTCTTAGAGGCCCACGGCGGCAACCTTCAGGCAACGCGTGAGGCCCTTGCCATACTCTTAAAACAAACTCTGAGCGCCCGATTACCGTTCTACGCTCGCGCGCCGTGGCGCAGCCCGCCCGACGAGCCTGTTCGGAGCCTGCAAACCCGACTTTTCGCATCCGGCGAATAGCATTCAGGCGCCCTCCGTTTCACAAGCTGCCGCCCACCAAACCGCTTCCCGGCTTGGCGGCAGTAATTTTGCACCGCATTTGCTGCGCCCGCTTCGGGCCTTCTACCCTGCTCCCTCCTGATGGTAACCGAAACTTCAGCCCCCCCGCGCCCCAAGCATAAGGGGTCGGCTCAACTATTTGAAAACCCGGTCCTTGAGCGGATGACGCATACGCACATCGCGCTGCCGGTGTCGGTTTTTTTGATTACCACCGTCCTGAGCCTGTATTTCGGCCTGACGCGTGGCTATATCGCCGGCGTTTCGGCGTTTGCGTTGTTTGTGGCGGGTTGGTTCGGGTTCACGCTCGTTGAATATTGCGTGCATCGGTACCTCTACCATATGCCCGCCAAAACGGAGCGGCGCGCCAAGATTCAGTACACGATGCACGGCGTGCACCACGAGTATCCGAAGGATAAATCGCGGTTGGCAATGCCGCCGATTATCTCGGTTTTCGTGGTTTCGGTACTGTTTTTCGTGTTCCGATTCGTGTTCGGTTCGGCGGCTTTCGGCGTGTTGGCGGGTTTTGTGTTCGGCTACGCGCTGTACCTGTTCGTGCACTACGCGATTCACGCCTACGCGCCGCCGAAGAATTTCCTAAAGGTTTGGTGGCTGCACCACAGCCAGCATCATTACCGGCAGGATGAGATCGCGTTTGGCGTGAGCACCACGATTTGGGACCACATCATCGGCACGATGCCGAAAACGACGAAGCCGAGCGCCAATTAATCCGGCTTTTTCGACCCTCTTTTTCGACCCGAATAAAAAACCAAAACGCCCCGGTAGCAGCTTGCTACCGGGGCGTTTTATTTCGCGAAGTGCAGCCCCCAAAAGGGCCGCCACGCGCGCCAAAGCCGAAGAAGATCTTAACGGAAGCGCCGCATCAGGAATAAAATCAGCAGGCCGACGATAAAAATCAGCACAAACGCCGACACGAAGCCGGCTTTGAAAATGCCTTTGATAACATCGCAGCTGCTGAGCGTAGTCACCACCAGCGCCATCAGAAACGCGAGGGTGGGCAGACGAATAATGGCAGGTTTCATATCGAATCTCGGGGGGGAGGAAGGGCGAAAAGCCGAATGTGAGAGGAAGCACTCGCGCCAACCGGCGCCGAGCAGATTTGCCCGCATACTGTGCTGCCCGCAGAAAGGTTGAGTTATTAGGCGCCGCGCCCGGCCGGGCCGAAACGAAAACGCCCGTCCGGCGCAAGCCAAACGGGCGTTTCTGAACTGGAATCGACACTTTTAGGCGTCTGCTCAGGCGCAGATCGCTAAGCCGACGGCTTCGAACTAGATATCAAACTTGATTCCCTGCGCCAGCGGCAGCTCGCGCGAGTAGTTGATGGTGTTCGTCTGACGGCGCATATAGACGCGCCACGCATCGGAACCCGATTCGCGCCCGCCGCCCGTTTCCTTCTCCCCACCGAACGCGCCGCCGATCTCAGCGCCCGACGTGCCGATGTTGACGTTGGCGATGCCGCAGTCGGATCCGGCGTGGCTCAGGAAGGCTTCTGCCTCGCGCATGTTCACCGTGAAAATCGACGACGACAGACCCTGTTTCACGCCATTCTGCACCGCGATGGCGTTTTCCACGCTGCCGGAGTACTTGATGAGGTACAGAATCGGCGCGAAGGTTTCTTCCTGCACCATGTGGTAGTGGTTTTCAGCTTCTACGATGGCCGGGGTCACGTAGGTGCCGGTTTCGTAGCCGTGGCCGCTGAGCACGTCGCCACCGATGAGCAGCTTGCCGCCCTCGCCCTGCACGTGCTCCAGCGCACTCAGGAAGCCTTTAACGGCGTCTTTATCGATGAGCGGCCCCACGAGCGTCCCCGCCGACAGCGGATGACCGATGGCGAGCTTCGGATAAACCGCGAGCAGGCGCGCCTTCACGTTGTCGAAAATCGAATCGTGGACGATAAGGCGGCGCGTGGTGGTGCAACGCTGACCGGCCGTCCCTACGGACCCGAACACGATGCCCGGCATCGCCAAATCGACGTCGGCGTTTTCGGTGAGGATGATGGCGTTGTTACCGCCCAGCTCCAACAGCGCGCGGCCCAAGCGGGCGCCCACCGTCTGGCCCACGGCTTTGCCCATCCGGGTCGAGCCAGTGGCCGACACGAGCGGCACGCGGGTGTCGGCGCTCATCGCCTGACCGACTTCCGGCCCGCCGATGATGAGGTTGAAGATGCCTTCCGGCAGCTCATTTTCTTCCAGCACCGAGCGCAGGATATGCTGCACGGCCACGCCCGTGAGCGGCGTTTTCTCCGACGGTTTCCAGATGCAGGTATCGCCGCAGACGGCGGCCAGCATCGCGTTCCAGCTCCAAACGGCTACCGGAAAGTTGAACGCCGAGATGATGCCGACCACGCCGAGCGGGTGGTATTGCTCGTACATCCGGTGCGCCGGGCGCTCCGAGTGCATCGTGTAGCCGTGAAGCTGGCGCGAAAGCCCGACCGCGAAGTCGCAGATGTCGATCATCTCCTGCACTTCGCCGAGGCCTTCTTGCAGAATCTTGCCCATTTCGAGGCTCACGAGCTTGCCGAGCGGCTCTTTCAACTCGCGCAGGCGGTTGCCGATTTGCCGAACGATTTCGCCGCGCTTCGGCGCGGGCACCAGGCGCCACGACTGAAACGCTTCCTGCGCTTTCTCAACGACCGCGTTGTAATCATCCACCGTAGCCATCCGCACGGCGCCGAGGCGCTGGCCATCGGCGGGCGAGAAGATTTCGCGGATGGGGCGGTCGGCGCCGTCGGCGAGCCACTTTCGGCCGGTGGAGGCGGCTGGGCTAATCTCGCTCAGCCCGAGGGCGTGGAGGGTATCAAGGACATCGTGCGCCAAAGGCGCTTCGTCGAGGGCCTGCTTCATCGTCAGGTGATTGGTTTTGGCTTCCGGATAAAAAAGAATCGGCGGACTCGCCGCGACTCGCCGCTTATTTCGGCGGCAATGTTCGGCGGTCGGCCTAGCAAAGGTACGGCCGACGCGATTGGCTGTCAGGCGCGTGTCAGGTGCTTGGCAGATGCTTGGTGGGGACGAAAAAGCAAACGTCCCCGCCGAAACCGACGGGGACGTTCATTCTGAATCAATCGGCGCGGAGCAGGTTTCAGCCCCGCTCTTCGCACACTCTTCTGCCTGACGCTTTAGTACCGCCCAATCGGGAAATACGCCTTCTGCCCATCGGGGTACGTGCCTTCGATGAGGACGCCCGAACCATCGTCGAGGTTGGCGAGGTAGCGCTGGACGTCTTGCGGTGTGCGCACCTTGTTTTTGTCGATTCGGGTGATGATGAAGCCTTCCGGAATGTCGGTATCGCGGAATTCGCTCTTCTTGATGTTCGTGATTTTCGCGCCGCCATCGAGGTTGAGCTTGGTCATTTCCTGCGAGGACAGCGGCTTGAACGTCGCGCCGTGAACTTCCACGGTCTTCGCGTCTTCCACTTTCACCACGCTCGTCGTGCCGCTGGTATTGCGCAGGGTGGCGGTGGTGCTCTCGGCGCTCGTGCCGCGCATGTAGCTCACCTTGATTTTATCGCCGGGACGGAAGCGCGCCACCTGCTCCTGAAGCTGCGCCTGCGTATTCACCGGCACCTCGTTGATGTGGGTAATCACGTCGCCTTCCTTCAACCCCGCATCCGCCGCCGCCGACTCCTTGCTCAGCCCCGCGATGTACACGCCGTTGAGCGTATTCAGCTTCTTCTCTTCCTTGAGCGCCGCATCCACTTCCTGAATGTTCACGCCGAGCAGCGCCCGCTGCACCGTCCCAAATTTCATCAGATCATCCACCACCTTGCTTACGATGGAGCTGGGCACGGCGAACGAATACCCTTCAAAAACCCCCGTCTGCGTCGCGATGGCGGTATTGATGCCGATCAGGTCGCCGTTGAGGTTGACGAGGGCGCCGCCGGAGTTGCCGGGGTTCACCACCGCATCGGTTTGCAGGAACGACTCAATGCCCATATTCTGGCCCTTGTCGTTCGTGCGACGCATGATGTTGATATTGCGCCCTTTAGCGGAAATAATCCCCGCCGTCACCGTCGAGTTGAGGTTGAACGGGTTGCCCACCGCCAACACCCACTCCCCGACGCGCACTTGGTCGGAGTTGCCGTAACGCACGGCGGGTAGGCCGGTGGCGTCAATTTTCAGGAGGGCGATATCGGTGTTCGGGTCGGTCCCGACGAGCTTGGCGACATACTTCCGCTTATCGTCGAGCACAACTTCAATCTTATCCGCATTGTCGATGACGTGGTTATTCGTCACGATGTAGCCATTCGACGCGATGACCACGCCCGAGCCGGTGCCCACTTGCGGCACGCCGCGCTGGTTGCCGCGCGGCTGCATATCGCCGAAGAACTGCCGGAAGAACGGGTCCATCTCCAGTGGCGAGTTGCCACGGCCCGCCGTCGGCGACGCGCTGATTTCCGACGTGATATGCACCACGGCGGGAGTCACGGTTTCGGCCGCTTTGGTAAAATTCAGCCCTTCAGGCTGCGGAGCGGCCGCCGACCGCATCTCGCTGGTGTACCGAACCACGGGGTATTGCGCCGACGTGGGGCTGGCCGTCGGAATCGGTTCGAGTAGTTTATAGCCGCCCAGCGCGGCTGCGCCACCCACAAAAGCCGAGGCCGTCAGGCCGAGCATCAGTTGTTTGGGATTCATTGGCAATGAACGGAACTTGGGTTAAAAGAAAGGGGACAGTTTCTGAGAAGTACGCCACTCGCAGACGTTTCGACCGGAGCCGAATACCCGTCGGCAGGTTGCCGGTAAACCGAAAAAAGTGTGCCGGACGCTTCGAACATCTGACGAACATAACGCGAAGTACGAGGCGTTTCGTATACCCGCCAAATTTGTCAGGTCAGCTTCAGCTTTTTCCTGTCAATGCTACTGCCAGCATAACAAAGGCGGCACCCGATTGGGTGCCGCCTTTAGTCAAAATCGTTCTCTGTCGAACAGACACTGAACAGACGAGGAGGCAGCGCGCTCGCGGCGGCCTAGCTTACCGGATTTACTGGATAGCGATTTCGAGCTTAGCCGTCTTCTGCGCATCCTTCGGCAGCTTCACCGTCAGAATACCTAAATCGAGCGCCGCCGAGATAGCCGTCAAATCGACTACTTCGGGGAGGGAGAAGGTGCGCTCGAAAGCCCCAAAACGCGATTCCGCTACGCGGTACGTGCGGCCTTCCTCATCGGCGGGCCGGGGGCGCTCGCCGCTCACCGTGAGCTTGCCTTTCTCAATGTTGAGCTTGATATCTTCCTTGCGGAAGCCCGGCAGCGTGAGGTGCAGCTCAAACGCGTCGGCCGTTTCTACTACGTCAGCGGCGGGGAGGAAGCCTGCTGTGTGCCGCACGGATGCGGGCCGGGTGGCTTCTGCAAAAAGTTGATCAAAAAGGGCCGTTGCTGGCGTAAAAGCGCGGCCGTTAGCACGGGAATTCACCAAAGCGAGATTCATGGAAGTAAAAAGCTTGAAGTGGAAAGAAATGGAGAAACGAATCGAACAGCTGATTGCGCGTTCGTCGGCCTCTTTTCCAACGTTGTACCACTCGCTTTTTCGACCCCAAATCAATGACAAAAAGTCTGATTTCGAGGAAATCGACCTTAAAAATATCTGTCACAATGACAATTCAGCTGTCATTTGTGACGCTGCGGCTCGTCTGTCTCTTCTGGTCAAACGGCCGTTTTTAGTCCTGATAGCCCTCAAAAGTGGGCAGCTCGCGGCCTACGGTGTGGCTGTGCGGCTGGCCCGAAGGCAGCGTGAAGCGTAAATCCACGCCTACGGTCGGGTAACGCAGGTTGCGCGGCCCCTTCGGGACTTGCACCGAGCCGTCTTCGTTGAACGTGCCGACGGCAGTGGTGAATTCGGTGCGCCGCAGCACGTACGGAACCACCGAGAGGCGGTCGGTGAGGTCGAGTGCCAGCTCGGCGCGCAGGTAGGCGCGGTCGACGGCGCGCTTTTCGGGGGCGTCGACGCCCGCGTCTTCCGTCTTGCGAAGGGCGATATCGAATTGAATCTCGTAGGCGATGCGCGGGCGCAAACCGATGCTGCCGACTTGCCAAGTGCGGTCGAAATCGACGCGGAACCGGGCGCGCCCGGTATTCGGCTGGTGCTCGCCCATATCATCGACCACGACGTGCTCCACGAGGGCGCGCTTCCGGAACTGCACCGAGCCGATGTGGCCGCAGTGGCGCAGAAAGCCGCCCGTGGAAAAAGTGCGCGTCGAGTACGGGTCGAAGCGCACTTTCTCGATGAAGCCGCCGGTCCAGCGGTCGCTCAAGAGCCATTCGTAGCCAATCAAGACGCTGGCGTTTTGCAGCTGCCCGCCGCCGCCTTCTTTGTCGAGGGCGTTGAAATCGGTTTCAAAAGACCGCTCAAGCTGGCCGCGCAGCAGAAACGCGTTGTCGCGCTTAGACAGATAATTCGCCTGCCCGCCGAGAATGGCCGACCAATCGCCGGTCGCTTTGGATTGGGCGGCGGCGTGGTGCAGCGCTCCCGTCGTCAGCAGCAAAAGAGCGGTCAGGAGCGGAAAAGAGCAGAAATTATTGGATTTCAGACGCATAGTAAAAACGGGTCGTTAGCTAGCCTTCTCCGTACCCGCCGCCAATTCCTGCACGGCCAACCAGGCCAACAACCCTGCGCCGGTTTCGAGGGCTTTTTCGTCGATATCAAACGTCGGCGTATGCACTGAGGACGTGCCGCGCAACCCGTCGGCCGATTGGGTGCCGAGGCGGTAAAAGCACGCCGGACCGGCTTGCGAGTAATAGGCAAAGTCTTCAGCGGCGAGCCACTGGTCGAGTTCCACCACGTTGTCGGGGCCGACGTAGGCTTCGGCGGCGGCTTGTACGCGGGCGGTGGTGGCGGGGTCGTTGTCGAGGCAGGGGTAGCCGCGCCGGATTTCCAGCTCCGCCACCGCGCCCATCGAGGCGCAAAGGCCCTCGGTGAGCTGCCGAATCAGGCCGTGCGCTTCCTCGCGCCACGCTTCATCGAGGGTGCGGAAAGTGCCTTCGAGGTACACTTCATTCGGGATGACATTCGTAGCGCCCTGCGCAATGACTTTCCCAAACGACAGCACCGTCGGCATCTTCGGATTCGCGCGGCGACTCACAATCTGTTGCAGCGCCACAATCAGGTGGGCGCTCACGAGCACCGGGTCGAGGTTTTGCTCCGGCATCGCGCCGTGCCCGCCTTTGCCGCGCACGGTCAGGTAAATCTCATCCGCTGAGGCCATATACCGGCCGCTCCGCAGGCCAATCTTCCCGGCCGGGAGCTTCGGAAAAACGTGCTGCCCGAGGACGCTCGCCGGTGCCGGGTTCGTCAGCACGCCTTCCTTGATGAGCAGCGACGCGCCACCGGGAATAACTTCCTCGCCGGGCTGAAAAATGAGCTTGATGGTGCCGCTGAACTGGTCGCGCAGGCCGGTCAGAATATGCGCCGCGCCGAGCAGCGACGCCGTGTGCACGTCGTGGCCGCAGGCGTGCATCACGCCGGGCGCCGTCGAGCGGTACGCCACGTCGTTGGCTTCCTGAATCGGGAGGGCGTCCATATCGGCCCGCAAAGCGATGGTGTGGCTCGCGGGGTCGCGGCCTTCAATCAGCGCTACCACGCCCGTGTCCGCCATCCGGATGGGGTTCAGCCCGAGCTGCCGCAGCTCGTTCTCCACGAACGCGGCCGTTTGGTGCTCTTTGAACGATAGCTCCGGATGCGCGTGAAGGTGGCGGCGCAGCGCCGTTACGTGGGGCAGTGCCGCCGCAGCGCGGGCCCGAATCAGGTCAATCATCATAGGGAAGCGAATGTACCGAACGCGCTGCGAAGCGTATGCGTCTGGACGCGTTTCCTGCGGCGATTACCTTTGCGCTCTATGCTTCTTTCCTTGCTGACGGCTTTTGTGTGGGATGTTTCGAATACGGCCTTCCAGATCGGCTCGTGGTCGGTGCGGTGGTACGGGATTCTGTTTGCGCTCGGCTTCTTCGTGGGGCAAATCATCCTGACGCGCATCTACGAAGCTGAAGGTAAACCGGCGAGCCTCGTCGATGTCATCACGTTTTACATGATTATCGGCACCGTGGTGGGCGCGCGGCTCGGCCACTGCCTGTTTTACGAGCCGGAGCAGTACCTCAAGAATCCGCTCGAAATCCTGAAAATCTGGCACGGCGGACTGGCGTCGCACGGCGCTACGGCGGGGATTCTGTTCGCGCTGTGGCTGTTCAGCCGGAATCAGCAGCTCAACTACCTCTGGGTCCTCGACCGCATCGTGATTGTGGTGGCCCTCGGCGGCGCGTTCATCCGGATGGGGAATATGATGAACTCCGAAATCATCGGTCGGCCGACGAGCTTGCCGTGGGGCGTGATTTTCCCGCGTAACCCGGACGGCCTTTCGCAGGTCGCGCGGCACCCGACGCCGCTCTATGAAGCCGGTTTCTGCCTGTTGCTCGTGGTCGGGCTGTATATGATTTGGCGCCACTACAAAGCCGCCACGCCGCGCGGGCTGATTTTCGGCTTATTCGTGGTGCTGCTGTTCACGCAGCGGTTTCTGCTCGAATTTCTCAAGGAAAACCAAGTGCCCTTCGAGAATGGCCTGCCGCTGAATATGGGCCAGATTCTGAGCATTCCGCTGATTGTGGTGGGCGCCATTGTGCTGGTCCGCGCCATCAATCGGGGACCGGAGAAGGTCTTGCCGCCGTCCCTTGCGCCGACCGACCTGCCGTCCTGACGGGTGGCGGTTGCGCCAGAATGTCGGCCCGTGGTGGTCGGCCCTACCTTTGTTGAACAACCATTAGCTGGCGCCCTTTCACATCATAGCTAGCTCCTGAATCTCCCCATGGAAGTCGAAATTTTTACTCTGTGCGAGTACGCACACACCTACGAGGGCAATAAGCTCACGATTGTCGGCACCTTCGACGGCATCTCGGCCCAACAGTTTCCGGTGCAGCACCCCACGTGCTCGCTCGCCGTCAAACTCCGTTTCTCCGAGACCGAAACCGGCGAGCATTCGCTGGTGCTGAAGATGGTCAACGATAAAGGCGAAGCGGTTTTCCCTGAGCTGCAAGGCAATATCAACGTGGGCCGCCCCGCCCCCGGCCAACACGCGGCCGTCGCGATGGCGATTCACCTCAACCAAATCCCCTTCGAGCGCGCCGGACGTTATTCGTTCGAGCTGCACATCGACGGTGAGTGGCGCGCCGGGCTGCCGCTGATGGTGAGCCAAGCGAGCTAATCGCACGTAATACGCTGGCGGTTACACGTCAAAACCAAGCGGGCCGCTCTCCAGAATAGGAGGGCGGCCCGCTTCTTTTTTTGACCGGCGTCCCGGTCGTTTAGAGCGGGACACCGGTCGTTTAGAGCGGGACGCCGGTCGTTAAGAGCGGGACGTCGGTCGTTAAGCCCGGGACGCCGGTCGTTAAGCCCGGGACGTCAGTCGTTTAGGCCGGGACGCCAGTCCTTTTGACCGGACCGCCGGTCTTTTCAACCTAAACACCCCTTATTGCCGCATCGCCACTGACGGCTGATAGCCGCGCTGGGTGGCGGCGGCGAAACACGCCGTGGCGCGCTGCGTCTGGCCTTGCGCGGCAGCGATGCGGCCGAGCAGGTAGTACACCTGCCCGTCGGTATCGTCGGCGGCGAGGAGGGCGAGGAGGTCGTGGGTGGCGCGCGGGAAGTCGGTGATGCGGTAGTAGGCGAGCGCGCGGCCTCTGACGGCCCGCGTGCACTGGGAAGGCGTGGCCGTGGCCGATTGCAGCACTTTGGAGAAATCAACGATGGCTCCGGCGAAATTGCGGCGCTCGTACAAGCGCAGCTCGGCGCGCGCCAGCCGGGCGGTGGCGGCGCCGGGGTCGAGGGTAAGGGCTTCGGCGTAAGAGGCTTCGGCGGCGGGGAATTGCTCCAAAGCGGCCAGACACTTGCCGCGCCCTACGAACGAGAGCACCCGGTCGGCGGGGGCGCGGAGATGATGCAGCGCGACGTTGAAATCGGCGAGGGCGCCGGTATAGTCGTGCTGATGCTTCATAATCACCTCGGCGCGCCGGGTGTACGCGGCCCCGAAATCAGGCTTTTCCCGAATTGCCGTGCTCCACTCCACGATGGCTTTCGCCCAATCGCCGCGCTTCTGGGCCAGCACACCGCTGAGGTACGCGTCGTCGGCGTGGTCGTTGGAGCGGGCATCCGTCCACATCACCACCCCGCCGATGGCCGTGGTGAGCAGAATCAGAAGCATCAGCAGAATCCGGCGGTCGCGGCGGTTGAGCTGCGCGCGCTGCTGCACCGTCTGGTAACCGCGCTCGCGCACCGACGCCGGGGGGCGCGTGGTGGCGTAATGGTAACGGTGCCCGACGGGCCACGTGGTGGCGCCGGTTTGCCGTTGCTGACGCAACAGCGCCGCCTGCCGCTGACGGGCCGCGAGGAGCGCGGCATCGTATTGGGCGCGCCGGACGGGGTCTTGCAACACCCGATACGCTTCCGCCACGCGCTTGAACAACTCCTCGAACTCGGGGTTGCCGCCGTGCTTATCCGGGTGATAACGCACCGCCAGCCGCCGGTACGCCGTCCGCACATCGGCGGGCGTCGCGCCGGGCGTCACGCCGAGCGTATCATAATGCGTGGGGCTGACCGACACGAAAAGACCGTATTACCTTGCTGACTGAAAATAAAGCCCAGCGTGACCCGAAGCTACTAATTCGCTGTCGATTGTGCCCGTAACAGGGCCGCTGACCGGCACAACCGGCAGCACCCCGACGCAGTTCGACGCCGCGTTCCGACAAATTGACCGAACCCCGTTCCGATGTCTTTGCGTACCGGTAAAAGTGCCCGTCCCCGTTCGGTCGGGTTTCTTCTTTCGAAAGCAATTTCCGTAGCTATGGCTTTTTTCGACAAAACTCCCGCCGACTCTTCGCGCCCGTCGCTGACGGGGCGGCTCGTCGAGGATGTCACCGAGTACATTGATACCCGCGTTAATCTGGCGCGGCTTGATATTCAGGCGAGTATGCGCAACGCCCTCGTCGGGACGCTGCACGGCGTGACGCTGGCGGTACTCGCCATGTTCACGCTCATTTTCCTGCTTTTGTTCGCGGCCCTAGCGCTCAACAGCGCGCTCAATAGCCCGTATTGGGGCTTCGGCATCGTGGCGGGCGTCTTCCTGCTGCTGACCATCGTATTCGTGTTCGGCGTCGATAAAGGCGCGTTCAATGCGCTGGCGGAGAAAATGCTGCACAACAAAATCTACAAATCCGAAATCGAGCAGGAGCGGCCTACGACTTCTTCTACTTCCGATTCTAACTCCGGCACTGCCTCTTCCAAATGAACCCACACGCCTCGCCTGAAGAACAGCGCGTAGCAGCCGAAGCGGCTGAAACGCCTTCTATGCTCGACGAAAAGAAATTCCTCGAAGAACGCCGTCGGCGTCTCGAATTGTCGCTCCAAAACCACGTCGAAGAGCTGAAAGACCGGGGCCGCGAGGCCGGTCAGGTAGCGCTCGTGGGAGCCGGGGCGCTGCTCGGCGTTTGGCTGGTGGCGAAGGCCGTCGGGGGGCTTGTTGGCAGCAGGAAGCACAAAAAAGCGCGCTCCCTCAAAGCCCACGTAGCGATGAATGCCCTCGGACCGGGCGCTTCTGCGGAAGCGGGCGCACAAGTGACGCAACCGGAAGATGCGGCCCGTCCGGCGCCCAAGCGCGCTAAATCGCGCCCAGCCGCCAATTTCACGGATGCGCCGTCGCCGTCGTATTCCCAAGAGTCGGCGAAGCCGACTGGTCCGCCGGAACCGTCAATGTTTCAGACCTTTATGGACTCTGAAGCGGGGCGGATGATGACAAACCAATTGGTGGCCCTGCTGATGGTTTTTGTGACCCGGAAGCTTGAAAGCGTGCTCAAAATCGAGCGGAATGCCGATATTGGCTCGGTCAAAGAGTCGGAGCTGACTCCTTACCGCATCGTGGACCCCGTTTCGGACGCCACTGTGGTCTCGGATTCTGCCGACGCCCCCGCTGCCGACCGTCCCCGTCCGAATGCCGCCACTGAGCCGCCCCTCGCATCTGCCTGACCCCGTCGTTTACCAACGACTGTTGCGCGACCAGCAACGCGGGCATCGCGCGCTCGCTGTTTTACTCGACCCCGATAACGTCTCGCTTGACGAAGCGGCCCACTTGGTGGCGCTGAGTCACCGGCATCCCGTCGAGTATTTTTTAGTCGGCGGCTCCCTCATCACGTCCGCCAACCCAGGCGCCCTGCGGGAGCTGTTGCGCCGCGAGG
>JANNMJ010000011.1:0-11481 GCA_031397815.1 Hymenobacteraceae bacterium
CACCGAGGCCGCTTACTTTTGCCGGTAAGCCGCCCTAAAAACAATTGTTTTCCTGCACCGCCGCGCAGGTTTAGGAGCGCTCCGCCGTTAAAGCTCCCGCGCCGATGCCTGCTCCTGTCTTGGTTGCCGCCACTTTCCTGCTCGCCTATTTTCTGGGCGCCATTCCCACGGCCCTGTGGGTCGGGAAGCTCTTTTACTCGCTCGATATCCGGCAGCACGGCTCCGGCAATTCCGGCGCCACCAACACGTTTCGGGTGCTGGGCAAGCGCGCCGGGACGGGCGTCCTGACGTTCGATATTCTGAAGGGATTTCTGGCCGCGTTCCTCGCGTATGCGCTGCTGCGGCAGGGGCTGATTGCGCCGGATGCCATTGTCCGGACGCAGCTTGCATTGGGCCTTACCGCCGTTCTGGGGCACATTTACTCGGTTTTTGCGGGGTTTAAGGGCGGGAAGGGCGTAGCGTCGCTGCTGGGCGTGGTGCTGGGGGTAGCGCCACTGCCGGCGGTCGGATGCGTGCTGGTTTTTCTGGCGCTGCTCTGGCTCACGAGCTACGTCAGCGTCAGCTCCATGACGAGCGCGGCGATGTTTCCAGTGCTGGTCGGGCTGCTCGGCCCGCGCGACCCGTGGCTCTTTGGTTTCGGGGTTTTGGTGACGCTGCTGGTCCTCTACACGCACCGCCAGAACATCGGCCGCCTGCGCGCCGGGACCGAAAGTAAAGTCAATCCGTTCGGGCGGCACGCCTGACGGAATCAGCCGGAAATTGCCGCTTGGCAGGAGCCATGAAGATAATTGTGACTCCCCCGAACGTATATTTAGGGCGCTTTCCGCATCATCTGGCCTTAACACGGCTCGGCGGAGGCTTCAACCGTGCCTCGTTTCAACGTTTTCCCATTATTACCTTCTGATGAAAAAACTGCTTACGCTCTCGCTGGCCGTATTGGCTGGTGCGCTTTCCGCGCAAGCGCAGATCTCAGCCACAACGGGTGGTCCGGATAACTACGGCTACACCTGGAAAACCTCCGCCGCTGCCGGTGGCCCTACCTACCGCTGGGTCGATATCCGTAACCGCGGAACCGAAGTGGCTGGCCTCGACGACGATAACCAAGCGCCGCTGCCGCTCACGTTGCCGTTCTCGTTCCCGTATTACCTCGCGTCATTCTCGCAGGTGCGCGTCGCCTCGAACGGCTACCTGGCGTTTGTGGCCAACAACAGCGCCCCCGCCAACCTCGCCCAGCCAATGCCGAACATCCCGGCGGCCGATGGTCAGCGGGCATTCGTCGCCGGTTACCTCTCCGACTTGAACTTCTCCCGTGCGGGTGTCAACTCGGCCAACCCCGGCCGGTGCTACTACCTGGTCACCGCCGACTCGGTCATCGTCTCCTACGTGAACGTGCCGTTCTGGGAGCGCGCCGCCACCCCGAGCGTGCCCGATTTCCGTGGGTCGAACACGTTCCAGATCATCCTCTCGCGCCTCGATAGCTCGGTCACGTTCCAGTATCAGGCAATGGACCCTACCCAGCCGACGCCGGGTGCCCAAAGCCCAAACCAAGCGGTGATCGGGATCGAAGACCAAACCGAGACGCTCGGTCTGCAAACCGCCGTCAACGAAATTCCAGCGGCTGGTACGGCCGTGAAATACTACCGTCCGCGCACCACCGGCTTCCAGTTTACCGACGTAGCTCCCGGCCGTTTCGGTAACCAGGACGGCGCTGGCTTCTTCGCCCTGCTCGGTCAGCCGCTCACGGTCACTTCGGAAGTGAACAACCCCGGCAACCAGAACGCCGGTCCGTTCGATCTGCAAATCCGTATCACGAACCGCCCCGGTCTGCCCGCCGCCGCGCTCTACTCGCAGCGGATCACGCTGCCGGGCCTGCGCGCTCAGAGCGACACGACCGTAACGTTCGCCCAAACCTACACGCCTAGCAACCAAGCGCCAAGCGCCGGTTCGGGGGTATTCCAGGTGCAGTCGCGCACGTTCACGACTCCACAAGACCAGAACGCCACCAACGACATCGCCCGGTCGATGTTCGTTGTGGTCGATACCACCAGCGTCCCGCAATACACGCTGAGCTACGACGATGAGGCCGCTAACAGCGTCATCGGTTTCGGTGCTGGCGTGTACTTCAAGCCGCCGTACTACCCTGCTGAAATCCTCTCGACGGAAGCGGCTATCGTGGGCGCGAACGCCACGTCGAACTGCGACGTGAAGATCCGCATCTACGCCGATAACGGCCCGAACGGTACCGCCGGTACGCTCCTCTACGCTGATTCTATCGCGCAGGCCGACGTATCCGTGGGTCCGCTGCCGGGCGTGCTCAACACGGTGACCCTGTTCCAGCCCGTGCGCATCACGAGCGGTGGCTTCTACATCTCGTGGGCGCCCGATAGCTTGACCACGACCCTCATCGGTACGCGCGGACCAGCCACGCCGACCCAAGCCATTCCGATTTCGCGCAATAACTACGAAGTGATCAACAACACGTTCGCTCCGTACCGCACGACCAACGAGAACATCATGATCACCGCGACGCTCCGCACGCGTACCGCCCTCGGTACCGGCGAAGACCGTACGGGTCAGCTCACCTTGGCTCCGGCGTTCCCGAACCCTGCTTCTGACCGCACTACCCTCGGCTTCACGCTGCTGAAGCCAGCGCCGGTTACGCTCACCCTGACCGACATGCTCGGCCGTCCGGTGCGTACCCAGCGCCTGGGCCAGATGACGTCCGGCGAGCATCGCTACGACCTGAATACCAACGACCTGCCCGCCGGTCTCTACACCTACTCGCTGCAAGCGGGTTCGGTGCGCCTGACGCGTAAGCTCGTCGTTCAACACTAATCTCCCCTGACCCAGCGCTGCGGAAGCCGTTGCTGTAGTCACTGAAAAATAGAATCCCCGGTCAGACCCTGTGTCTGGCTGGGGATTCTGCTTTTGACGAAGTTTGACCACTCCGGCGCCACTCCGGCCCTCCCGCTCGCCGCGCGCCGTAAGGGTAGGGGGGAGCTACTTCGTTTTTACCCTGATTCTCATCAGCTGATTCTGATTCTGTGCGTGGTATTGCTCATTTGACTATCGGGTTGCTGTCGGCGGCCGGGGTAATGGCGCTTCGGCCCGATCTCACCGGTTACTCCCTGACCGGAATGGCCGTCGCGGGCCTCGCCTCCCTCGCCCCCGACCTCGACGAGCCCGGCTCGCGATTAGGGCGCGATATCTCTTTCGACCCCAAATACTTCCGTTACGCCCTCCTCACGGCCGCCGCCAGCATCGGCCTCTGGGCGTGGTACCACCTCGATATCACCCGCACCGCCCGGCTGCAAGCCTTGCTGTTGGCGCTGGGGCTGGGCATCGTGGCGGCGGCTCTCACCGGCAAAGCCGGTCGGCGGGTGATGGTGTCGGCTACGGGCGGGCTGCTGGTGATAGGGGCGCTGTGGCTCCAGCTTTTCTGGCTCGCGCTGCTCGGCACGTTCGTGGGGTGTGCGCCTTTTTTAAAGCATCGCACGTACACGCACACGTCGTGGGCGGCCATTCTGTGGGGCTACATCTGCTACGGCGCCGCCACCTCCCTCCGCGACCCCGGCGTGTTTTGGCTCGGCGCGTGGGGCTACCTCTCGCACCTCATCGCCGACTCGCTCACCAAGTCCGGCGTGCCGTGGATGCTGCCGGTCCTCAGCTACCGCTTCGCCCTCCCCCTGATGAGCACCGGCTCACGTAAAGGCAATTTTCTGGAAGGGCTGATTGCCGCCGGGGTCGGCGTGGGCGCGGGCGCGCTGTGGGTAGCACGCCTCAGCGGCGCGCTGCATTGAGTTGGCTCTCTCGCTAGTGAATCGTCTCGCTAAGCGCCACCAGCCGCTGCCCGAGTGCCAGCAGCTCGGGCCCCAGACCTGCCGGGTGGCCCCACGCTGCTACCCGCTCCAGACTCAGGCCCAAGCGGTGCAGCGCGGCACCCGTCGCGGCTGAGCTGCCTGCTGTTGCTGTGGCATCGGCCTCCGGAAGGGTGCTGATGAGGGTTCGCACATCATCGGTAAGCCCGGCCAGCTCGCCGATGTTGGCGGTTTCCAGCACGGCCAGCCATTGCAGCAAGCGCGTCGGCGGAAGCTGCTCAAGCGTCAGGTTGGCGGGTGCGCCCGGCGGTAAGTCGAAATCGGCGAGCGTGGCGGCTAGGTCCGTGGTATCGGGGCGCACATCGGTTGGGGCGCCGCCGGTGGCAGGGCTGCCCGGCATACCCGGTGCCGCAATGGGTGGGAAAGGAAGTGAAGCGGGCGACATTGGCGATTGGAAATGGAGGGAAGAGAAGGGAGCAGAAACGGCGAGGAAGGAAAGAATAAGCGCCGAATAAGCACTGAACGGATGCCCAAAACAGGTGACCAAACGAGCGCCAAAGCATCAAGCAGTGTCAACTTCCGGCAGACATTCGGCGTAGCCCATTTGGTTGCTCGCGGCTCGGAATCGACTACCTTCTTCGAAACGAAAAGTACTTGCACAGGTTGGCTTGTACTTCCAGTGGAAAATTTGGTAATATTGTTGCGCGCACCTCTGTAAGTCGGCTCAGCCGATTGCTTTCGTAGTTACTATCGACACCCCTGTCCCACCGTACCGATGCTGACTGCTACTTCCCCCTCTGCCCCCACAAAACGTCCGGTTGCCAGCATCTCGTATCAGGTGCTGGCGTTCGTGGACACCCTCGCCGATAGTCTGGAGGTGGTCGGCGCGTTGGCGGTGCTGACGGCGCTCCTCGCCTCGGCGGGCATCTCGATGGCGATTTGGGGATTGGAAGCCGTACTCACGTGCCTGATTGTGCTGCTGCTGGTGCAGGTCGGCGCGTCGTTTTTCTGCGCGATTGACCATTTCCGGCTCGCCCTGCTCGGCGCCACCGTGAGCCTGAGCCTCGCCCTCGGCGTAGCCGCCGAGCTGAGCTTCGTGGGCGGTTGGTGGGGGGGGCGGCTGCTGGCACTGAGCGCCGCGCCCGTCCTGCTGATTGCCCTCGTGCTGCTGCCGCTAGTGGCCATTACCCGCCGCACGAAGCTCGCGCCGGCGCATCGGCGGTTCCTGTTAGTGAACCTCCTCGGCCCGACGCTCGCGGTCGTAGCCGTCGGGGCGTGGCAGGTGCTGATGGGTAGCTAGTTAACCCGAAATGGGGGAGCGCCAAGAAGTCAAAAAAGCCTTTTCTGAGCTGTGAAGCGATATTATCTCTTTGTTAAGGTTGCGGTTTTACGCCGGTAAGCCTTCCCGGCACGGGTAATTTTGCGCATCGCGCTGCCGCTCAACAGGCGCGGTGCCCGGTGCCATGCCAACTTCCTTTCTGTTTACCGGCCGCCGTCGCGGGTGGCTACTATGGGGTGTGTTGCTCTTGGTCGATGCCCTGACGGCGGGCCGCGTTACGGCGCAGCTCTCCAGTCATCGTCAGAATCAGACCTTTATGGCTGCCCCTGATTCATCGCCGGCCCCTAGCCCGGCAGGTGGGCCGATGGTGAAGCCCGTCGCTCCCGTCAGCAACGGCGACTCTATCCTCCTCAATCAAGCCCCCGCTTTTCCCGGCGGCGAAACGGCGCTCCTGAGCTTCATCCGCTCGCATTTGCGCTACCCGTCGCTCGCCGCGCGCAACCGTGTGGAGGGCAAAGTGGTGGTCTCTTTCTGGATTGATGAGGTAGGCCGACCCTACGGTTTCGGCGTCCTGAAAGGCCTCGGCGGCGGTCTCGACGAAGAAGCGCTTCGCATCCTGCGCGAAATGCCTGACTGGACGCCCGCCGTCGTCAACGGCCGACCGACGCTAATGCAGCTCCGGATTCCGGTCGTTTTTCGGTTGGCGCAGTAGCCATTTAAGAGAGCTGGAGGCGGATTTCGGCCGGTGAGTACGCTGAGGCTCACGCACTAACTGCGCTCAACGTTAGGGCAGTCGCAAATAGAGACATTACCTTTGATGCACACTTTCTGCATCAACCGTCTCACGTGTCACATTTCACCAAAAGCCTCCCTTGGGTAGGCCTGACCTTACTCTACCTTTTGCCCGGCAGCGGTTTCACCGCCCACGCCCAAGCCGCGCAACGGACGCAATTCGTCCAATCCCCGTCGGAGCCGAGCGCCAATCCTGAAACGGCACCCACGGCTAGCGTGACTCAGCCCGAATACCCCGGCGGCGACCAAGCCCTGATTGCGTTTCTCGGCCAGACCCTGCGCTACCCCACCGACGCCTACGAAGCCGGAGCCGAAGGCCGAGTAGACGTTTCGTTCTGGATCGATGAAACCGGCCACCCCTACGGGTTTGGGGCCGTAGAATCGCCGCATCCATCGCTCGCCGCCGAGGCCATTCGGGCCATGAAGCTGATGCCGAGTTGGACGCCGGGGCAGCGCAGCGGGCAACCCAGCCCCATGCTGGTGCACGTGCCGGTCGTGTTCCGACGGCCCAAAGCGAACTAAGTCGTTTTGGTTTGATTCGGAAGAAAATGGCGCGTTTTAAAGTCGGTAGGGAGCTTTCGATGGCAATTTCCCCTAAAAGAGAGTCACTTTTTAGGAATAAATCGAAAAAAAGCCGTTCGGCGCATACAACCCGCTTGGTCAATGGGTTAGCTTTACACACTCTCCCGATGCTCTTCATCCGAATCCAATGGTTACTCCTTACTCCGCACCTCGTTGGTCGTGGCTACGTGCCGCCTCGTTGGGCCTTTTGTTGAATATTGCCCATTTAAGCGTTGGGCAAGCTCAGGCTAAAATCGGGAGCGATTTTGCGGCTGGTGGACCGGCGCAAACCGTCGCCACGGTTTCGCAATCGACTGCGACTGCGACTGCGCCGGTGGCGGAGGAGTTTCGGCAGCCCGCCTTTCCCGGTGGCGCCGGGGAGTTGGCTAAATTTTTAAATCGAAACCTACAATACCCAGCCGAAGCCGCCGAACGACGCATTAGCGGGCGGGTTATGGTGTCGTTCTGGGTCGATGAAAATGGACACGGTTATGGCTTTGGCGCCGTGCAGTCCCCGCATCCGGCCTTGGAGGCGGAAGCGTTGCGCGTCGCTAAAAAGATTGACCATTGGGAGCCTGGTGTGCAGGATGGTAAGCCCGCCGCTATGCAGATGTATTTGCCGGTGACGTTCAAGCTGATCAACCCGTAATCGGGTCAGATTCAGCCCCGACCGAGCCAATTGCATCTGCCCGGTCAACGGCCATACGCCGTATGAAAGCCCCGTCCGTGGTTAACAGCCGCCGACGGGGTTTTTCGTGCCCCGCCGCCGCCGATGGGTTGGCGCCTACGTCTTACTTTTGGGCAGACGAAAACCAAACGGTTGCCCGTCGCTGATTTCTCCATTCAACCCTACCCAATAATTCCCCGCCGATGAAAGTTACCGTAGTGGGCGCTGGCAACGTGGGCGCGACCTGCGCCGATGTACTGGCCACGCGTGAGATCGCTAACGAGGTCGTGCTCGTCGATATCAAAGAAGGATTCGCCGAAGGCAAAGCCCTCGACATCTGGCAGAAATCGCCAATTATCGGCTACGACACGCGTACCGTGGGCGTAACCAATGATTACAGCCGCACGGCCGGCTCGGAAGTGGTGGTGATCACGAGCGGCCTGCCGCGGAAGCCCGGCATGAGCCGCGACGACCTGATCTCGACCAACGCCGGGATCGTGAAAACCGTGACCGAGCAGGTGGTGAAGTACTCGCCGAACGCGATCATCATCGTCGTGAGCAATCCGCTCGACGTGATGACGTATCAGGCGCACCTCACGTCGGGTCTCCCGCGCGAGAAGGTGTTCGGGATGGCCGGTATCCTCGATACGGCGCGTTACCGCGCATTTCTGGCGGAGGCGCTCAACGTGTCGCCGAAAGACATTCAGGCGGTGCTGATGGGCGGCCACGGCGATACGATGGTGCCGCTGCCGCGCTACACTACCGTCGGCGGGATTCCCGTGACGGAGCTGATTGGGAAAGAGCAGCTTGATGCTATCGTGCAGCGCACGGCAGTGGGCGGCGGCGAGCTGGTGAAGCTGATGGGCACTTCCGCTTGGTACGCACCCGGCGCCGCAGCCGCGCAAATGGTGGAAGCAATCGTGCGCGACCAGCGCCGCGTGTTCCCCGTCTGCATTGAGCTGAAAGGCGAGTACGGCATTGATGGCGTGTACCTCGGTGCGCCGGTCATCTTGGGCAAAAACGGCATCGAGCGCGTGATTGAGCTTCAGCTCAACGACGAAGAGAAAGCGATGCTCGAAACTTCGCGCGGCCACGTCAAGGAAGTAATGGACGCGCTGGATCGGATGGCGCAGCCTGCTTAAGCTCGGGTCAGCGACTCAGGTTAACGACTCAGAAGATTTACGCAACGCCCCGCCCGACGCTTAGTCGGGCGGGGCGTTGTGCTGCTTAAGCTTACCTTTCGAACCACGTGATTCTGCTCTCCGAACTTCTCCACTGTCCGCCCGCTGCGTGGTTTGCTGAGGCGCTTACCGCTAATTCGGTGCTGCTCGAAGCGCACGAGCATTATCCGAAACAAACTTTTCGGAACCGCGCCCTCATCCTGACGGCGCAGGGCGTGAAACCCCTCACGGTGCCGGTGCGCGGCGGCGCAAGTCAGCTGAAAAAGCGGGCGACGGAGATCGAAATCGACTACGCGCACCGCTGGGTGCTGCCGTATTGGCGCACCTTGCAGACCGCCTACAACCGCACGCCGTATTTCCTGTACTATGCTGACCCTTTGCGCGCGGCCCTCGAAAGCAAGCCCGTTACGCTCTGGGAGTTAAATGAGCAGCTTTTGAAGCTTTTCCTCGGCTGGATTTCCCCGCAACTCGCCCTAACCCGTACCGAGGTTTGGCAGCCGCACGCGCCCATTAACGTGCTCGACCGGCGAAATTTCTACGAGCCGCAGACACCGCCTGACAGAATGCGGGTGCCAGCGTATCCGCAGGCGTTTGGTGCAACCTTTGTTGCCGGATTAAGCATTCTGGACATGCTGTTTGCCCTCGGTCCCGGTACTGCCGCGTTTTTACGTCGCGCCGCCGCTCCCGAATCCCCGCTCATCCCGGTTGCGACCGGGTGACGCCAAGCGACAACCCGGCGCGTCTGGTTCCCAAAGGTTATTTTTCCAACTCCGTAAACTGCCCCGCCCATCAGCGCGTTTAACAGCGGATGGGCATTGCCTCAGGGAAGTTTTCGGTGCTGCGTGGTTGAGTAACCGTCGCCCGGTTCTTTTCCTTTCACCGCAAACCGCTTCGTCCGTTGTCTACTTCCCGATTTCCCGACCGAATGGAAGCCAAATTCTCAAACCGTGTGAAAGAGGTCATTTCGCTCTCCCGAGAGGAAGCGATTCGCCTCGGCCACGATTATATCGGCACCGAACACCTCGTCTTGGGGATGATTCGGGAGGGCGAAGGCACTGCCTTGGCTCTGCTGCGCAAGCTCGGTGTTTCGCTCGAAGAGCTGAAATACGCGCTTGAGCAGGCCACCCGTAATACTGCCACGCCCGGCACCAGCATCACCGGCTCGATTCCGCTCACCAAGCAGACCGAGAAGGTGCTCAAGATCACGTACCTCGAAGCGAAGATTTTCAAGTCGGAAATCATCGGTACCGAGCATCTGCTGCTCTCCATCCTCCGCGACGAAGACAATATCTCGTCGCAGACGCTGGCGCGCTTTCAGGTGAGCTACGAGACCGTGCGCGACTCGCTCGACTACCACGCTTCCGGCCAAACCGGTCCCGCGCCGACGGCGCAAGCGTCGGATACTGACGACGACGACGACAAGTTCTTATCCGGTAAAGGCGGTGCCGGCGGTGCCGGCGGTGCCGGCGCCGCTAAAAAGCCCGGCGACAAGAGCCGCACGCCCGTCCTCGACAACTTCGGCCGCGACCTCACGAAGCTCGCCGAAGACGATAAGCTCGACCCTATTGTGGGGCGCGAGAAGGAGATTGAGCGCGTGGCCCAGATTCTGAGCCGCCGCAAGAAGAACAACCCGATCCTGATCGGTGAGCCGGGCGTCGGTAAGACGGCCATCGCCGAAGGCTTGGCGCTGCGCATCGTGCAGAAGAAGGTCTCGCGGGTGCTGTTCAACAAGCGCGTCGTGACGCTCGACCTCGCGTCGTTGGTAGCCGGTACCAAGTACCGCGGCCAGTTCGAGGAGCGGATGAAAGCCGTGATGAACGAGCTGGAGAAGTCGCCGGACGTGATCCTGTTCATCGATGAGCTGCACACCATCGTGGGTGCCGGTGGTGCTTCGGGCTCGCTCGACGCCAGCAACATGTTCAAGCCCGCCTTGGCGCGCGGCGAGATTCAATGCATCGGCGCAACGACGCTCGACGAGTACCGTCAGTACATCGAGAAGGACGGCGCTCTGGCGCGGCGCTTCCAGATGGTGGTGATTGATCCGACGACGCCCGAGGAAACCATCGAGATCCTCAACAACATCAAGGACAAGTATCAGGATCATCACCACGTGATGTACACTGATAAGGCCATTGAGGCGTGCGTGAAGCTCTCGGATCGGTACATGTCGGACCGGTTCCTGCCCGATAAAGCCATTGATATCTTGGATGAAGCGGGCGCGCGCGTCCACATCAACAACATCGTGGTGCCGGAAGATATCCTCTCGCTCGAAGAGCAGATTGAGGCGATCAAAGGCGAGAAAAACCGCGTGGTGAAGTCGCAGAAATACGAAGAAGCCGCCCAGCTCCGCGACCGCGAGAAGAAGCTCATCGAGCAGCTCGAAACGGCCAAAAAGGCGTGGGAGGAAGAAACGAAGAAGAAGCGCTACACCGTCCGCGAGGAAAACGTGGCCGAAGTGATCGCGATGATGACGGGGATTCCCGTGCAGCGCGTGGCGCAGAACGAGGGCACCAAGCTCCTCAATATGGGCGAAGAGCTGAAGGGCCGCGTGATTGGGCAGGATGCTGCGATCTCGAAGCTCGTGAAAGCGATTCAGCGGACGCGGGTTGGTCTGAAAGACCCGAAGAAGCCCATCGGCTCGTTCGTGTTCCTCGGCCCGACGGGCGTGGGTAAGACGGAGCTGGCGAAGGTGCTCGCGACGTACCTCTTCGATAAAGAAGACTCGCTGGTGCGCGTCGATATGAGCGAGTACATGGAGAAATTCTCCGTGTCGCGGCTCGTCGGAGCGCCTCCCGGTTACGTGGGCTACGAAGAAGGCGGTCAGCTGACGGAGAAAATCCGCCGCAAGCCGTATTCGGTCGTGCTGCTCGACGAGATTGAGAAGGCGCACCCGGACGTGTATAACCTGCTCCTGCAAGTGCTCGACGACGGGATTCTGACCGACGGCTTGGGCCGGAAAGTCGACTTCCGGAACACGATCATCATCATGACGTCGAACATCGGCGCGCGTGATTTGCAGGACTTCGGCGCCGGTATCGGCTTCGCGTCGCGGGCCCGGCAGGAAGGCGCGGATGAGATTATGAAGACGACGATTCAGAACGCGCTGCGCAAGACGTTCTCGCCGGAATTCCTCAACCGTTTGGACGATGTGATCGTGTTCTCGTCGCTCAACAAAGAGCACAT
>JANNMJ010000039.1:0-9699 GCA_031397815.1 Hymenobacteraceae bacterium
GGGCTTACGCCGACTACCCCGGGCTTACGCCGCCAACCCCGGGGTTGCACGGGCCACCCCTCGCTTCCCCCCCCCCCCCACTTCACCAACGGAATTTGCCGAAATCGAGCAGTTCGTGTCGTTTTCGATAAAGTTCGTGTACAAAGCCCGGCGGATAGATTAAAAAAGAATAAAGATTTGATACAGGTCATTTCCTGTGGATGACATTTTTTCTTTACAAAATCCTCCGTCACAATGAAAAAGTTGATTTACTCCCTGTTGGTAACTGCACTCCCTACGGTATGCAGCGCGCAGGTGACGCCACCGGCGCTCGGTGCTGCGTCGAGTTTCGCGCTGTTTACGGCAGTTGGCGCGTTTGATAATGTGGGCCCGTCTATCGTCCACGGCGATATCGGGACTAATGCCGGGGCCTTCAGCGGTTTCCCGCTGGGGACGGTGTTCGGCAACATTCACGTGGCCGACACTTATTCTACCCAAGCGGCTACGGATGTGCAGAATGCCTTTGGGCAGCTGTCGAACATCTCGTGCGTGGTACCGCTCGGCGTATTGGGGGGCACCGGCGGCAACCCGCAAGTGCTGACGCCGAACGCGTATTGCGTGGGCGGCGCAACCACCCTGGCCGGTGAGCTGATTCTGGATGCGCAGGGCGACCCGAACGCGGTCTTCTTCATCCGCGTCAGCGGCGCCCTCACGACGGACGAAGGCTCCATTGTGAGCCTCGCGAACGGCGCTTCGCTCAACAACGTGTACTGGCAGGTAACGGGCCGCGCAGACTTAGGCCACAACTCGTTTTTCCAAGGGACGCTGGTGGTCGATGGAGCCATTAATCTGATTGAAGGCACGACCCTGTTGGGCCGTGGCCTGAGCCGCACCGGCGGAATTACGATGGACGCCAGCACGGTAAACGCCCCAGTGCTGACCACGACGGCGTGGCTCAGCAGCAATACCGGCACCCTGGCCTCGCGCCAGAACTGGTTTTCGGCAGCTAACTGGAGCAACGGCGTGCCAACGGCGCAGCTCGAAGCGGTTATCCTGAGCGGGCGGCCGGCTTACCCGGTGATTGCCAGCGGAACACCCGTCGCGAATGGCGTAACCCTCGGCTCGGGCGCTTCGCTGACCCAGAGCGGCGGCACGCTTCAGCTCCTCGGCGCTTTCAATAACAGCGGCACGTTCACCGCCACCGGCGGCACCGTGGAGCTGACGGGGCTGAGCAACCAGCAAGTAGGTGGCACCAGTAACACCCGGTTCTGGAACCTGACCGTCGGGTTGGCGGGCGCCTCGCTCACCGGCGCCGCGCAGGTGAAGCGCGTGCTGACCCTCAACGGCAACCTGCTGACGAGCGGCCGACCCATGACCCTCCTCGCCGACGCTACCGGCACGGCGATGGTGGTCAACTCCGGCGGGCTGCTGACCGGCTCGACGGCCGTGCAGCGCTACCTGACCACGACGGCGAACGCCGGTCTCGGCTACCGCCACATGAGCACCCCCGTGGTGAGCACCACCGTGAACGACATGACGACGCCCGGCTTCACCGCGAAGACGAACACAGCGTACAACCCGCTCCCGACGCCGTTCATGACGGCTGCGCAGTTCCCGAACGTGTTCGGTTACGACGAAACCCGTGGCGGTGCCGCCAACCAAAACTTCGCCGACGGCTACTTCTCCCCCGCTTCGGTGGAGGCGCCGCTGGTGAGCGGCCGGGGCTACTCGGTGTACATCAAAGGCGGTCTGACGCCTGATTTCGTGGGCGAGCTGCGTAGCGGCGACCTCGTGATGCCGAACCTGACCCGCACCGGCAACGGCGGCAAATCGGGCTGGCACCTGCTCGGCAACCCCTACCCTAGCCCCTTGGATTGGGATTTGGTGAGCGTGCCGACCGGCATGAGCAACGCCATCTCGGTGTTCAAGACGACCGGCACCAACCAGGCCGGTGTGTACCTGACGCGCGTCAGCGACGGCCTCGGCAACGGCACGGGCACGCTCACCGACGGACATCTGGCGATGGGCCAAGGCTTTTTCGCGCAGGTGACGGGGGCTGGCCCCGTGGACTTCACGTTCCCGCAAGCCGCCCGCCTGACGACTTACGCCAACCCGGCGCACTTCCGCGCCGCGCCGGAAACCCGGCCGATGCTCACGATGACGCTTCGTCAGCAGCACGAAACCGCTGCGGAGGCGCAGGGTTCGGCCCAGATTTACTTCACCACCGACGCCACCACCGGCAGCAACGATGCCTTCGACGGTGCTAGCCCCGCGCGCAACGTGGGTGTCCCGACGCTCGTGACGCTCGCCAACGCCACCGAGCTGGCCGTCAACGGCCTGCCAACCGCGAGCCTGACGACCGGCCTCGTGGTGCCGCTCCTGCTCGACCTGCCGACGGCGGGTACTTACACGCTCGGCGTGGCGCAATTGCGCAATCTGGCCGATCAGGAAGTGTTCTTGGTCGACCAATTGAGCCACACGCGGTATGACTTGTCGCAGCAGTCGGCCATCACGTTCTCGGCCGACCGCGCCGGTGAAGACCGCACGCGCTTCACGCTGGAATTGGGTCGGCAGGCGCGCAGCGTATCGGCCCTCGCCACCGACAAAGCCGCTATCTCGCTCTACCCGAACCCCGCCGCCGGTAACGACGTGCGCCTCGCCCTCAGCAACCCAACCGGCCGTCAGCTGGTGGAGCTGCTCGACGCCACCGGTCGCCTCGTCCGGACCACCTACACCGCCGCCGACGGCACCGCCGTACTGCCGGTAACGGGCCTCACGACGGGTGTGTACGTGGTGCGCGCCGCCAACGCTACGCAGCGCTTGCTGATTAAGTAATCGGCTCGGCCCCCTCTCTCGGATTAACCGGCAGTCGTTGGTAAGCCTCTGTTGGTTGATTCGTCGGAAATAGATAATCCCCCGGGAAGTAGTCGCTACTTTCCGGGGGATTATTTTTTGGGGGACGGGTGGGTGGACGAGGGGGGTTCTCGCAGGGTGACGGGGTGTTTGCGCAGTGTCTCGCAGTGTTTTTGGGTGGGTGGAGGTGTTTTGAGTAGTTGGGTATTAGCAGGTTTTCGGGCCTGTCATTCCTACGTACCCTACCCGGCACCGTCTCGGTGCCGGTGGTTTAGGGCGGATTGGTCTCGGCAGCCTCTGCGCTTCCAGCACCCGACGGCGCTCGGCCCTATGGTTTCGGTAAGCCCCGTGGCGCTGCCGTTATCAACGGGTTTTTAGTTTCGCTTTAAAGTTCTCGCGCACCTTTCGCTCAAACTCCTCTTCGCTCAATTCCAGATCCTGGTAATTGTATACGTCGAAATGCATGAGACCTTCCTTAGAAGCAAACTTTTGAGCAAAAGAAATCTTTCGCATTATTGGCAGAGAAGCACACAATGCTGTGTGTCTCATCTTTTTTGAGAGCCGATATCTTTTATCAACAAGCTTTATTTTACCCTGCTGAAGCTCGATTTTTAGGCTATCCTGCCTCCGGTTAAACGCATCCAGAGTGTCGAGGGCGATAGTAAGCTGCCTCAATTCTGCGTAGGAGCGGTAATACCAGTGATTATACAGCTCATACCGCACGACTTTATCATCTACCGTAACGACAACATCAAAGTGCCCCGGTAAAATCTTTGGGCCTTTCCGGGCACTAAAAGTCTCTTGTGCACGACTTGCATGACTGCTGAGCTGCAAAAGCAGCAGAAACACCACGGCCAATCTGATTGACATCGGATATCATTTATTGGTAAGCTCCTCCCTCGGAATAGCCCGCCCCCAAAGCTGCCAGCCTACGGGAATCAGGCCCCCAAGGTAAAAACAGGCATCGACAGAAGCATACGCCGCGAGCTACCACGAGCGCAGGAACGCGCAGGCGCTCCTACGGTTGCCTGGCGCATTTGCCACGGTCGATTCCCGCCTCCGCGCTTGACGCGGGGCTCTGGCCCCGTGTCGGGTATTCGCAGGTCTCTTGACCTGCCGGTAGACCTGTCATAAAGGGCGCGTGCCCAGCACTGTCCCTTAGATGGTGTTGATCCGCTTTAGGACGCCATCTCTGGGACAGAGCTGGCCACGCGTCAAGAGTGCGCCGATTGGGGTGGCGGGCCAGAGCCCCGCGAATAGCCCGCACGGGGCAGAGCCCCGCGCGATTCGGGGGGTGGCGATTCGGGGGGGGCTCTTGACCCTGCCAGCCTACGTATCCGGCACCGTCTCGGTGCCGGTGGTTGAGCGCCGATTGGCCTCAGCAGCTCCGGCCCGAGACGGTGCCGGGTACGTAGGTCGGCGCCCGTCTCGGGTGCGGGGCCATAGTCCCGCGAATAGCCCGCACGGGGCCGGAGCCCCGCGAGATTCCGGGGGCGGCGATTCGGGGGGCGGCGATTCGGGGGGGGCGAGTTTGGTCCAACCCTACGTACCCGGGGTAGATTTTTTTCAAAAATCAACCCCGGGCTCCTGTGATGAAACCCCTTCGGGGTATTGGAATGGTGGTTTTTGACGTGGACCGGGTACCCCGAAGGGGTTTCATCCTAGAAGCCCGGGGTTGCCGTAGGCTACCCCAGCACCTCGCGCCGAATCAACGCCATCTCTGAGACAGAGCTGGCCACGCCCATTCACATCCCCACATCTCCCACATCTCCCAAATCCCCACATCCCCCCCCCAAACCCCTAAACCGCATACCCCCCGCCATCCGTCACCCGCACTTGCCCTAACCCGACCAGCGTATCCAGCAGCGGGCGGACTTTCGCGGGGCCGGCCCCCTTGAACCGCGCCGCGAGGGCGTCGGCGGTGAGGGGGGCGGGGGCGGCTTGCACCACGGCGCGCACCGCGAGGGCTTGCTCGGCGAGGGCGGTGGGCCAGAGGAGAAGGGTTTCTGGTTTATCGTTTTTGGTTTCTGGGAGAGCCGTCGGGGTGGCTTCCAGACCGAGGGCGGCTTGGGTGGCTTCGGGGGCTTGGTACGCGGGGCGCAGCCACCGGACTTGCCCGGCGGCCTCCTCCTGCTGGCGCTCGGCGTTGAGGGCGACCAACCGCGCCAATACCTCCGGCTCGGGTAAATCAGTCGGCCAGCCGTAGGCGTCCGCGACGGCGGCGTCGAGCTGGCGGTGCAGCTCCAACACCACGGCGGCTAACCCGTGGGCGTGGGTGAGCTGCTCTTTCGGGGTGAGCGCCGAGGGGGCCTGTCCGGCCCGCAGCTTCTCGACCACGTTGTAGAGGTCGGTGAGCGTGAGCGTGGGGTGCGCCGCCTGTTGCCGCTTCCGGTGAGCATCCAACTGCTCGGCCAACTTGCGAATGTGGGACTGCTGGGTGGAAGTGGGGGTTGGGAAGGGGAAGGGGTCGAAGCAACGGGTATTACGGTAACGAGGCGTATTACCTCCTAAATCACTACCAGCCGCTAGTGCCCAAATGACGTGAACGCTGCTTGATAAAACGCCTAATACAAAAGCATCATCTGATCCAATTACCATCAGAGCGTCTTCTGGCATGATGTTGTTTTCGAGAAACTGAAAGACGCGGTGTTTAGCGGTCACAACCGTAGCGATGTAACGCGGGAGTTCCCTTATTAGCCGTCGCAACTCGCGGCGGGGTTCCCCAAAAATCCACCAGTTATCTCGGTACGTAGCACGGTTATTCGCATCGCGTTCAGGCTTTACATTCTCCAGTAAGTGTTGGTAGACGTCTGGAAAATCCTCAAGAACTTTATCCGCAGTCAAACCGAATAAATCTATCACCATCAACCCCCTTGGCCGAGCGGCAATGTCTTTACCATTGTAGTAGGGCCAAATATGTTGTTCAAGATTAGGCGTACTACCAAGTCCTAAACTTGCTGCTTTCTCAGGAGTAACAATGAAGCCAGCGCCCATCAACTGAACTCCGCGATTTGCCAAACCCTCATTAGCTCGCAGTCCCTGAGCGTTATCCAAATCAGCGCCAACAGTTAAGTCTGCCTGTATGCGGCCTATTTGGCTCGAAAAATCAATGTTATACGAATCGTCTTCATCGGCTACTACTTCCCTAGTGACTGTCAATAGTTCTCCTTCGGATGACTTACTCGCTGGTTCAGCAATAGTAAATGCTACCGTGACTGCGGCCCCGTCCGCAGCATCAACCCACGGATGGTCAGGTATCGCCATTACTAATGTTAGTACGGACGTGTCACCAGAGACGTAGTTTGTTAAGACGCGTCGATTAAATGGTTGTTTGATACTATTGGTGGTGATGAATCCGAACCGCTCCACCTTCCCGGCCTTCACCAGCTCAGCGGCTTTCTGCCACCAGAACATCACCAAGTCCGACGACTCCGACACCCGCCCGGCGTAGGTTTTCCGCAGGGCTTCGGTGTAGGTATCGCCGAGGGCATCGCGCATCCGGCTGGCGCCCACAAACGGCGGGTTCCCGACGATAAAATCAGCTTCCGGCCATTCGGCGGGGGTGTAGGTGCCGTTGGGGAGCGCGGTGAGGACGGCGTCGCGGTTTTCGACGTTGCGGAACGAGTCGAGGAGCGGTTCGCGCAGGTCGGTGGGGCCGTGGGTGCGCAGGTGCCATTGCAGGTAGCCGATGCGGAGCACCACGTCGGCGATGGCCGCCGCGCGGGGGTTCAGCTCCAGCCCCAAAAGCTGACGGGGGCTGACGGTGGTGGCGCCGCCCAAATCGAGGAGCCCCGACGCGCCGGTGCGGTCGAGGGCGGTGAGCACCTCCCCTTCCAGCCGCTTGAGGTGTTCGAGGGTGACGTACAGGAAATTCCCCGACCCGCAGGCCGGGTCGAGGACGCGCACGCTCGTCAGGCGCCGCAGGAATTTCACCAGCTCTTCGCGGGCGCCTTTTGGGTCGCCTTCTTCGGCGCGACGGGCGCTCGCGGCTTGCGCGGCGCCCCACTCGGCGCGCAGCGGCGTGAGCACGGCGGGCAGCACGAGCCGCTCGACGTAGCGGCGGGGCGTGTAATGGGCACCGAGGCGGTGGCGCTCGGCGGGGTCGAGGGCGCGCTCCAAGAGGGTGCCGAAGATGGCAGGCTCGACGGTGGTCCAGTCGGCGCGGGCCGATTCGAGGAGCAGCCGAATCTGCGGCTCGTTGAGCGGCAGGGCCGTGGCTTCGTGAAACAGGCTCCCGTTGAAGCGCCGAATCCGCGCCTTCAGCTCCGACGAAAACCCGCCGACATCCATCTTCTGCCACAGGCTTTGCAGGGCATCGGGGAGATGCTGGCGGGCGTCGGCGTCGTCGACATAATCCGTCAGCAGCCGCGTGAACGACCCCTTCGGAATCAGCTCCACATCCTCCGAGAACATCGTAAACAGGCACCGCATCAGGAACTGCGCCACCACCTCCGACGGGTGCCCCGCCCCTTCGAGCTGCGCGCTCAGCACCGCCAGCCGTTGCGCCAGCTCCCGCGTAACGCGGGCGGCGGCGCGGCTCGGGTCGAGGGTGTCGGGGGCGGTCCAGATGCGGTTGAGGAGCGCGCGGGTGGCGTCATCGGCGAGCTGGTCGAGGCGGATACGGGCGCGGCGCGGGTCGGGGAACGGCACATACGCATCGGGCACGCCGGAGAAATTGGCGTAGAGGTCGATACAGAACCCCAAATCCACTACCACCACGAACGGCGGGCGCGGCTCGGTGGGCGGCAGCGCCCGCACGTACCCGAGGGCTTGGCCGTAGGCCTGCGTCATCATCTGCTCCCATTTGGGGGTGCCGCGCAGCGCGTGCCCCTTCCGCCGCTTGGCGGTAGGCCCGAAACCGAGCGCGGCGGCTTCCGCCTGCGCGGCCTTCTTCTGCTCATCCAGAGACGCCGTGCCCTGCTTGGCCTCCAGCACGAAACAGCCGCGCTTATAGAGGTCAATCCGCCCGCTGGATTTCCGCCCGGCGCCGTCGTTGAACGTCACGGGCTTCTCCAGCACATACGCATCCTGCGCGGGGTCAGCGGTGACGGCATCGGGCGGCGCCACGCCAATCAGCGCCGTCAGGTCATTCAGGAACAAGCCGTAGTTAGCGCGCTCCCCGCCCCCCGAAGGCTGCCAGCGGGTCAGGAAATCAGCAAGGGTTTGCGGGGCGGTAGGGTGCGGGGCGGACATAGGGTGGGGGGAGAAAAAGGTGGGAGTGCGAAGGTCGGGGGGAATTGGGGATGTGGGGATTGAAATTAGTGATTAGTGATTAGTGATTAGTGATTAGTGATTGGGGAATGTGGAGAATGAAAGGAAATTGAATCGCGCGGGGCTCTGCCCCGTGCGGGCTATTCGCGGGACTCTGGCCCGCACCCGAGACGGGCACGACCTACGTACCCGGCACCGTCCCGGTGCCGGTGGTTGGGGGGCGGCACGGGTGCCCGGGGTAGATTTTTTTCAAAAATCAACCCCGGGCTTTGGAGCAGAACCCCGTTGGGGTTCCCCGATTGATTGCGTGACGCGAACCCCAACGGGGTTCTTTTCCACAGCCCGGGGTTGGCGGCGCTTTGCGCCGACTACCCCGGGCTAACGCGCCCCGCGCGCTTCGGGCGGCGGGTTAGGTGTCAGAACACAGCCACATGCGGGCGGGCACAAGGCCGCGCCCCTACCCCTGCTACTCTTACAAATTGGCTGCACCCCTGCCGGAGCCGCTCCGGCACCCCTCCCAACTTACCGCCACTCTGCCGGAGCGCCTCCGGCCACTCCGCTGCTTTCCTGCCTCCCTGCCGGAGCCGCTCCGGCACCCCTCCCAACTTACCGCCGCCCTGCCGGAGCACCTCCGGCCACTCTGCTGCTTTACTGCCGCCCTGCCGGAGCCGCTCCGGCGCCGTTGCAGATAATTTGTAATGCAATAACCTATCTTGCGGCGGGCCGGACACGGTGCCCGGTCTCTATTCGTTTTTTCTGTCGATACCATGACCAACCCCAATCCCTTTTTCGACCATGATTTCTTCGAAACGCGCGACGTCACGCTCGCGCGTCTCCAGAAATTCAGCCGCGACGCGGTCCAACGGCTCACTCTCGACAACCCCGACGGCGTCTTCGACAAGCTCATCGCCGATCTGACCAGCCAGTACGAGGCCCTCTTCGGCTCCATCTCGGAAGCCGACGCGGGTATTGGGCAGCGCCGGGGTGCCGCCGAACAGATGTGGGGCGCGATTGCCGGCTTGCAGCAAGCCCTCGAAGACGATGAAGACCTCATCGTGTATAAGGACAAGAAGAACCCCGGCCTGCACGCGGCTTTCTTCCCCAACAACCGGGAAGAATATTCCCGCGCTTCGCTCCTGACGGCCGATGTGCTGTTTACGCGGGTGGTCAATGCCGCCACCGCGCACGCCGCCACGCTCGGCGCCGACTTCGACGCTCCCCGTTACACCGCCCACTATGCGGCCTTCAAGGCCGGGCGCGACGGCACCGGCGCCGGCGATGAGCACAGCGCCAAAGCCCGCGCCGAGGCCCGCAACCAGCGTACAGTACTCACCGAGCGCCTCACGGATGCCGTGAAGCTCGTGGCGGCGCAGTTCCTGCGCGATGAGGCCCGGTGCCGCGCTTACTTCCGGTTCGAGCTGTTGCAGGCGCCCCAAGCTGCTGCCTCCACCGATGCGGCCAACGATGGCGACGCCGCTACCGGCGCCACGGTCGGCCAGTAGCGCCCGGCGCTTCGGTTACTGCTTGACCCCACAAAACGGCCCCGCCCTTCTATGGTGCGGGGCCGTTTTGTGTTTTACACCGAAGGGGTGCCGGGTACGCAGGGCAGTGCCCGCCGCATTAGTGCAGATTTAGGGTCGGTGTACGATTGTAGCG
>JANNMJ010000054.1:0-52501 GCA_031397815.1 Hymenobacteraceae bacterium
AACCCATCTGGCATAATAACGTTAAGGGGGTGTTGTGGTTATGGTGCTGGGGGGGGGGTTTTGGGTTTTTGGGGTGGTTTGGGGGGGGGGTGTGGGGGGTGAGTGGGTTAGGGGCGGGCGGGTAGTCGCTACCCTTAGCTGATAAAAGGGTGGGAGAGGCGCTGGAGATGGATGATAAGGGTATCGAGTTCGGCTAAAAAGCAACTAGCTACAGTACTCATTCTTTGTCTTTTTTCAGCCGCTTGGCAAGTAGGTCGTCAAATTTTTTCTTGCGCTTTGAGTGTAACTTTTTGTCAGGGTCGCTACCATAGCTCTCAGTATCCCATTCAAGCGCAGATTTTACATCCGATGCCGCTTCTGGGTTGGAAGACCGTTTTTTTGCTTCTTTTAAGAGTGCTTCTGCGATTGGCTTCATCCACGGGGGAAGCATCTGCACGCCAAAGCGATGAAGTGCTTGCTGCATCAGTGCCCGACGTAAAGGCCCGGCTGCATCAGTCGGTCGGGTAAGATCGCCCGGTGCAAAGCACATGTTTGCCAGACTGGTAAACAGACCTGGCAAACCGCCTTTCTTTACGCGCTTGGGGACGCGGACTGCGGCCAAATCTGCCCTTTCCTGTTCGGATAAGTCAATGTCAGCTATAGCGTAAATGGCTTTGGTCTCTCTGACAAACGCGATAACTTCTTCGGGTTTGTGCGGAAACACGTGAACTAGGTGATAGCCATTTCGAACACCGAGGATGCGTGTGCCTTTGCTTTTACTCACCTTGTCGTCGAAATGACCAATCAACCAGGTCCACGGCTGCTTTGCCAACGCGTTACCAGTGGAATCAGTACAGAGGCAATATTTGGCTTTGAAGCTGGCTCGCTCATCGCTACCACCGGTTTTGCGTCGTACGCCAGGGAATACACAACTGCTACCTTCCCAGAGGTAGATGTCAACTGGGACCTTTGGTTTGACCTTATTAAAACCGCTCTCTACATGCGTGTACCATTCGCTCTCAGGGCTGTTGTGGGCTGTCAATTGGTCAACAATGGTCTTGTTGATCCAGCGAATGTACTGGGCTACCAGTCGCAGCAGTATTTGTTGGTCTTTGTCGAAAATATTAGGCCAAGACTTCGGCGAAGAGGTGACACTTTCTTTGGGTTTAGCAGTGGATGGTTTTGCTGACTTACCGTCTAAATGGGGGAAACCGTTGGACGGCTCATCAGGATACACCCACGAGACGACGAGAGACTTCAGGGGAGCGTTAATACCGTTGTCTGGCAAAAGCCGATTGGCTTCCTCAAGAATCCGTTCCCAATCGGTTCCAAACTCCTGACGGCGTGCGAACAAGTTTAGCAGCACGCTGCCAGTACGGTCTGGACTGCTGATTCTGGAATGATAGGTATCAATTGTACCCAGCCTTAAGCCTAGCGCTTGCTGGTGTTTTATCATCCACGCTTTGAAGGTGGATCTGATGTATGAAAATGTCATCGGGAGAAATGAAAAATGGGTCAGGCTATTCACCGTGCGGCGCCCACGCCCACGCGTCGGCCGCTGCGGCTTCGTAGCTGGCATCCAGCGCTGGCGCGAGTAGCAGGAGCGCCAGTAGGCGCCGCACCACCTGTGGCACGTAGCGCGCCTCTTCGGGGGTGAGGGGGCGGGTCAGGATGGGCTGCTCGCGGTAGGAAAGCCACTTTTTGAGCACCTGATAGCCGCCGATGGTAAACTCCCAGACCCGCGCCGGAATGCCGGTCCAGTAGGTGGTGTCGTTGAGGTACACGTCGAGGGCGGTATCGCCGAGGAGCGCGTAACCGGCCGCTGGTGGAAGGCCCGCGTCGGCGAAGAGCGCGTCGAGGGCGTCGCGCTCGGCGTCGGTGTAGGGGCGGGAACTGACGCGGCCGGTGCCGGGCATCACAGGTTTGCCGTGGCCGCCACTGCCCCAGCCCACGGTCAGGGCCAGATCGGCGGTGGTGGCGGGTGCTGCCACCGTGAGCTTGCCGAACGGCTGCAAGGCCTTAACGGGCGAGTGGCTCACGCCGATGAGCGGTGCGTCGGCGGCCAGCAGGGCGGCCACCCGCTCGCCGAGCGCGGCCGACTGCCGCAGGTCAGCGGCGGTGGCGGGCAATGGGATGCGGGGCCAGTCGTGGGGCAGGTCGGCGGCGTGGCGGGCGCGGTAGCGCGGGCTGTAGCCCATGGCCAGCGCGTGGTACCACGGCAGCCCGGCGGTGGGAAGCTGGTCGAGATCGGTCAAACCCAGCGCCGTCAGGTACGCACGGACGCGGGCCGATATGTTGGCCGTTATCTGCGGCTCAGCGGCGCCGAATAGGGGGGTGGCTATCGACTCCCGAGTTAATAATACAGGAAAGTGGCGTGCGTGACCAGACAAAGAATCATAGTCGCTTACCAACGAACTCATCGTAAAAGGTACCCCCTCCTTGCTTTTGTCAGCAGAGTCACGACTTATCAGAAAGCTATTACCAGGGACGTCTTGAAGCTTTAATAAGGAAGGACTTGGTTCGCTAAAAAGAGGACGGATATTCGCTAAATAGCACCACCTGTTATCGAATGGCTTAAAAGGGTAACGCGTGATAACGTTCGGGTTGTATGCTGTCTCTGATTGAAGTTTCTTGCGCGCTTCTGGACCAGCGATTCTATTACCCGTCATCATTAGCGGTGCGCTTATTTCTGCTACTCTCTCGTCTGTGACCGCTGGATCAAAGTATGCGCTCATTCTCTCTTCGAGAACTTCTCGCTCGTGCGCGATCAGTGACAACCCGCGTCTTTCTACGGGACCATTGAGCGGTAATTGCGCGGCCAGTTCCACCAGCGTCGGCCACGTGCGGTACTGGTCAGTAGCTGACGCGTCAGGTAATCCTGTGTCGGCGTTGATCTCCTCTTCCTCCGGCGCTGCGCCCGCCCGGAACGTGAACCAGTCGCGGGCGGTGGGGTCCATCACCTGATACTGCGCGTTGAAGTTGGGGACAGTGAGCGAAGCGACCAACGCCTCCCGCTTGCCCTTACCCCAGAATTCGCGGTAGCGCACCAGCGGCGCGGCTGGGGCGGTGCCCGCTACCGGGGCACGGCGTACCAGCAGCCCCACGGCTGTGCCTTTGCGGATGCCGGCGGGGTTCTGCGGCGTACTGAACACGCTCGGGTCCGGCTCGCCGGTGGGCGTGGTCTTGCCGGTTTCACGGGAGTCGCCGTTGAGGTTGTCGAACCAGAGCCGGTCGAAATTGCCCAGCAGATGGCGGCGCATCACCACGAACGACTTGGAGCGCAGGTAGCTGAAGTTGGTAACGAAGCTCACCACACCTTGGCCGGTCCCTTCGGCTACGCGCCGCTCGGCGATGCGGAAAAAGCGTACGTACAGCTCGTCGAGGTTGAATTTTTTTATTCCCCACTCCTCGATCAGGCCCTGCTTGTAAATGTCCACTAAGCCATTTTCCTCGGCGGGGCTGGTGCCGGCGTAGGCGTTGTAGGGCGGGTTGCCGAGCACCACCAGAATGGGTTTTTGCCGCTTGACGTCGCGGGCGGCGTCGTGCTCGGCTTTCAGGTCTGGGTAAAGCTGGCCGGTAAGCGGCGGCAGCGCGTCGTGCTCTTCCCAGCCGGTAAGCGAGTTGGTGAGGTAGACGGCGGCGCGCTCGGCGGTTTTCTTCTTCGCGTCGGTCTTGAAGTCGAGCGGGGCGCCCAGCTCCTGCAAGAGCAACCCCAGCTGTAAGTGTGCCACCACAAAGGGCGCGGGCATCAGCTCGAACCCAAACAGGCGCTCGCGCACGGCCTTCTTCAGGTCCTGACGGGTGAGCGCATCGGCGCCCTGCTCATCGTAGGTTCGGGCAATGCGGCGCACGACTTCCACTAGGTAGGCCCCGGTGCCGCAGGCAGGGTCGAGGACGTACACGCTCGGGTCGGCGAGGCCATCGGGCAAGCCCAGCTCCTCGCGCAGCACCCGGTCCACGCGCTCGACCATGTACGTCACGATTTCGGGTGGCGTGTACCACACGCCCAATTCGCGGCGCAACGCGGGGTCGTAGGCTTCCAGAAACGGCTCGTAGAAGTATTGGACCGCGTATGCCTCCTCAAACCGCTTGAAGAACACCGCCCGCTTCACCCGGTTGAGTACGGCGGCTGTCCAGTCGAGCACCTCATCAAGCCCGAGCGGTTGCAGCGTCGAGGGCTTGCTCAAATCCTCGAACAGCGATTTGATCATCGGTACGTGCAGGCTCCACGCCGCCGCACGCCAGTCGAACACGGCACCAGCGGGCGCCGTCCGGCTCCACAGGACCCACGCCGAGAAGACCCCGTAGAACAGCGTCTGCACCAGCGTCGAGCGGAAGAAATGCTCACCTTTCTCACCCACGAAGCGGTTGCCGAGCGCCTGTTCCATCGCCTGCCGGAGCTGATCGAGCGCGGGCAGGTCGGCTGACTGTTCGAGCCGAAAAAGCCCCTCGCGGGCGTATGACGCCAGAAAGCGCGCCAGCTCATCGGGTGCCGTGATGGGCGCTTTGTAGAGCAGTACCCGCCGCAGAAACTCGGTCAGGCGCGCGCCGTGCGCCGCCACGGTGGCTTCGCGCTGCTCGGGGGCGGCCAACTGCCAAAACTCCGCTTCGGAAGCACCGACGGCGTACCGCTCCCGGTAAATCGGCTGCCCCTGCTCGTCGGCTTCCAGCAGCAAAAACTCTCGTAGGTTGGTGACCAGCACCAGCCCGTAGTGCGTCAGGTATTTTTTAACCTGCGCGCTCTGCGCCAGTTTCTCAATGTTCTGCGCCGTGCCTTTAGCTTCCACGGCGCCACGCTCGGGGTTGGTGGCTTGGTTCGGCGTCAGCTCGCCGCGCTTTAGCTGCGTTGCCGTGTAAAAACCAATATCCGGAATGCCGGCCCCCTTGTTTTTGGGGTTCAGGATGCTGTGAACGCGTGGCTTTAGTAGGCGCCCGACCGAGTCGAATAGATTGGTAAGAGGCGGATAGTAAGACGTTTCCTTGACTCCTGTACCGGAAGCGTGGATGCTATGCAGGTCAGATAAGTAACGTTCAAAAGGAGTCATAAAACGGAATTGGTCTGGTAAAGTAATGCTACCCCCGCCACCGCCGTACCGTAAGCCGCTCGTCTGCTATGGTCTCTCTTGAGTTTCCAAGACGTAGGCTTGGCGTGTTGGGTATTATTGGTCAATCCTAAGGCACGGTTGAGTCTCAGGGTGTAGTGCGATGTCAAATTGGTTTGATCGAAGCCCTTGAGGCCGCCCAGCTGCTCGATGCCGACGTAGATGTTTTCAGGCTTCTCCTTTTTGGGGAAGTGGAGGCCCAGCTCTTTCCCCTGAATCATCTTCCGGGTGCGCGCCACGATGAGGCGGTCGGTGAGGTCGAAGAACGGCTTCGGCAGGTGCTGGATGAAGGTGGCGAGCAGGCGGGTTTCGGCGGGCAGCTTCTGCCACTCCTCGAATTTGTGCTGCACGTCGGCAAAAGCGTGCTGGAGCGAGTTGATCTGGATGCCGGCGACGTCGGCAAAGCCGTTGTTTTGCCCTTTCACCAGCAGCTTGAACTGGTTGCGGACGTCGGTGAGCTGGGTGTTGATGGGGGTAGCCGAGAGCAGCAGAACTTTTATGTCGCGGTTTTTGGCCAGCAGCTTTTCCACGAGCCACTTGTAGCGGCTGCTTTTATCGTTGCGCAGGTTGTGGCTTTCATCGATGACGATGAGCTTGGGCTTGCTGCTCTGGAAGTACCGCAGGCTTTTGAAATCGGGCTTGTTGCGGTGCTCGAAGTACTCGTCGGTGAGGTCGGTATGGTAGCGGATAACGTAATCGAACTCATCGGCATCAAACCGCGAGTCGAACCCGTGCAGCCAGCGTCGCCAGTTGTTCTCCAGCTTTTTAGGCGACAGCAGAATGACTTCGCGGCCGTCCATCTCGAAGAACTTCATCACGGCCAGCGCCTGCCAGGTTTTACCCAAGCCCACGGCATCGGCGAGGATGGCGCCGCCGTAGGTCTGGAGCATCCGGATCAGGCTCAGCACGCCCTGCCGCTGGAAGGGGAGGAGGGCTTTGTAGACTTCGGTTTCGCGCAGGTCGGTGATCTGGCGGAGTACGTCGGGGCGGCTTTCCCAAGCCAGCAGCTCCGCGGCGAACAGCTCGTAGAGCACCTTTTCATACACCTCGCGCGGGCTGTACTTACGGTTGAGGTCGGCGAGCAGCTTCAGCAGATGGGTTTTAAAGTCCACTTCGCGCCCATCAAGGCCGCGGACGGTAGTGCGGGTTTCGGGCTTCTTCCACAGATCGGCGTACCATTGGCGCAGCTCCTTGTAGTTGGCATCCGTGCCGGCACCGGCGGTGTTCAGCTCCAAGTTGCCCGACTCCGTCAGCCCCAGCCCCGCCTGCGTCAGGTTCGAGGAGCCTGTCACGAAGAAGTGGTCCGTTGCCTTCTTCGAGTCGGCGTGAAACAGGTAAGCCTTTGCGTGGCAGAAGTTCGGCCGCAGCGTCCGCACCTGCACCGTTTCGGGCGTCAGGAAATCCATTGCCTGTCGGGCGTTGCTGCTCACACTCAGCGCCCGATCCGCACTCAGATCATCGTTGAGCAAGTCGTACAGTTTCTCGCCTTCCAATTCCAGCTGCTCCGTGTCGCCGATGACCAAGCGGCAGCTTGTCAGCTTCCCGTCAAAGTCCTTGTGCAGGCACGCCAGCGCCGCCGCCGAGAAATAACCGGTCACCACGTCGAAAGCCCCCGGCTTATCGAGGTTCTCTTTAATGAAGTCGTATACTACCGCCGAAGTGTCGGCGTCGGGGCGGGATTTATTATCTAGTAACACGCGGCAGACGTGAGTAAGCGAAAGAGTAGCTCAGTACAGTGCCGAAAGCTAATTCACGCTTGACCACATCGCCTAATCCCGGCGGGCGGGGCCGCTTCGTGCGCCGCAATCCTCTTCCGGCCATTCGGGTTTATTACAATCATCTCCTTGCTGATATTCACCACTTACCGCCGCTTTCCTAGCAGATTGTGCAGGTACTGCGGCCCCACCACCTCCACGCCCGCCGGAGCCGCCATTTAGGGGGCCAGCGGTGTCAGATCACGGGTCAGGAAGGTGACGTCGCTTCGCTCGTCACTCCACGGAGTCTCGCAAAACACTCGGGGAGCCAGTAAAGGGCGCTGGTTTCTACTCGGGCACGCGCCCCGTACCAATCAGCCCATCACGCTCTACGCCCTCGACCGCATTCGCCACTTGGCCCCGGCGTCCGATATTTCATACCTGCCGAGCGCCTTGAGACCGGAAACCTATTTCGCGAATTTGATTGGCGTATCCGTCCCCGCTACCACGGTGGTCTTCGGAGCCGATGTGGAAGTGCTGGCGCTGCCAACCCTGCGCACCGAAATGGCGGCGGCGTTGCAGGTAGCGGCAGGAGTGTACGACAAGGAGTAAACCCATCGGATTGGCCCCCTAGCTAGCGGAGGGGCGCACGTCGTAGCCGATCATAAACAGGGCGGCTTCCACGGCGCGCAACTGTTCAGTAGCCGCTACTTGGTGCAGGGGCGAATTGGGCGTCAGTTGCGTCAGCACGGCGGTCAGTAACCAGTTCGCCCACATATTGTGCTCGGTGTGGTGGCGGTCTGACTGCAGCGGGCCAAAGGTGAGTGGCCCCTGGCTGGGGTTCCGGCTTTGGCGCACGTCCGGCGCGCCCGGGGCGTACTTAAAGGCAAAACGCAGCTCTTTCGGCACGGTACTCAGGCCTTCCTGCTCGCACCATTTCCGGACCAGCAGGCCCAGCGCCGCCCCAACGCGACTGTCGTAAATGATGAAATCATCAAACAGCATCGCGTAGAGTTTAGTGTATCCAGAGTTCATCTTGATGCCGTCCCAGCTCGTCGCCGTCGAAAAGTCGGGGCGATTCAGCTCGGCGCGTACTTTTTCAAAATAGGTCGGCAGACTGCCGTGCGCGGCCGTCAGCGTATCAAGGGCGGTGATGTTGGTCGGTTTCTGTTTCCCCACGCCGCCCCAATCCAGGATGCCGATGCAGGCGCTGCGGCAGGCGGCGTTATCATTTTCGCGGACGCTGCGGCGTACTTCCGTCGCAAGGGGTTTTAGGATTTGGTCTGTGGTGTCATATCCTGCACCGTTCCAGTCGTACTTCTTGAAGGCATCGTAGAGCGATTCGCACTTCCAAGCTTTGCGAGCCTTACGGTGGTGGTATTGATGACCGAACCGCCCTTCGGCACTCAGGTGGCCGATTAAAAAAGTAGCGAAACATTGAACGGCGGGGAGCGCTAAATAGTCAGCTTTCTTCATAAGGCAAGCTACTGCTTTTTATCAAAGCAGACAGAAAGCGCCGGGCGTCTCGTCCGCCTATCCATTCAACCTCTTCGCGCACTACCCGCCCGCTGCGGGTAACGAGGTACGGCCCCTTCCACCTCTTTTTGGCCGGCAGGGCGGCTTCGAGCACGGGAGCTGACGAGCGTCCCGCAGTCCTCCTTGTTGTTGGGGGGGGCAACCTCAAAGTCGTTGGAGCGAGTAATCCAAGAGATCGGCAGACTGTTTAGACATTCGGCACGATCAGCAGAGAAGTGGAAGATGGCAGCCGCGCCGAGGCCCGACCGGCGCGCCAAGGTCGAAGGTCGGCCAGTGGTGATGATAGTGTCAGTACTACTGCCGATTTTGTTACTTTCCTGTTACTTTTTCAAATAAAAAGGCCCTCAGCGTGAGCTGAGGGCTTTTTTTGCCCTATGGCGAGTAGTCCGTAGGGAACTGGCGTTTGTGAACACCGGGGGACAACCCCCACCCAACGAACCACCAAAAAAGCCGTTTCCAGCGCCTGAGGCGGGGCAAAGGTACTCCCGATCTACCCCAAACCGCGCCTAAAAACGGTTACTGTCCCCCGGTGTTCACGGCGTGTTATACCGGCGTTGTACCAGTTCGGTAGTAAACGGCCATCGCTTCCTGATCCAGTTCGCCTTCTTCGAGTTCCGCTAAATACGCCTGCGTCGTCGCCAGATCGCCGTGCCCGAGCAAATCCTTAATAGCCGAGACGTTGCCGCCGAGGGCTAAACGGGCGGCGTTGGCGAAGGAGTGCCGCGCCACGTGGGTCGTGAGGTGAATGTCCGTCAGCCCCGCCAACGGCGCGAGTCGCTTGAGCCATTCGTTCAGAGCCGATTCGATGGACTCAATCTTTTTGAGCAGCGTGCGCAGCTGCAAGCGCGCCGTTTCCGGGTTGGCGCTGGGCGGTTGGGCGTAGGTCTGCCGGTGATCGAGCAGGGGCAGCAGGTAGCGCTCGGGTAGGGGAGGCCCGGCGGCGATGTAGCGGTTGAGGATCGCATCGAGCCGCGGGTGACGCGGGACGGATTTGGTTTTGCCCGTCTTGCGCTCGGTGAACACCACGCGGTCGGGCCGCAGGTGCCCGTAGCGCAGCTCAATCACGTCGCCTACGCGGGTGCCTTGCAGGTGATAGGCCAGCAGCCAGGCATCGCGGGTGAATTGTGCCCAGTGCCGCCGGGAGCGTGGTGGCATCGGCGGAACCGGCATCGTCTCAAACGCGATGACCTGCGCTTCGCTGAGCCGGTCCTTGCGCTTCTTGCTGCCCTTGCGCGAGAGCTTGACGTACAGGAACGGGTTCGACTCGAAGGGCACCACCTGCTCTAGTACGGCCTGCTTGAACACGGTGCGAATCACTTCCAGCTCCTTGTTAATCGAGAGGCCGCCGTCGGGGTAGCGCGCCAGATACGCCGACTTCCAGTCGCGCACCCACGCGGGCGTGAGGCGCGAGAAGGGGAGGGGCTGCCCGGCGCCGGCGTGGTTCTCCAGCTTGGTGAGAATGGAGCGCCGTTTGGCGGCCGTGCGCGGGTTGCCGCTGTGCTCGCAGCGCACCACTTCCAGCCGGAAGTAGGTGAGAAAGTCGGGCGCGGCGGGCGCCGTGGTGGCGTCGGGGGTATCGCGGGGTTTGATGAAGAGCGCCTTCAACTCATCGGCCGATGCGGCGGGGTTCTCGCGGATGAGCTGCCGGGCGCGGGCCAGCTCGTCGGTCAAGTGGTCGTTATCGACGACGTGCGCCGTGTGGCCGGTGAGCAGCCACTTCTTCTGTACTTCCGTGGCTTTCGTGTTCCAGTTCTTGGCCACGCACGCCACGCCCGCGTTCACAAACCGGCTGATGCGGTCTTTGGTGAACCGGATGCGCACGTCCGTGAGGCCGTCGCTGTCGGCTTTCGCGGCGAGGGTGAGTTTGGCAGTCGCGAGGCCCATTTAGACGACGGAAGCGCCGGGCTTCTTCGCGTCTAATTGCGTCGCCACGGCAATGATCTGCTCACTGTACTTATAGATGTCGTCGAGCGAGCTGATCTCCGAACGCACATCCTTTTTATTCTCGTCGAGGAAGGAGATATAAAGCTTTGCGCCGTTGAGCCACAGGCGGCAGACCGTCTTGTTTTTATTGTCGTCGAGCAGCACGTTGAGGTAGCTGGCCGTGTCGCGGTGGGTGATGCGCGCAGTGTCTACCTTCTGTCGCAGAATGGCCTTAACGATCATAAAGGCTTCGCGCTCGGCTTCCGTGAACTCAGTTGCGCGCGTTTGCTCAGCAGACGGTTCTTCTACTACGGGCAGCGTTTGCACGACCTCTTCCTTTGCCAGCGCGGACTTCAGACGGTCGGTAATCATCTCATTAATGAGCTGGGTACTCGACTTGCGCACGATGGTGACAAACTGCTCCATTACCTTCTCCGTGAGCTTGCCCGACGCTACCTGCCGCGCAAAAAGGCGTACAAAGTCGGCGCTGGGGTCTCGCAGCTCCGCGGCAAGCAGCTGCTTGACTTCGCGGGTATACTTGAGTTCGGAAGCTGAACTCAGAATTTGCTCGACGTTGAAGCCCGTTTTGTGAAACTTCTTGAGCTCGAAAACGGCCGCTTCACTCATATCGGTGATGTTGATTTCCCAAAAGGGCTTATCATCCATCTTGTTCGGCTCAATCAAATCCGTATAAAAACGGTAGATAATGCCGTTGGTGAGGATGCCGAACCGCGTGGCGGTTACGTGGAAATACCGGTGAAGCTGCGAGTTGTGAACATCGAGCGTCTCTCTCCAGTGTTTACACTCGACGATGAGAATCGGCACCCCTTCTTTCTGAATGCAGTAATCCACTTTTTCGCCCTTTTTGATACCTAAGTCGGCGATAAATTCAGGGATGACTTCGATGGGGTTGAAGACGTCATAACCGAGCGCAGCCAGAAAGGGCATAACAAAGGCGCTTTTGGTCGCCTCTTCGGTTTGTACGTTTTCTTTTAAGCGGCCGACGCGTTCGCCGAGCGCTTTAATGGCGTCAATAAAGTCCATTGGAATGGGAGTAGGGGGAAAGGAAAAAATTAGAAAATATTATCGTTCTGCCGGGAGGTAGGCTTCCCCTACTTTCCACAGACAGTTTACCTCAGACAGCGGCACGCGCAGGGTCTGGGGCATATCGGGATTATCGGCGCGCATCACCAGCACGCCGTTCTCGCAGTCGATGATGCGCTTGATGACAAACATCTCCGTCTTGGTGCTGACCGCGTGAACGCCGCGCGCGTGCTGCCAGTCGCCATCAGTCACCTTCCGAACTAGGGCGCGGGCGCCGTGGGGATAGCGTGGCGCCATCGAGTTTCCTTCGATTTCAATTCCGCGCGCTTTCGAATAGTCCACGCCGGGTTCCTTGATCCAGATCATCATCTCGCCTTCCGCCTGCTCTTCTGATTTTGGGTCTTGGCAGGTTGCCAAAAATGAACCCATCGCCTTAATCGAGTAGAAGCGGATGGGGATGAACTCCATCTCACCGGGGAGCAAATCGCGGTAGTTGGATTCGGTAGGAGCGACCGGCAAAATCACATCATTATGTGTCTCGCCGGGGCCAAACATGGGGCCTTCGCCGTGTAACAAAAACGTTAGAGACAAACCGAATTGTTTAGCGGCTGCCGCTGCTACTTCGGGGTTGACTCGGCGCTTTCCTGACTCATACCCCGTCCATGCTTGGGGTATGAAGCCCGTAGATTCAGCAAATTGTTTCACACTTCTGACGCGTCCTAAACGTTTCAGTTCGTTGTAGGATTCTACAAAGCGCTGTGTGATAGATGATTGAGCCAAGTCGGTAATCATTGCGGGAAAAATGTTAGAGGTAGTAACCAGTTTGTTTGGAGATTTGTAAACAGTTTGTTTACCTTTGTCGCATCGGTACCAAACAGGTACCAATACGGAACTAAAGGTAAACAAGATGACCACCGAAACACAAGGCACTACGCGAATTGATTTGCGTGACGCCCTTCCCCACGGTCAGCAGGCGGCCCTCGCCGAGCATTTCGGCATTTCCCGCCGCGCCGTCCGGAAGGCCTTGAAGGACGGTCGCCCCGGTAATCGGGTGGTAGCAGAAGCCGCCCGCATCTGCCGGGAAGCTGGTACGCTGAGCGCCGCTCAGGACTTCGCCAACCTCAGCGCCTAGCCCCCGCGATGCTCACCGCCCCGACCATCCTGCAAGCCGTGCCGCTGGCCGACTACCAAGCGGTAGCGGCGCAGCTCGACGTCGAGCGCGCCGAAAAGGCAGCGCTGGTGGCGCGGGTGCGGGCGCTGGAAGATGCCGTGATCGATGTGGCCGCCGCGATGGAGTCGACCGGCCTGAGCCGCACCGCCCTCTATCAGGAAGCCCGCCGCCCCGATACGCTGCTTGTGCGCGTGCAAAACGGCCGCAGCGTGGGCTTTACCCGCGCCTCGTGCGTGGTCTACCGCCAAGCCAAAGAACTCGGGCGGCACCGTTCCGCCCGCTAATACCCACCCACCCAAAACCCCCCAAACCGGTGAAAACCAACCCCCACTACCGCGCCCGCCACAAAGCGGCCCGCTTCTACTGCCGCCTGATGGCGGCGCAAACGGCCCGCACCGTGGCCCCGTCGCATTCCCCCCTGCACCGTCGGGCGCTGGCTGTTGAGGCCGCTTTACGGCTGCGGTGGTCGTCCCGCTTCACGGCTTAGCTCTTCCTCCGATGCCCTACTGCCTGCCCGCCCCCGGTCAAATGATGGCCTTCCTTGATGACTGCTACACCCGCCCGACGGCGGAAGTCATCGCCGAGCTAGACAAGGTGCTCGCCGACCCGCTGATGATCGACGATGCCGCCCACCTGCGCACGCCACAAGGCCGGTCAACGGACAGCGAACACCTGCGCTGGCACACGGCCCTGCGCCGCGCCCTCGGCTCGCTGCGCAACCGCCGGGCCGACCTGAAAGCCAAAGAGCGGGACGTGTAATGGAGCGCGCCAAACGGTTCCTCTCGCGCCCACAGTCGCTCGCCCTCGGCGCCTTACTGCTCACGCTGCTAGCCCTGCTGCTGAATCTGTCCAGCCTGTACGCCACGGCGGAATGCCCCTGAAATCGTCACCTCAAATGCCCTTAGGGCCTTTTCAAATATGTCCACGTTCATTCCCTCCTATTGCTACCGCACGGCGATGATCGACGTGCTCAACGCTGCCCAATCGGAAGAAGGCGGCTTTATCACCCCGGCGGAAATCCAGCGGATTCTCGCCAAACACGGCTTGCCCACCCAGCCCTCGGCGCTGGTGGCGTTGGCCGTCGTGCCCCCGGTGGCCGCGCCCGGTGAAGCGAGCGCCGATGTGCGCTACGCGACGACCAAGCAGAAAGAGGAGATCATTCGGCTCCTCAACAACCCCGTCATCACGCGGGCGGAGAAAACGAAGATGCTCCTCAACATCAACAAGATGAATCAGGAGCGCGCGCAGCTGAGCATTGACAAGCTGCGGCTCGCCATCAAGGAGCGCGAAGCCGAACAACGCATCGCCGCTTAGTCCCTTTCCCTCACGCCAACAAACGCCGGGGACGGGGCCTAAACCGAACACCTCATACAATGGCTGGCATCGTTGCAAGCTCAACCGGTTCGTCATCGAACTACACCCCGGCACCCGCCGGTAATCACATGGCCCGCTGCATCTCGATGGTGCAGATCGGCACGGAAGACGACGAGTATCAGGGGCAGCCGAAAAAGCTGCACCGGGTGCGCATCACGTGGGAGCTGCCCACGGAAACGAAGGTCTTCAAGGAAGAGAACGGGGAGCAACCGTACCTCATCTCGAAGGACTACACCCTGTCGATGCACGCGAAGGCGACCCTGCGGCATCACCTCGAATCGTGGCGCGGGAAGCCTTACACGGACGAAGAGGCGAACGCGGTCGATATCACCAAGCTCCTCGGCGTGGCGTGCATGCTCAACGTGATCCACGTGCCGGACGCGAAGGGCAACCTCAAAGCGCGGCTGTCATCGGTGGCAGCGATGCCGAAAGGCGTCAAGTGCCCGCCGCAGATTATGCCGCAGGTGGTGCTCTGCTACCCCGGCCCCGGCGAGGCTTACGACTGGAAGACCTACGAAGCCCTGCCCGAATGGCTGCGCACGCGCATCAGCGCCACGCCCGAATTCAAGGCGATGAAGGAGCCGCAGGTCACGGTCGTGAGCGGTGGCAATGATGCCCCCGCTCAAGAGGAAGACGACGACAAACTGCCCTTCTAAGCTGCCCCTTTCCCGGATATCTGTCCCGTGAACGTCACCGCCTTTGCTTCTCTGCTACGACGCGCTTTTGCGCTCGATACCTGGTACACCCCCGACGGCGCCACGCGCGCCCTCCGGCGCATCGGGTGCAAGCAGGAGGCAGGGGCGGTGATTGATGCGGCCCGCCGGGGCGGCTGGGTAGAAGACCACCCGACGTGCCCCGGTGATTTCTGCTTGCTGTCGGCGAAGGTGCCGACCACCCCTCTCAGCGAACAATAAAAAACCCCGCCGCCGGAGTAGGACCCGACGACGAGGCACTTCAAAAAAACCGAATAACCCTCAAAAGTACCATGGCTAAGAAAGATTCCTGCCTGATTACCCCCGCCGCACCCGTGCTCGTGCTGCGCATCTGTGACGCCAAAGGTGCGGTGCTGGAGGCGAACGTCGCTTACCAGCTCGACAACGAAAGCCGCTTTGTCCGGAAGGAGGTAGCCAGTGTCTAACGAACAAGCCACTGTTGCCTCGGCTCTGAGCGCCCTCGAATCGGCCACCGAAACCAATCAGGTATTGGCGCGCCGCCTGTCGGCCTGTGATGACGCCCTGCGCGAGCTGGTGACGCGCGCGGCCACCGGCCCGCTGACCCTCGCCACCGTCTGCGCGGTGCTCGCGGGCGCGGGGGTGAACGCGGCGCACTACGGGTGCGGGGCGGCCCGCGCTGCGGCTGCCCCGTGCGGGGGCGGGCTGACGCTGGTGAATGGAAAGGAGGTCACCAATGGCTAGATCTTTTGAAGAAGTGAGCCGCTTGACGATTCGATTAAAAGAGAATCAAGACGCTACGCACGACCACCTGATTGCGGGCTGTCAGCAACGCATCGCCAACGCTACCGAGAAGCAAGCCAACGCCGCCGAACGGCAGGCCGTGGCCGCCGAAAAGCAGCTCGAAGAAACCCGCGCCCTCAATGGCCGCCTCACGCGGATGCTCGCCAAGTACGAAGACGTACTGCGCTCGAACACGTCGCTGAAAGGCAAGATCACCACGCTGCGCGCGGAGGTCAATAAGCTCAAGGCGGAGAAAGGGGGCGCCAATGCCTGAGCTTTATACGGCTGCCCTGTTGCCCGACCAACTGCCGTTGCTGGGCGCGACCATCGGCGGGTATTTGGTCGATAGCCTGACCATCGACGGCCAAAAGATTCGCGGCCGGGTGCGCAAACAGTACATGCCGGGCGGGGAAGTGCCGTGCCGGTGGATGCTCACCGGTCGGCACGAGCTGAAAGAGGCGCTGTCGCTCGACTTGGCCCCGCTGCGCTTTCAGGTTGGCGAGCTCGTGATGCTTACGCGTTCGCGCAGTGGCACGTGGCACAATCACGCGCGAGAAGGCGGGGACTATACCGGCACCGTGGGCGTGATTGACCGCTTTTGCTTGGGACAAGCCGAAGTAATCTGTTCCGGATTTAATCCCTGCCATCGGCTCGTGATAAACGGCAAGGTTCGCCAGCGAAAAGACATGTACACCTTTCGGGTGCGCGGGGTGGATATCAGGAAGGAGGCGGTCAGTGTCTAACCAAGTCCAGCTTCGCGACTACCAGCTCGACGCCATCGCCGAAGTACGCGCCGCCTTCAAGGCCCGCCATCGCCGGGTGATTCTCGCCATCGCCACCGGCGGGGGTAAATGCCTCGGCAAGGGCACGCTCGTTATACTGGCTGATGGGCAGCGCATCCCCGTCGAATGCGTGGCGCCAGGTATGCTGCTGATGGGGCCGGACTCGCAACCCCGGCTCGTACTGAATACGTGTACAGGGCGCGAAGAGCTCTTCCGTATTTGCCCTACGCGGGGCGAATCGTGGGTCTGCAATCGCTCGCACATTCTTTCGCTGGTGGCGACGGGGCGAGCAGGCGGCATCCAAAAAGGCGAAGTCGTTAACCTGTCGGTTGATGACTATCTGCGCCTGTCGCGATCAACGAAGCACGTCCTCAAGCTGTACCGTACCGGCTTCGAGTTGACCCAGCGGGAGCAACCAATTCCGCCGCGCCTGTTGGGGCTGTGGATTGCCGACGGCGCAAAGGCCGCCGATACGTTCAAGATCACCACCAATAGCCTTGACAGCGAAACGTTCGAGTACCTGCGCAGCTTCGCAGACGGCGATTATCGCGTGGACATCGTACCCGACAACGACCGGGGCACGTGTCTGAAAGCGACCATCACGCGGGGCAAAATTGGCGGCGCGGCTAACCGCTACCTTGACGCGGTCCGCACCTGCCTGATCGATGGACAGGTGCGCATTCCTGACGCGTACCTGCGTGCCAGCCGTGGGCAACGCCTGGAACTGCTGGCGGGCTTACTCGACGGTGACGGCTACCTACACCACGGACACTTTGAGATCGTCAGCGAGTACGACGGACTAGCCGACGACATCGCTTTTCTAGCCCAAAGCCTCGGATTCGGCGTCACGCGTAGCGTCAAGACGGTGCCCGGCTACGGCGACTATGCTCGACTGTTTATCTCTGGCGACACGCAGCTGATTCCGACGCTGCTACCCCGGCGTCAGGCGGAAGTGCGGCGCCAAAAGAAAAGCGTGCTGCGCACCGGTTTCGCGATGCAATCCATTGGCGAAGGCGAATACTACGGCTTTGAGTTGGAAGGCGACGGATTGTTTCTGCTCGGAGACTGCACGGTGACCCATAATACCACCGTCGCGGCCGATATCATCCGCTCGGCGAGCGAGAAGGGGCGCGTGCTCTTTCTCGCCCACCGGCAAGAGTTAGTTGACCAAGCGAAGAACCGCCTGCATCAATTCGGCATCCGCCCCGGCATCGTGATGGCGGGCTATACGATGGTCAACCGCACGGTGATGGTCGCCTCCGTGGCCACGCTCGTGCGGCGGCTGAGCACCTTCGCGCCTGATCACTTTAGCCTCATCATCGTCGACGAGTGTCATCACTCCGTCGCCGGCTCCTTCCAAAAGATCCTGAACCACTTCGCGGGTGCTGCCGTCGTGGGCCTCACGGCCACGCCGTACCGCCTCGACGGCAAAGGCCTCGGCGATATCTATCAGGAGCTGGTCGCGCCGATCCGGATTCCCGACCTCATCGAACGCGGCTACCTCGTGCCGACACGCGTCTTCGCGCCGCGTTCAGTCGATGTGACGGGCGTGAAGGTGACGGCCGGGGAGTACAACAGCGGCCAACTGTTCGACAAATTCAACAAGCGCGAAGTGTACGCGCAGGTCGTGGAAAACTACCTGCGCTTTGCCCGGGCCACGAAAGCCATCGTGTTCTGCGTGAACGTCGAGCACAGCCGCAACACCGTCGAGGCGTTCAATCAGGCGGGCATTTCGGCCCGGCACGTGGATGGTGAGTCCAGCGCCATCGAGCGCGCGCAGGCCATCGACGACTTCCGCACTGGCAAGGTGATGGTGCTCTCGAACGTCAACCTCTTCACCGAAGGGTTCGACCTGCCCGCCATCGAGACGGTGATTCTCAACCGGGCCACCAAGAGCAAGAGCCTGTACCTACAAATGGTCGGGCGGGGTCTGCGCCCAGTGCCGGGCAAAACGGCCTGCATCGTCATTGACCAGGGCGCCAACATCTACGCGCACGGCCCCGTCGAAGCGGACGAAGTACCGACCCTCGAAACGACCAAGAAGAAGACGACCGGCGTGGCGCCCGTGAAGGAATGCCCCAGCTGCTACCGTTTGCTGGCCACGTCGATCCGCACGTGCCCCGAATGCGGTCACGAGTTCCCGCCCCCGGCTGCCGAGTCGAAGGTCGTCGAGTTCGAAGAGGTACGCGTGGGCGGCCTGATTGCGGGCACCCGCAAGGCCCAACCGATGCCCGATCATCTGAAAGGCCGCCCCCTGTGGTCCCTATCGGAAGACGAGCTGCGCGAGGTCGCCCGGTTCCGCAACTACAAATCCGGCTGGGTGGATCACCAGATGGCGATGCGGGCACCCGCCCCGCAAGCGCAGCCGAAACCCATTTCCCTCCCCCTCGCCGTATGAGTATTAATCTGACCCCGGCCGCCCTGACGATGCCGCACTTCACGTTTCCCGGTTTCGCCTTCGACGAGAAGAAGCACCGTTATAGCTACAAGGGCCGCACGGTGCCCGGCGTGACGACCTTCCTCAAGCAGTTCGAAGAGCCCTTCGATGCGCCCGCCGTGGCTGCCCGCGTGGCCCTCAAGCGTAACGTACCTGTCGCCGACGTGCTCGCCGAGTGGGCGGCCGGACGGGACTACGCCTGTGAGATGGGCACGCTCACGCACGGCGGCGTCGAAGATTATTGGCGGCACGTGGCGGGCCTGACCGAATACCCGTTGGTGCCGCTGGCTCCCGGTGACCGGCTCGATCAGGACGTGGCCGTGCGGATAGCACGCTTCAAGATGCTCGCCTTCGACCGGCTGAAAGACTTCGCGCCGGAAGCCATCGAGCAGCGCGTGTTCGATGTGCGGTGGTGGATTGCGGGCACCCTCGATGCGTTGCTGCGCGCGGCTAACGGCAAACGGTGGCTCGCCGACTGGAAGACCAATAAGCAGTTCCGCACGCCCGACGACTGCGAGTATGACCCGTGGGCACGGCGGATGCTGCCGCCCTTCGCCGACCTGTGGGACTGCGAGCTGGTGAAGTACTCGATTCAACTCTGCCTGTACTGGCTGGTGCTGGAGCGCGCAGGCATCGAAGTGGAAGGGGCGTTCCTGTGCTGGCTGCCCGCCGATAGCCCCGCCCGGCTCTTCAAGGTCATCGACCTGCGGGCGCGGGTGGCGGACTATATGGAGTCGTTGGTAACGGAAACGCAGGAGGGAGGGGATGCGAAATGAGCAACAACACGTTAAAAGCCCCCTTCCCGTGGTTCGGCGGCAAGTCCCGCGCCGCTGACCTTATCTGGCAGCGGTTTGGCGCCGTCGCTAACTACGTCGAACCCTTCGCGGGTAGCGCGGCCGTCCTGCTCGGTAAGCCCGCCCGGCTGCCCCGCGCAACCGAAACGCTCAACGATCTCGACGGCTTCATCTGCAACCTGTGGCGCGCTATTCAGGCCGACCCCGAAGCCGTAGCCCGCGCCGCCGATTGGCCCGTCTCGGAGCTGGATTTACACGCCCGCCATTCGTGGCTGGTGAACGAGCGCGCCACCCTCACCGAGCACCTGCAAGCCGACCCCACCTATTACGACGCGACTCTCGCGGGCTGGTGGGTCTGGGGGGCGTGCAGCTGGATTGGTTCGGGCTGGTGCAGCGGCAAAGGCCCGTGGCAGCGCATCGAAACAGCCGATGGCTTACGGTTGACGAACGTGAACGCCGGTAACAGCGGCACGGGCGTCAACCGTAAGCTTCCGCACCTAGGTGACGGCGGCACGGGCGTCAACCGTCAGCTTCCGCACCTAGGTGACGGGGGGAAGGGCGGCGTCCTGACGGACGCCCCGCCCGCGCTTGATTGGCTCCGCACGCTGGCTGAGCGCCTGCGTAGCGCCCGCATTACGTGCGGCGATTGGCGGCGCGTCACCGGCCCGTCCGTCACGACGAAGCACGGCCTGACGGGAATGGTCCTCGACCCTCCCTATAACTCCGAAGACGCCGAGAACGACTGCTACGGTATCGCCCACACGAACGTAGCCGATGACGTGCGGGCGTGGTGCCTCGAAAACGGCGGCAATCCCTTGCTGCGCATTGCGCTCTGTGGCTACGCCCACGACCACGACGAACTACTTGCCCACGGCTGGAGCGTCGAAAGCTGGAAGGCCCGAAAGGGCTACCAAACGGACGGCGACAACAGCGCCCGTGAGCGCATCTGGTTTTCACCCGCCTGCCTCTCTCCAATGCCTAGCCTGTTCGATTAATGATGGTCTCTATCTATTCCAACATCAAAGACACGGCGGGGCAGGAAATGGCCCTCCCCGCTATCCTCGCGGGCATCCGGCAGGGCCAGTGGCGCGAAGCCGTTGAACGCGTGCGAGCAGCTCCCACCGATTCGAGCGAGCAAAAGGCGCTCAAAGAACTCCTGCCCAACTTCACGGGCAGTGGCACCTTCCGCGCCGGGCGCGCCGATAAGGATATCATCACGCACTCGCACCTGCTGTGGATGGACTTCGACACGAAGGACAACCCCGACGCCGAGCTGCTGACGCGCCGTGAGGAGCTAGCCGCCGACCCCTACACCCGGTATCTCTACGTGAGCTGCCGGGGCGAAGGGTTCGCCGTGGCCGTGCCCATCGACCCGAAGCGCCACCGCGAAACGTTCGGCCACCTGATGGCCTACTACAAGCAGCGCTACGGCCTGACCGCCGACCGTAGGTGCAAAAACGAGGGGCGCGTGCGGTTCGTGAGCTACGACCCCGACCTCTTCGAGAACCCCGACGCGCTCACCTACACGATCCGCGGCTACCTCAAGACCGACCTTGAAGCGACCATCGCCAAGATCGAAGGGGCCAGCGTCGACCTGACGACCGATTACGCCGACTGGATCCGCATCGGCTTTGCCCTCGCCCACGAATGCGGGGAAGCGGGCCGCGACTACTTCCACCGCCTCAGCCGCTTCCACGCCAAGTACGACGAGGGCGCGTGCGATAAGAAGTACACCAGCTGCCTCAAGCAGCAGGGGAGTAGCAAGGCGACCATCGCCACGTTCTACTACCTCTGTCAGCAGGCGGGCATTGCCCCGGTCCGGACGATGGCCGCCGAGCTGACGTACCAGGTGCGGCAGGCCAAGCGCGCCGGTACCCAGCCCGACCGCGTGATTGCCGGACTCGTGGCGGGGCGCGGCCTCAACAAAGACGACGTGGAGACGCTGGTGAATGAGGTCTACAACGACGAACTCAAGACCATCACCGGGTTCTGGCACGTCGAGTACGACGCCAAGAAGGAGCGCCGCAGCATCACCGTGCCGCGCGAGCGGTGGAAGGCCTTCCTGACCGACGCCGGTTTCCGGCTTGTGACCACCTCGGCTAAGCCAACGCTTGCCCGCATCGAGGGGCAGATCGTACGCCCCGTGAAGGACTACGAAATCAAGCATTACGTCGTCGATGAATATCTGGCGTCGCTCCCCTTCGAGTTCTACGGGCGTCCAGCGGAAGACGGCGAGCTGCCGGCCTTCTATCAGTTATACCGCACGGAGGTGATTGATCGGGTGATGGTGACGGAAGCGCTCTTCAAGGAGTCGCAGCTCGGGTTTCTACCCGCGCTGCCACAGGATGCGTTGGTGCGTGATACGGCGACGGAAGCGCGCTTCTTCTACAATAACTGTTGGGTGTCAGTAACGGCGCAGGGCGTGACCCCGCGCCCCTATGAGGAGCTGCCCGGCTTGGTGTGGGCTGAGCAGGTGCGGCCCCGCGGTTTCGAGGTGCCGTTCGTCGATGAGATGGGCGACTTCGGAACGTTCATCCAGCGCATCACGGCGGGCAGCCCCGAACGCTTCAACGCCCTGCGCCGCGCGATGGGCTACTACCTGCACGGCTTCAAGGATGCGGCTATCAAGAAGGCCGTCATCCTCTGCGATGAAGCGGTCAGCGTGGCCGGGGAGCCGAACGGGGGCACCGGTAAGTCGCTGGTGTTTCACGCGCTGGGGCATCTGGTGCCGGTCTGCGTCATCGACGGCAAGGGCTACGACGAACGCAACGATAAGGCGCTGCAACGGGTGACGGCGGCCACCCGCATCCTGTTCTTTGATGACCTGGAAGGGCGGAAGGTTCGCTTTGATCGCTTTTTCAATATGATCAGTGATGGCCTCGTGGTCAACCGGCATTACCTCGGCGAGGAAGCCATCCCCTACGACCGTTCCCCCAAGCTCGGGTTCGCCATCAACGACACGTTCGCCAGCCCCGGCGAGAGTCACGCGCGGCGGAAGGTGGAAATTGAAATAGCCGCGCACTACTCGTCCCGGTGGACGCCGCTCGACGAGTTCAAGCGCCGCTTCTTCGATGACTGGAACGCCACCGAGTGGCAGCGGTTCGATGCCTTTATGCTCGACTCGTGCCGCCTGTTTCTCGCTCACGGGTTGCCCGGTACCACGTCCATCAACCTCAACCGCCGCAAGACGGCGCAGATGACGGGCGGCAACGATGCGTTCATCGCCTTTATGGATGAGCAGCCCCGTGAGCACCCGTTGGCGATGGCCGACCTACGGCGGGCCTTCCGTGAGCAGGAGGGCATTGGGGAGCACGAGCTAGCCCATAACAAGTTCACGAGCTGGGTGAACGCTTACGCGGCGCACTACGGCATTCAGATCACTTCCGAGACGGTGTACGTGCCCGCGCTACTCCGGAAAGCGGCCGCCATCACCATCCACAACAAGTAAACAATAACATTCAAGAGTCTTGGAGTCTTGCTCCGCATGTCTTTTCCCCCTGTCCTTTCTTTTGTACTTTCTTTATTATACACATAAAAGAAAAGTACAAAAAAACAGAAAACAAGAAGGAATCATGCAGAGCAAGACTCCAAGACTCTTGAATGTTTCATTTAATCCCCTCCCGACAATGATTTTCTTGATCGTCCTCGTCCTGATTCTTTTCTACAATATCAAGCTCACGGCAGGGCCTTTCGTTTTGGACTGGACGCCCTTCGATAGCCCGATGCTCAAGTGCTACCGTCTGCCCGAAGACCCGCCCACGACCTGCTCACACGGCTACGAAGACACCAACGATTGCCCCGATTGCTGCCATTAATCATTACCCTCTCCAATGTCTGTTGTCATCACCTCCGAAGCCCACCTGCAAGCCGCCTGTCATCGCTGGTTCAACGAGTCTTACCCCGCGTATCGCGGCTTGGGCTTTATGATTCACAATGACGGCAAGAAGTCTAAAGCCGCCGCCGCGACTGATAAAGCCCGTGGCTTAGTGGCAGGAATACCGGATTGGTGCCTTGCTGTACCTGTTGGCTCTGCTCACGGACTTTACATCGAGCTGAAGTTTGAAAAGGGAGTGCCCAGCAAAGCACAGGAAAGAATACACGAACTACTAGCCGCCCAAGGCTACCGCGTCGAAGTCGTCCGCACCGTCGAAGAATTTCAGGCCACCCTAACTCAATATCTGTCGTGACTCAGCCCCACGTTCGCACCCTGCCCCTCTCCGAGCTGCGCCGCCTCTACGCCACCCACACGGCGGCTGAATTGGTGATCCTCTACGGCTCCAGCGCCCGCGCCTGGTATGAGTATATGCGCCGACGGGGCATCCACAAGCAACCGCACTGTCGGCGCTCTATCAGTCCCTAAAAATATTTCGTGGAACTCCCTTTCCCTCACCCGTCCGGTGGGGGAAATTTGTTTCCCTCCTACGCTACTCTGTTCGTGTCCGCTTTCCTCACCTCTGCTACTCAGTGGCTTCCCGAAGCCCAAGCCCTGGCCACGCGCCGCACGGGTGACGCAGACGCCGCGCACGAGGTGGTGATGGATTGCCTGCTCGACTGTGAAGCGGCCATCGGGCGGCGCCTGGTACCCCTTCCCCCCGAAGCCGCCCGCTTCTACTACTTCCGCGCCCTCAATAAGCGCCTAAGCCGCCCCGAGCCAGCGGACGCCCCGATCACCGAGGATGTGGTGGCGCCCTCACCCACCGCCGACGCATCGCCCCTCGTGCACCGGATGCTCGTGGCCGCGCACGACCATTTCCCCGCCCTCGTCTATATGGCCTTCCTGCTGAGGTGGGCGGGGCTGAGCAGCCGGCAGGTGCAGGAGCAGCTCGGCATCTCCCACTCCATTATTCTCACCTACGACCGCCGCGTGAAAGCGTGGCTCTGTTCCCGCTTCCACGATGAGTACGAAGAAATCCAGCCGGACTAAACCGGACAACTCAACGCAGGCGCGGACCGCGGCCATCAAAGCGCTGGGGAAGTGGCAGGGGGCGTTCCTGGAAGCGCTGAAGCTGACGGGCAACATCACGGCGGCGTGCCGCGCGGCGAGCGTGGCGCGCAGCTGGGCGTATGACTGCTACGCACAGAATCAGCCGTTCGCGGCGCTCTGGGATGAGGCGATTGAGGAGGCGACCGATGCGCTCGAAGAGGAAGCGCGCAAGCGGGCGATGGGGGAGGGGCTGAGCTACAAGTTTGACAAAAGCGGCAAGCCCCTCAAGCACCCCGTGACGGGGCAGCCTTACGCCGAGCGGTGCGTGAGCGACGCGATGCTCACGCTGCTGCTCAAAGCGCACCGCCCCGAAAAATTCAAGGACCGCACGGAGACCACCCATCGCGGCGCGGTGGGCGTGGTCGATTTATCAAAGCTGACCGATGAGCAGCTACACCAGCTCGAACAAATCCAACACTTACTCAAACCCGCTGATGATGCGCAAGAAGCATAAGGCCCCGACGGGCAAGACGCCCACGGGCAATGAACCTCTCAAGGGCAAGCGCCCGATGGGGATGGCACAGGTACCCTCCGGCTTTCGCCCCGCCGGGGGCAACCGGTTTAAGCAGGCGCTGGGCCGCGCGCTGCGCAGCCGCCCCCTGCACACGATCACGCCCGAGTATGAGGCGAGCCTATGGGAGATCGCCAATCGGCTGCCCGTGCCCGATGGCTACGGCGAGCCGGTGACGGGGGCGCAGCTCTTGGCCGACAAGCCCGACACGAAGGGGTACGACGGCGCGCCCATCGATCCGGAGAAGCTGTACTACCTGCGCAGCGAGGACGCCATCAACGCCCACATGGACGCGATGCGCGAGGCGTATCAGCGCGCAGGTGAGCCAGCGGTCGTGGCTTACCTGCAACCCTTCGCGGCCTTTTTGAAGGAGGAGTAGATGAACCTGCCGCCCCTCGATGCCATCGTCGCCGAGCAATGCCGACGCCGTTTCCTGCGCTTCTTCACGGAGTTCTGGGAGACGGTCGAAGCCGTGCCCCTCGTGCTCAACTGGCACATCGAGTACCTGTGCGACGAGCTGCAAAAAGTGCAGGAAGCGTGGGAGCGCGGCGAGACCCAGCTAGACTTGTTCATCAACGTCCCCCCCGGTACGTCGAAGTCGAGCATCGTCACCATCCTGTTCCCCGCCTGGTGTTGGACCCGTCGGCCCGCGATGCGGATTATGTCGGCATCCTACGCCGCGCCCCTCGCCGTCAAGCACGCGATGAAGTCGCGCGACTGCCTCAAGTCGGTGAAGTTTCAGCGCCTGTTCCCGGGCCTCATCGAGTTCAAGTCGGACGCCGATAACAAGACGGCCTACTCGAATACGGCGATGGGGGAGCGGTTCGCCACGTCGGTCGGGGGCGGGGCCATCGGTAACCACGCCGACCTCATCATCGTCGATGATCCCATCAAGCGCGAAGAGGCGGCGTCGGAGGTGAAGCGCGAGGAGGCGAACTCCTTCGTCACCGAAACGCTCAGCACCCGCAAGACCGATAAGGCGCGCACCGTGACGGTGGTGGTGATGCAGCGCCTGCACGAACGCGACCCGACGGGCGTGGCGCTGGCTGAGCGGGCAAGCTCCATCCGCCATATCTGCCTGCCCGGTGAGCTGCTGCCCGACGTGACCGTAAGCCCGCCCGAGCTCAAGCGGCACTACGTCGATAAGCTGCTTGACCCGCGGCGCCTCACGCGCACCGACCTGGCTAAGCTGCTCGTCACGCTGGGTACCCTCGGCTACGCCGGGCAGATCCTTCAGCGCCCGACGGCGCCCGAAGGGGGACTACTCAAAAAGAAGTGGTTCGGCTCCATCACGTGGGAGCAGTTCGAGGAGATGACGAAGGGCAAGCCGGTGGTGTGGGAGTTCGACGCCGACACGGCCTACACAGCCAATCAGCAAAACGACCCCTCGGCGCTGATGGCGTCGGCTTACATCGGGCAGACCCTGTACATCCGCGAAGTGGCGGAAGTGTGGGAGGAGCTGCCGGGCCTGCTGCGCTTCATCCCCGCGTTCGTGCTGCGCAACGGCAACAGCTACCGGTCTACGCTGCACGTCGAACCCAAGGCGAGCGGCAAGAGCACCGTGCAATCCCTGCGCGCCATCACGGAGATCAACGTCATCGAAGCACCCTCGACGACGGACGATAAGCTGACCCGCGTCACCAACTGCGCCCCCTTCATCGAGGCGGGGCGGGTGGTCATCATCTACGGCGAGCCGGGCAAGTCGCAGGGGTGGCAGACGCCGTTCATCGATCAGTGCGCGGCCTTCCCGCGCGGGGCGCACGATGACCAGCTCGACGATCTCACGCAGCGCATTGCGCGCATTCAAAAGCCCGCCGGCGGAATGGCCGGGTGGGCATAAGTCAAAACCCCAATGAAGCCCCTTACCCTCACCGCCGTCGGCGAAGCCCCCCTTACCTATCAGCTCAAAGAGGGCTGGCACGAGGTGACCGTTGCTGAATACATCGCCTACGAGTCGACCATCGCGCCCCTCAAGCACCCGCGCCACCTGCCGCCCCTCGCCGAGTGGCTGTCGGGTATTCCCGTTGACCTCACGCGCCGCAATCTGAGCCTTGCCGCGCAGGTCGTGCGGGCGTGCCCGTGGATCCGCAGCCTGCCGGAAGCGGCTGGCCCGGTGCCCATCTTCGAACACGACTGGATCACCTACCATCACGTGGGCAACCTCGACGTGGTGAGCGTCGGGCAGCTCGAAGCGCTCATCGAATTCCTCGATGCCCATCGCGCCCAGCCGGCGGGCGCCTTTCCGTGGCTGCTCGCCGTGCTCTATCGCCGCGAAGGGTCCGGACAGTCGGCCGATGAAGTGACGGAGGTGGCCGAAGCCTTCGCGACCCTGTCCATCGCCACCGCGTGGCCTGCGCTCGCTTTTTTTTTGGCCAATTCAGTGCCCTTGGCACGACGTATCCAGCAGTATTCCGCCGCCCACGCCGAAGCAAGCCGGGCGTTGACGACGCTGGAGACGCTGATGCAGGCGCAGGGTGGGGCTTCCGCGGGCTTCTGGTCGCGCATTCGGTCCGCCTGTGTCTTACGCTGGATCGATTACGCGAAGAGAGTGCTCAAGCGGTGCTCGATGTAGAGCAGTGGTCGCGCGAGCAAGCCGCCGCGAAAGCCCGCTGATACGGACGTTACTACAAATCGGGCCGCGCGCCCTTTTCTCCCTATGCAGCTCGCCACCTTTCTCACCCGCTTTCAGGCGCTCGCCGAATCGCACTACGCCGTGCGCTCCTTCCGGCGCGGGGCTGACCCCGGCGATGCCGGCCTCGGCAATGCGCCCCTGCCCGTCGTGTTCCTGGAAGCCGATGCGCTCACGTCGGAAGTGAACGCGGGCGTCGACGTCTGGAATATGGCGTTTCAGGTGCTCACCCGTCCTGATGCGGATGGCGGGGTAGAGTGGGATTTAGTACAACAGACGCGCGCCATCGCCGATGACCTGATTGAGATCCTGCGCAACGACGGCGTACTCAAGAATGGCAGCCCATCGGGGGTGGTCATCCTCGGCACCGGCGCCGACGCAGGCTTTACGGGGTGGCGGATGGAAGTGACCCTGCTGCTCGAACGCACGTCACGCGAAGGGCTATCGGATCGGTTCGATCCATCGTATGCGCCGCCGGATCCGGAGGGCAACACGCCGCCCCTTCCGGGCTTGACGGCCGGGCAGGGGTTGGCGCGGGTCGGTAATCAGGTCGTGGCCCGTCTTGGGGAAGGGTTGGTTCTCGATGAGCAGGGGCGCATCGCTTCGAACGGCACGGGCGGGCCGGGAGGCGGCGTATCGGAGGGCTTTGTTACGGCGGCCGTCGGCGCGGAAGCCACCGCGCGAGCCTCAGCTGACAGTGCCGAGACGATGGCGCGCACGTTAGCCGATAGCCTGTTTTCCGACCTACTCACGGCGGAAGCAGCCGCCCGAAGCACTGCCGACACAGCGACCGATGCGGCCCTCGCCGCCGAGGTGAACGCCCGCGTGGCTGCTGACGCTGCGCTGACGGCGACCATTACGGCCCTGATTGGGATGGCGCCGTCTGCGCTCGATACCCTTGCCGAGATAGCCGCCCGCATCCTGGATGATGAGGCGAGCCTAGCGGCCGTTTCGGCGGCACTCGCGGGCAAGGTCGATAAGGTGACGGGCTACTCGTTATCGAAAAACGACTTCACCGACGCGCTCCTCACCAAGCTCAACGCCATTGCGGCCGGTGCCACGGCCAACAGCGCCGACGCGTTCCTGCTAGACCGGGCCAACCACGGCGGCTCTCAGGCGATGTCAACGATCACGGGCCTTGTGGCGGCATTGGCCGCATTGGGGGGGAAGGCAGACCCTTCGCTGGTGAGCGTGCGGAACCTCTATCAGATTGCCCCTGGTGCTGGTACTGCCACGGTTGGCGCAGTCACGACGGAAACGACCCTTGCGAGCTACAAGATTCCGGCGGGCACCCTGTCGGCAGGAAAGCGGCTGAGTATGCTTGCCCTGTTTTCGATGACGGGCGCGGGCGGGAACCGGACCCTTTCCATTCGCATCGGCAACACAGCGACGATGACCGCCGCCGCCTTCGTTCGGCAGGTAGCGGTATCCTCTGCTAACCTGTCGTATCCGGTGCTAGCGGATGTGTTCTTCGACACGGCCACCACGGGCGTCGGCTACAACCTTGCCGTGCTTGCGCCAATCGGCGCGTCGGGCGCCGCGCGCGTGCTGAGCGCGGTGGATACCGCACAAGATCTGTGGGTTTACATCACCGGCACAAAGGCGTCGGCGGGCGACGGCATTACACTGCTTGGGGCAAGCATCACGGCTTACCTGTAATGTTCACCGCCACCACCGTGCGCGGGGCGCTCCATCAGTTCGCCGAGCTGGTCATTGAGCTGATTCGGCAGGCGTATGAGCACGACCGCTACCCGCTGGATCGGGGGCGGTCGAATATGCTCAAGACCCTCGACTACGACATCACCCAGCCGCGGGCGACGGGCGGGCAGTTCAAGGCGTTCGACGCCTCTTCGTTCCAGCTCTACGCCGCCGACTACTTGCGGTACGTGGTATCGGGCCGCAAGCCGGGCGTGAAGAAGGTGCCGATTGCGGCGCTCATCGCGTGGATCAAAGCCAACAACATCGGCGCGGGTAACCTGCCGCGCGCGTCCATCCGGACGCGGGTCGATGGAAAGCTGGTCCGCAAGCGGGCCGCGCGCGGGCGCTTCATTGACCGCAACGCCATCACCGATCTGAGCATTAACCGGCTCGCGTTCGCCATCCAGAACGCCATTTACAAGCGCGGCATCCGCCCGCGTCCTTACGTGCAGATATCCATCGACGCGGCTAGTCAGGAGCTGAACGTTTGGCTCGATGAGCGCGCCCTTGATGCCCTGACCTTCGACGTCGACCAAGCTCTAAACCTCGATTCCCGTGGCTAATCTGAATATAATTACCGACCCCGAACTCGTTACTCCGGCCGGGGTGCCCGTCGTGCTGTCACTGGCATCGGATGAGATTGGCGGGGAAGAATACGCCTATGCCTTGCTTTATATCAGCGAGGTTAGTACGGAACCCGCGCTAACAATAAACGGCTATACGTTAACGGCAGTAGCGGGGGGGGGGCTTGCGTATGGCGAGTACTACGCACCCGGCTCTGATGCGTGGAATGACACGGAGGCAAAGTGTGCCACTTCGATGGTCGCCGCCTTGGCAGATTCACCGCTTGCCGGGTCGTATGCGTTCACGGCTTACACCGATCGCGTTTTGGTGCGTAGTCGAATGTCAGGGCCATCGTGGAATGTGAACGTGCTGACTGCGGCCACATTGGCCAGCAGCGAGGTGGTGCCCGCCGCCGCGCAGTTTGAAAGCCAAAACCCCGACCGGGTAGCGTGGGGCTGCTACGCGCAACTTTTCGCCTACCCACTCGACACCGACCGGAACTATCCGACCGACCCGGCCAACGAAACGCGGGCTGTTTTGGTGGCTGACCTAGCCCTTGAATACTCAGCGGGCAACGCCTACCCGTTCGACCTGCAAGCGTGGCTGAAGGATGTGGTCGAATCGGCCCGCCGCGACGTGGCCTACTTCGTGCGCTTCGGGGAAATCTACGCCACCACCACGCAAGCCTACCGCCGCAAGTACCCCGTTGGGCGTTGGCCGGAAACGGGCGTCGCGTGGGCACTCGACGCGGCCCTTCCGGTGCTGCCCTACGCCGACCCCCGCGAACCGCAGTTCCTCACGCCCTTCCTCGGCATCCGCCCGGCGCGCATCGTCGATGAGGCGTTGTGGATTACGTTTTCGGCGATCTGCGACACATCGGGCTTTCAGATTGGGCGACTCATACAGTCGATCAATGGCGGCGATACCAGCGCGGGGGAACTCGCTTACTCGGTGCCATTGGGAGGGGTGATCGACATTACCGACGTGGGCGTTTCACCTGTCCTCGACACGTTCGATGGCGTCATCCTGCGCCGCCGGGACACGATAGACGAAGGCACTTCGGAAGCCTACCCGATTCGCCTTTCTTCCACGCCCCTGCCGCACTGGCTGCGCTTCCGCAATCGCCTCGGCGGGCTGGAACAGTGGGGGTTCACGAGCAACGAACCGGCGCTGAAGCGGTCGCTCGCCACGTATCAGCCCGCCGACGGCACCACGCAGACCCTGCGGGCCGATTTGACCCAATCCCTGCGCCTCACGTCGGGGCTGCTGACGCGCGCGGCGTTCGATTTCCTGTGCGCCGAGCTGGCCGCGTCGCCTGACGTGGAATATTTCACTTCTGACGCGTCCGTGCTGCCGGTCATCATCACCGATTTCGACGCCAAGAGCGACACGCTGACCGATGAGTACTCGATTGCGCTGACGATTGAGCGCCGTGCCCCCTTTATCCCCCTCTCCCGGTAATGGCGAACCAGCAAAAGACCTATACTTTATCCATCGACGGTAACGCGGCGCTCACTTTGCCCGCGCTGCGCGCCGATGCGAAGCTGCTCAACGCCGAAATTGCCAAGCTGCCCGCCGGGAGCGCGGAAGCCAAAGCCGCGCTCCAAAAACTCGCGCAGGTGAAGGACGAAATGGGCGATCTGAAAGAGCAGATCAACGCCCTGAATCCGGATGCGCGTTTGCTCGGCGGCTTCATCGCCCTCGGGCAGGGAATCGCGGGTGCGTTCTCCGTGGCCACCGTCGCCTCGCAGGAATTCGGCCTGAGCGGGGGCGCGGTCGAAGAATATGAGAAGAAGGTCATCGGGCTGCTCGGCGTGCTCAGCGGGTTGCAGTCGCTCAAAGACGCGCTCCAGCCCCAGAATTTTGCTGGGCTTCGCGCACTGGCGTCGGGATTTGATTTCGCGGCTCTGCGCGCCAAGTTCTTCGGCACGACCACCCGCGCGGCGCTCACCGCCACCGGCATCGGGGCGCTGCTCGTGGCCGTCGGCTTGCTCATCACCTACTGGGACCAAATAGCCGAGCAAGGTGACCGGCTAAAAGCCAAGTATGCCGACACCTTTACCAGCATTGAGAAGTACGCGACACAGGCACTAGCCGTGCTGCGCACCGTGCTTGCCGTCACGACGCTAGGCTTTTCGGAGCTTGCCATCAAGGGTGTCAACAAGGTGCGTGATGCCTTGGCTGATACGGTGACGGAAGCGCGCTTAGCACAAGCGCAGCTACTGGCAGAGCAAGCCACTACGGAGCAAAAGCTAGGCGACCTTGCCGCCCGTGCGGCCGGGAAGCGGGGCGCGCAACTGCTGGCTATTCAGTTGCAGAACGCGGAAGCCGTTGAAGCGGCGAGCGCCGAAGCCTTGGCCGCACTACAAGCCGATCAAGCGACCCGTAAAAAGCTGTCTGATGCTGACATCAAGAAGCTCGGAGAGGTCAAAGAGGCTGCGCTAAACGCTGCCATTAAGCGCCGCGAAGCCGCCGAAGCCTTGGCCGCTGCCGAGAAGAAAGCAGTAGAAGAGCAAATAGGTGACGGCGAACGGCTCGCCTTGGCGCGCACTAAGCAGCGCACCGCCGCCGAATCGGCTGCCTTGGCCGTGCAAGTGCGCTTTGCTAAGGAGCGCGAGAACAGCGCACAGTTTGAGCTAGACGGCACGCAGGAGCGGCAACTCGCCTACGAAGAAGCCAAGACCAAGCGCATCGAATTGGAGCGTCAACTAACGGCGGCATTGGAGGCTGAATACCGGAAGCGGTTGGTTGACGCTGAAGCGATTGACCTGCCGAAGGTGAAGCTCGAAGTAGCGCCGCCTGATTTCAAGGCCGTCATCCCCGCCGAGCTGCCCACCGTGCCCGTCACCGTGGAGCCGATTCTGAGCGAGGTGGGGTTCGAGGAAGTGTTAGACCTGGTACAACGGGGGGTTGCCGAGGCGTCGGCTATCGTCAATCAGATCACTAGCGACCTGACCTCAACGGCCGCTGCTCAGCTCGACTTTCAGATTCAATCCCTGCAAGACCGGATAGGGGTTATCGATGAACAATTATCTCAAACGCGCTCGCAATTGCTATCTGATGAGAAGCAGCTACAGGAAGCGACCGGCGCCCGCCGTGCGTTTTTGGTGGAAAAAATCGACAAGGAACGCGCCGCAGAACAACGCTTAGCAGCAGAGAAAAAGAAGGCTGCATCTGAGCAAAAGCAAGCCGAGCAAGAACGGCAGAAACTGGAGAAATTAGCCGCCACGATTACCGCTGCCACTACCGTAGCGCGGGGCGCGCTGTTGGCAGTGGAGGCTGCCCTTGCCATTGTGAAGGCGTCCGAGAAGGGCAAAGTCGGATACGATAACATCGCGCTTGCCCTTGCTGCTACCGTTGCGCTGGTGTCGGGATTCGCCGCCGTGAAGCGTGCCGCAACCCTCGAACAGGGCGGCTTACTAGACGGCCCCCGCCATTCGTCGGGCGGCATCCGTGGCACCGGCCGCTTTGCGAACATCGAAGTGGAGGGCGGGGAATTTGTGGTGAATCGCCGGGCCACGGCGCAGAATCTCTCTTTGCTGGAGATGATTAATGCCGGGAGCCTGCCGCAGTATATCCCCGCGCCTCAGGGGCAAACGCGCTACGCCATCGGCGGGCAATTGCCTGAAGCGGCAACGGCCGGCGGTTCGGGTAGCAGCGATGTAGTAGCCGAATTACGCGCCCTTCGCGCCGATGTGCAGGAAGTGCAGCGCGCCGTTCTGATTGCCCCAACCCGGATGCCTGCTCCCGTACTTCGGATTGGAGATGCCGCCATTGATGAGCTGAGCGAACGCCAACAGGCGCTGACTGCCGATAAAAACGCCGCTACCTTTTAGCCCGCCCGATGCCTACGCTCTCGCTTATTCTTGATGGCACCCCCGCCGACCTTCCGTCCGGCGCATCTATCCGGCTCAATCAGGCTGCCAACCAAACCGAACAGTTGGATGTGCGACTGGGGGAGCGGTCGTATGCCTTCGTTCTACCACCGACGCGCACCAATCACCGCCTGTTTAAGCAAGCGGCCGAACAGTTGCAGCTACCCAAGTTCAAGCGCACGGCTGAAATAGCCGCTCGCTTGCTCTGTGATGGGGTGGATACATTACCGGCCGGGGCGTTCTGCCGCCTACAGTCAGCCTCTAAGCTCGGCGGCTACAAGGTCAATTTGTTCGTGCCCGGCTGGGCATTGGGCGAAACCCTCGGCGCCCGCAAGCTCGCTGACCTGACCAGCTTACCCGACCGGGCGTACTACGATTACGACGACCTGCAAGACCTCATCAACGGCACCACTGCCACGGAGGTCTTGTGCGCGCCATTGGTGTCTTACGGCAATTTCTTCTCGGATGACCCGGTTGGCCCCATCAGTGGTACGCTGCCGCCCGTCTGGGCAATGACGACCGCGTTAGTTCTCGACGACTATTTGCTGAGTGTGTATGCTTCGCGGGTGCTGACGGCCATCTTCAAAGAGGCGGGATATCGCATCGAAGGGGAACCACTGGCAAATGAAGATTGGCAGAACGCCGCCATTCCCTACACCCGGCCGGAGCCGTTTCCTTGGCCGTGGGCTAGTTTCAGTAATGGCGGGCTACTGCTCACCCCTTCGTCGCAGACCTACATCGCTGACCCGTGCGAGCTGCTGTCGTCGCCGCAGACCGCATACGATAACCCGACCGGTGCCACTGGCCCGATTAGCTTCGATGGTAATTTCGTACTAGGGCAGATGGTGGCACAGGCGCCGGGGGATTACCGGATTTACGGCTACATCAATACCTCTCTGTCGGGCGGGCTACTGTATGAGGGTGGGTTGTGGCTGGAGGTGCGCGCCGCCGATGGCGCCGCAGTGGTAACGGAGGTGCTTCCGCGCTTTTCCTTTCCGCTTGGCTCGGCAAGCACGGCCTTTGATGCCACGGTTGTTGTACCGGGCCGTGGTTCTACTATCCGCCTTATCTCCGGCCCGTTCGGCGCGTTCGGCGGGGTAGACCTAGGATGGTCGGAGCTAAGTATGCAGATCAGCTTCTTCGATGGAATTACCACGATTAAGCCCGCCACGCTGCTGCCCGATATGACACAGAAGGATTTCGTCAAAGCCTTTCTGACGCTCACCAACAGCGCTTTTGTGGTCGATGATGCGCGCAAGGTCGTGCGCTTCTCCTATCGTGACCGCGTAACGCCCGCTGATGCCGAGGGGGCGATTGACCTAGCCGACTACGTGAACCCCGACGCGTTCGAGTATTCGCCCCCGGCCACTTACGCACAGGTAGCCTTTGCCTACGCGGAAGATTCAGCCGACGCCGTTGCCATTACGCCGGAACGCATCGGTGGCGGGCAGGGCGCCGGGTGGGCGGATACGACGGTATCACTAGCGGGCGCCGGGCGCGCCGATACTAGGACCGTAACGGTGCCGTTTGCTGCTACGGCTACGCGCCGGTATAGCCGAATCGACACCGTAGACCAACGGACGCTGCCCACCATTGCCGACCTCGAACACCTCAATCAGCCGCGCTTAGAGGTGGATTGGTCGTTTGATTACGCGCCGCGCTTGCTGCGCCTACGGGGCGTTACGGACTCCTCCGACGATGGCATCGACCTGAGCCGTCGCAGTACGTTTCGCATCGCCTACCAAACGGCTACGTCTTACCCGACGTGGGCGGAGATTGTAGCCGAGCGGTATCAGGGCACGCTCGAACAGCTAGACCGGGGGGAGCTGGCAAAGGGGCCGATTCGCCTCACGCCGTCGCTGTATCGTGCGCTGACGCCGGGCCGGCTGGTGCGCCTGAATGGCGTGCTGTACAGCGTCAATCAGCTAGACGGGTATCAGCCAGGCGGCACCACTCCGGCAACGATTGAGCTACTGCGCTATGTGCCGCCTAGCGGGCGCTAGTTTGGTTGAAGGATTGCGCCGCGAAGCGATTTGACTACGCGGGGTAATTCATCGGCAAGGGTGGCGGAAAAGCCTTCGTGGGCTTTTTTATAGCCGCAATCTGTGCAAGAAAGGTACTCCTCGACTGTGCGAAACCACTGTCGACCCATACCCGGCCCGTTTGGTATGGCGTTATTTAGGTTCGTAAGAGAGTAGGCTACCTTCCCTTCGTAGAAACGCAGTCGAATGGAGTATACGGGAATCATAACCCCCGATGCCCACACGGTAGTAATGGTTCCTGCAACAACCATTACGCCGCCCGCGCGGTCGGTTACGGGCAAACTGCCTTGTGGGACATTCACCGATGCCAGCCATATCTGGGCGCGGGTAAAGAGTTCGTCTTTGCTGACTCCGGAAGCATTCAGTGTGTCAGAGTAGCAAATTCGGCCGTCTTGGTTGCGCGGGAAGGGGGCAAGCAAGTCTTGCGCTTTGGCCGGGAGTGCATAGCTCGCCAAAAGGGCAATCAGAAGCAATAATAGGGGGGCTGTTTTCATAGTGGGGGCGAATATAAACGCCTGATTCCGGACTGTTTACACCCGTCCGTTTACAATCCCCCCGGCGGCTCCTTTTGGGAGTATGGCCAAACCGGTTTCCAAGTTCAAAATGACGCTCGCTGCCGACGATGAATCGCGCGGCGTGCAGCTCATTTCGCTCGTGGCGAACCCGGCCGTCAAGTCCGGCTGGGTGGCCCTCTCCGACGTGACGCCCCCGGCCCCGCGCCCCGCCTTCCGCATCGCGCTCGCCGCCACGGAGCAGATGAAGCAGGTCGTTACCGGCCCGGTGCTCATTCCCGATCTGGATATCCTGCGCCTCGATGCCGACGGCGACCCCTTCTATATCACGTTCGACGCCGACACCATCGAAGCGACGGCGGCCCGCTTCCTCAAGCTCGGTCTCACCACCGCTGCCAGTGAAGCCCACGCCGTGGATGCGGACGGCAAATCGATCCAGCTCAGCGGCCCCGCCGTGCGTGAGTCGTGGATCGTCACCGACCCGGCTACCGATGGGCGCGGCTTCGACGTGCCCGCCGGAACGTGGATGCTCTCGATGCACGTGCCCAACGCGGACGTGTGGCAAAAGATCGTCGACGGCGAGCTGACAGGCTTCTCACTGGAAGGGCTTTTTGATATGCAAACCGCGCTGGCTGCTGTGCCGGCCGTCACCCCTGTTCCGATGAAAAAAGGATTATTGGCCCGCCTCGCGGCCTTCTTTGCCCTGGCTGCCGCTACCCTCGAAGACGGTACCGAAATCGAGATTACCGATGCCGGGGAAGTCTTCACCCTCGACGCCAACGGCGTGCAGGGTCCGGCGCTGGCCGACGGTGAGTATACCCTGACCGGTGGCGCCAAGCTCACGGTCAAGGACGGCAAGAAAGTGATGCCGGATGCGGCCCCTCCCGTTTCTGATACGACCGTAACGGCCGATACCAAGATGAGCGCGCAGGAGCCAGCCAAGGCAGCCGAACCCACCGCCGTCAAGCTCGAATCCATCGCGATGGCCGACGGCTCGACGCTCAACTTCAACCCCATCACGCGCCTGCTCACCAACAGCACCGGCAACGTGGTGATGACGGGCGTGTACGCCTGCGCCGACGGCTCCTACTTCAAGGTGAGCACCGACCAGTACACCTATCAGATCGACGCGGCCACCTACGCCGACGCCACCAAGCTCTCGGCGGTGGAAGTGAAGCTCAGCGACTCGGCTGCGCAGCTGGCGGCCAAAGACGCCGAGATCGTCAAGCTCAAAGCGCAACTCGCCGAAGTCCCATCGGGGCAGCCTGTCAAGCTCGGCGCGGAAGGGGGCAGCCCGAACCCCGCCCCAACGGGCGCTCCCAAATCCAGCCCCGTCAACATCGCCCTTTCGCGCACCGAAGAGCTGCGCCGCCGGAACGGGGCCGACGCTTAGTCCTTTCCCGCCCCCGATTCCCGCTTTCGTTTCTTCCCTCCCTGGTCACCACTTTTTACCGCCCCGCAACGGGCACATTAATCTGAGATGGTTTACGCTCCGAAAAAATTCGCCGGTAAGCACGCGCAGGATATCATCTCGCTCGTGATTCACGCCAACCGCACGGTTTCCAAGAAACTCGTGCGGGTGCTCGACAACATCAAAAACGAGCAATACGTCACCACCATCAGCGGCGACGTGCCGTGGCGCGATTATCAGGAGGACATCTCCGAAGATGACCTCGACACGTTCGCGGCCGACTCCACCCTCGCGTTTGCGGACGCCACGGTGAAGCCGGAGAAGATCATGGCGATGGACAAGTTCGCCATGGACGATCTGCGGTCTTCGCGCTTTGCGGAGGATATGAAGGCGGGCGCCGCCAACATTACCTCGAACGAATTCGAGCAGGCCGTCATCTCGTACCTCACGCCCAAGCTCGGCAAGAGCTACGAGAAGCGTTACTACCTCGGCATCACGGCGGCCATCAAAACGGCCATCGCCGCCTCGTCGGCGCCGGCTGCCCAGAAAGCGTGGGCCGCTGCCCAGACCGCCGGTAAGACGTGCGGCGTAGTGGCGCGCCTGATCTACGCGGGCATCGTCGATGCCGCTGCAACGGTCATCAACGTGGTCGGTACCACCGTCACGGCGGCCAACATCGTCGCCGAGTACAAGAAGATCCACCTAGCCCTGCCGACGGAAGTGGCCGGGAAGTCGACGCTGTTCGTGCCTGAGGGCGATTTCGCCCTCATCCTGCAAGCCAACGACGATCAGACCGTGCGCGACAAGTTCACCGTGTCGGGCGACGACATGGAGACGGCGACGGTCAAGTACCTCGGGATGAAAATCGAGTTCGTGCCCATCACGGGGATGCGCTTCGCGGGCATCGCCGGCGACCAGGGGGACTTCATCCTCGGCACCGACCTCTTGGCCGACTCGAACGAGTTCACCATCGGCGAGAAGAATAACCTCGGCGATGTGAAGTTCGGCAAGGCCGTGGCGTCGCTTGACGCGCACGTGCTGCTGCCGCAGCAGAAGGTGCTCTACATCTAAGGAATCTGTTCCAGCGCCTGCCGTGTGGCCTTCGGGCGGCGCGGCAGGCCAGTAACGGCACCACCTGACCAACTGACGACGGACATAATCCCTTATCATTTTTCGTTTCCTGACGATGACTAATGCTGAATTGAAAGAGCGCGTGACCGAACTGGAAGACCAGCTCACGACCACGCAAAACGACCTCACCACCACCCGCGCGCAGCTCGCCTATGCAGAAACGGAGTTGTCCGCTTCGCGCACGCAGCTCACGACCACGCAAGCCGAACGCGATACCGCCCGCTCGGAAGTGCAGGGGCTGCGCGATCAGCTCAGCGTCGTGACCGCGCTGGCCGTGACGCCCGAAGTGGCGCCGGTGCTCGCGGTGGAAGCGGAAGCCGATCCGCACGCCTACCTCAAGGAGGTGATGCGGCGCTTCGGCCACAAAACGGCCTACGTGGCGCCCGATGGCGGCACGTTCTACGACCGCGCGGCCGCCCTCAAGGGCGTGCAGGGCGACGAGTCGAGCCTGACGGTCGTCACGCTCTAAGCGCCCCGCCGTTCCCCGCGAACCGATACTGTGAGTGCCCCGGCCGTTGGTCGGGGCGGCTCTTTTCCCCCTCGTTCTACCTCGAATCAGATGCCCGCCATCGCCAAAAATATTCGCAAGACCGGCAAGTATGCCATTGGAGGCGTGCTCGCCGCCATCGCGTGGCCGACGACCATTCCCGCCACCGGCGCTCGGTCGGCTACCTACACCGGCACCGCCCCGGCCGTGTCGGGCATCGCCCTCACGGCCCTCATCGATGATGGCGGCGCGCCGGTGCTGATGGAACCGGAAGACGGCAAAGCCTTCTACACCGATAACGTCGCCATCGGCAACAACACGAACCTCAAGCCGACCTTCGGCGGTCAGTTCGCGGCCCTCTCCGACGATCTGAACGTCATCGCCAAGGCGATGGACCTGACCCGTCACACCTACCTGGTGAAGACGTTTATGGGCAAATACAAATTGCTCGGCCGGGAAAACGGGCTGAAGTCGGAAAAGAACGACAGCGGCGCGCAGGCGGGCAACGACGGCTTTGCCGGGTTTGACTTCGTCGTATCCGGCGCGGAACTGGACCGCGCGCCCGACGTGCCCGAATCAGTCTGGAACTCGCTGCTCGCGCTCTGCACGAACGCTAACGCGACCGTCTAATCCGTGATCTGGATCCCGCAATCGAGGGCGGTCATCGGCGGCGTTCGGCGTCTGCTGATGGCCGCCCTTGATGATTCAGCCCGTTTCACCTACGCCTCGGGTACCGACCGGGGGCGGATCCTCAACGTCACGCCCGCCCCGGCGCTCTGGGATGCGCTGCTGCTCGATCACCCGACGGGTGCTTTTGTCACGCAGAACGGCGCGCCGACGGTCAACGGCTGGCAGGTGGCGCAAAAACTCACGCTGCCGCTCGTGGGCCTGAGCGTCGGGCAATGGCGCCTGATGCAGCGGCTCAGCAGCGGCGCATGGTGGGCGCTGCTCGAAGACCGGCAGGGCCGGTGGTGGTGGCTGGGGCAGGAGCGGGGGATACGGGCGGCGGCGAGCACCGGCGCCACGGGCGTATTCGCCGCCGAGCAGGGGGAAGCGCTGGAGCTGGTCGGGCGCGAGCCGCTCACGTGGCGCGAAGTGCTGCCCGCCCGCGCGCAAGCGTGGTGGACGGCGGCCGTGACGGACGGCACAACGCCCGGCGAACCCGATTTAGATACGCCCATCGACGGCGATGGCGGAGGCGGGGAGGGAGTCTGAGGTCTACTAGAAATTATCTGTTATGGTTAACGCTGCCGAATCCATTAGCCTGCAATTAGCCGCCGTCGAGACGCCCGCCGTCACGGTGAACCGCTCCAGGCGCTTCGCCGAGTTCGGCCGGGCGCATAGCTTCTTCGCCGAGTTGCAGGCGTTGGTGAAACGCTCGCCTACGCAAGGCAGCATCACCAAAACCCGCGCGGCGCTGACCGCTGGTCAAGGGTTCAATGACTCAGAAGATCAGAAGCTCGCCACCTTCCTTAAAACGGCCCTCTTTGTCAACGGCAAGAAGTCGACGCGCCGCTTTTTGAAGGGCATCGCCAAGGATAAAGCCGACTTCGGGGGCTATTGCTTCCAGGTCATCTGGGCAGCCGACCGCAAGAGCATTCAGTCGCTCCATTATCAGCGCTTCCGCACCGTGGCGAGCGGGGAGATGGACGAAAACGAAGTCGTCAGCACCTACTTCCTGTGCCGCAACTGGGCGGAACGGACTAAAAACGGCGGCATCAAGGAGATCCCCGCATTCGACCCGAAAAATCCGGTCGGCACGCAGCTCTATTACCACGCCGACCCGTCGGGGGACATCGAGTACTACCCGTTGCCCGACTACGAACCGGCGTTCGACTGGATTAAGTGTGAGGGCTTGCTCGGGCAGTTCCACGTTGGCAACGTGGACAACAATTTCAGCCTCGGCAACATCATGGTCGTGGCCGATCCGCAGCCCTACACCACGCCGGATGGCAAAGTGGTAACGACGGCGATGCAGCGCAAGCAATTCGCGCTCGACTTTAAGAAGAACTTCAGCGGACCGGGCGCCGAGAAGGTGATGCTCCTGTTTGCCGCGCCCGGCACCGATCCTGACAAGCTCGCCAAGCTCACGACGGTATCAGCCAACAACAACGACGACCTCTACTCGACATACAACGCGCTGTGCCGGGAGCAGATTCTGGCAGCTAATCGCGTGCCCTCGCCGGGCGTCGTCGGCGTACCAGGCGGGGCTAGTCTAGGCGGAGACGGCAACACCCTGCGCGTGGCGTTCGAGCTGTACTTCAACACCGTATGCCGTCCGGATCAGGTCGATATCCTCGAAGGACTGCGCGACGTGCTCGGCGCTGGGCAGTGGGCGGGAGCGGAGGAAACGTTGGACGCGCTCGATATCGTCACCACGCTGCCGGTGAAGTACACCTACTCCGAATCGGTCATCGAGTCGGTGAGCACGGATGAGGAGCTGCGCGCCGACATCGGGCGTGACCCTCTGCCGGAAATTAAGAAGGACGAAACGCCGCCGCTCACGGACGCACAGAAGAACCTAGCGGGTTCGGTCGGTGGTCAGTCGAGCATCGATGCCATGCTCGAACTGCTGAGCAAGAGCCTGACGACGCGCGAGAGCTGCATCGCTCGTCTGAAAACCTTCTACGGTCTGAGCGACGAATCCGCGCAATCGGTGGTGCCCCTTCCCAACGAACAGGTAAACGTGCTGCCCGGCACCCAGGTGTAAATGGAAACCCTCGCCGTTCGCTTTGAGCAGGCCGTGGCCACCGGTACCCGCCGGTTGGCCGTGGCGCTCGCGCGCTACAGCGAGGAACAGTTCCTGTATTACGCCGCGCTGGTGCCGGTGATCTTTCAGTTCACCTACGCCGATACCCCCGCCAATCAGAAACGCAAGCGCGTAGGGCGGGTGTCGGGCTTCCGGCAGGGCGTGCGCAACCTAGTGTTCGTGCCGACCAACAAGCAGCCCGACAGCCCGCAGGAGCGCCGCAAGCAGGTGACGTACTACGACATGGGGCGGGCCAATTGGCGCGCGTTCCGGCGGGGCAATTTCATCAACATCTCCGCTTTTTGGAGCGAATCCGAGGGGCGCTTCGTCGATACGCCCGAGCTCGCGGGAATCACGCCCGGCGCCGACTTCACCCCCGCCCGCGAATCGACGCCCGCTACTGACGGCACCCGCGAGACGCGCACGGCGGCGCGGGAAGCGGCCAAGAAGCAACGGGAGAGGGAACGCGCCGCCGCCAAAGCCCGCACCGAATCTTATCGCGCAGGCCGTAAGGCGCGCACCCAGAACCGCACCACTACTAAACTCGCCGAGCGCGCCGCCCGCAATGCCTAATCTGATCACCATCGCCGAAATCGTTGCTGCCTGCACCATCGAGAAGAACCTCGATGACCGGCGCATCACGTCCTTCATTCCGATTGCGCAGCTCCAGCGCCTACGGCCCGCCCTCGGCGTGACGTTGTACAATGCGCTGATCGCGGCCGTCGATGCGGTGACCGATGAAGCGCCCCTCGATGCGCCGTGGCCTGCCCTCATCGAGACGGCCCGCCCGATGCTGTGTTGGTGGACGGTGGCGCTGGCGTGGCCGCAGCTGCTCGTGCACCTCACCAACGCCGGCGTCACGATGCGCACGGGCCGGGAGTCGTCGAGCGCTGACGTGAAGGCCGCCGACGGCGCGCAGGTGAGCTACACCGATACGGCTGAGCTGTACACCGGCGAGCTGCGCACGTGGCTGGAAGCGCACCGGGCCGATTACGCCGCGTGGCTCCCCACCGCCGCCAACGATATCCCCTCGGAGCCGCACTTAGTAGGTGGCGTCTATTTCGGCTAATCCTCACCACCTACTCTGCTTACCCTGATATGTCATCTGTTGCGAACCTGCCCCGTCCTCCGGCCGGGCCGTGGATGGAAGCAGGCGCCGCCGTCGTTGGCGGGTTGACCTATTGCGTTCACGGGCTGCCCAAGTTCGTCGAGGCCTACATCTGGAGCCCGTCGACGACTTACTTCATTCTGCTGCTGGTCGTCATTCTTGACGCAGCTGGGCGCGCGTACCTCGCCAACCATACGCTGTGGAAAGCCGCCAAGGCGGCGGGTTTGCTGATGGGCGGCTACACGCTAATACTAACTATTGCCTACTGGCTGCGCGCCGAGCCGTCGATGATGTGGCTGCGCTTCGTGGTGCTGCCCCCGGCCATTGCTTACGAGCTGCGCAGCCTGATCCGCACCCTGCGCGCCCTGCGGATGATGAACGCCGACACCGCCGACCTGCTGACGACCAACATTACCCGCAAGGTGCAGCCCGCCGAGGATGCCCCCGCCGAACCTGAACCCGTTCCCGCGCCTGAACCCACCCCCGCTGTATGATAAAGCACTTTCCGTTTCGGCCTGTTGCCTTGGTGGCGCTGGCCTTTATCGCCCTGGCGTTCGCCTGTCTGGCCAGCTGCCAGTCGACGAAGCCCACGCCCCCCGCCCCGGGGCCACCGACTACGGCCACCCCGGGCCAACCCACGGCGCCACCGACTACGGCCGCGCCCGCTTCGTCTGACCAGCTCGCGCCGCCCGACCGTACCGATTACTCCGGTATCGGGGCGGGTGTGCGCTACCGCAAGGACGCCGCCGCCTACGCCGACGCCGAGCGCGCACGGCAGGGGATTGCCGCCCCGCCCCGCAAGGTGAAGGGCAACGGCAACGTCATCGCGCCGCAGAATTCCGGCACGCTCACCACCACTACGGCAGCCGCCAAGAACACGGCCGCCGCCGCGCCCGGTGCGCAGGCGCAGGCCGCGAAGGGCGCTGATCAGGCGGCACTCGCTGGGCCGGGTGCTACCCTCTCAGTGGCCTCAGCGGCTACGGCCGGTTTGTGGGCACGGTGGCGGCATAACATCGGTAGCCTCGTGGGCGTCGCAGCGTTCGTGTGGCTCGTCATCGCGCTCATTCGTCGATTTAACCGCACCTCCTGATGCCTACCAACGAACAGCGGCTGACCGCCAAGTATGGCGACCCGCACGCGCAGGACGCCTTCAAGGCCAAGAACATCATTCAATACCGGTTCCCCGACTGGCTGCGCCCGTACTGGCCGCGCTATATGGGCAAGCCGGTGACCTCCACGCAGCTCAACCGGGGCGTGGTGCTTTCGCTCGAAGCGGTGATGCGCGAGCTGATCAGCACGGGCCTGATCGCCGAGCTGAAGGAATACGGCGGCGCCTACAACTACCGCCCGATGCGCGGCCTGAAGGCGCTCAGCATGCACGCGTTCGGCGTGGCGCTGGATTTCAACCAATCCACGAACCCGCTCGGCGGGCGCGTCACCTTCTCGCAGCCCTTCCTCGATGTGTGGCGGCGCCACGGCTGGACGTGCGGCGCTGACTTCCGCGCCCCGCGCGTGGATGGGATGCACTTCGAATACACGAAATAATTAACCCGCGCCCGGCGGCTTCCCAACCGGGCGCCCTTCGCAATGAATAAGTTTTTCAAAGCATTCCTCGTGGTGTTCGGCGCGCTGCTGATCGTTGCCACGGTGTCTGAGGTTATTACGCCCGCTGATGGATTCGGCGTGCAGTGGCCCGTGTACGTCGGCGCGTGGGCAGGGTACGCGGGCCTGTGGTACGCCGCTCTTCGCAAATGAGGACGCACGTCATCGAGCAGGGCCGCCACCGCGAACGCCTCACGTGGCGCGCCCTGCTTGACCGCCTGCCGTGGGTCAGCCTGAGCGGGCGCCCGTCTTGGCGCCGCACGGTGGTGTTCACGGATTCGTGCCGCTACACGCTGCCCCCTGCCGACCAAGCCGACGCCAACAAGCTCGGTGGGTTGAGCTTCGGCGGTGGGCCGCACGGCAACAGCGCACGCGTAGGCTGGGCCTACAACCCCGCTACCGACCGAATTGACCTAACGGCGTATTTCTACACCAACGGCGAACGGCAGATAGAATGGGCCGCGTCGGCTCGCATTGGTGAACCCGTGGACGTTGGGGTTACTCAGCTATACGGCTGCGCAGAGGTGCGGGTAAATGGACGCCACGCGGGCCAGCGAAGAATGGAGCGCGCCCGTTTCGGCCTGCGCCTCGGCTTGTTTTTCGGCGGCAACAACCCCGCGCCGCACCGGATGCGGGTGGAGATGGAATAGTGATCGGAATGTGATGAGAAGGGGAAAGCCCCGGCCCGTTGGGTCGGGGCTTTTTGTTGGGCAAAAAGGGTGATTCGGGCGAGTTGGAGAATGTATGAAAAATAATTACGCGCTTTCTTAGAAAATGTGTACACAATCAGAAAAGGCGCCGTATATTTGTCAGGTCGGAAGGGAATAACAACAACGCCCACCGCCGCTACTGCAATGTCCCGCTTCGTCGTTCGTCAAACCAACCACCCACAAGAAGACCTTACCCGCAACTGGTCATCATTCGCGGGCGGCTTCGGCAACGGCGAAATCGCCGGAACGTCTTTCTCGTCGGCTGAGGCGTTCGCCGCCTACTGGGAGAAAAACTGTGACGATCTCGGCGCCGCCCCCGAAGTACGCTTTCACCCTTATCACGAAGGTTTCGTGGAGGTGCATTACGAAGGGTTGGGCGCGTGGGCATTGGATGCTGAAACGCTGGAAGAGGCAATGATCGAAGCAACGGAAGTGCTGAATCAGCGCGGCGGCTTGGCTTGGACGGATGAAGCGGGCGACGGCCAATTTATGGCGGGCGAAGTGGTTGCTTTCCACGAGGTGAGCGAAGGTCTTTATGTGTTTGAACTCAATGACTAGCCCAACAAAACCCGGCCGTGGTGGCGCCCGCAAGGGAGCCGGACGCCCCGCCCCCGAAACCGGCGCCAAGCAACTCATTACGCTACGCCTCGCGCCCGACGTGGTGAAGCAACTGAAAGAGATGCCGTCGGCTGAACGCACCAAACTGATCGAGCGACTCGTTCGTGACGACTCTTCCCCGATGGCCGTGGCCACTAAGCGACTGAAAAAAGCAGTGGATGATGCGCTCGGCGGCGACAACAGTGCGCAGACAGAACGGGCCGTTGCGTTTCTGTCCGCGCCGCCACCGCCTGACGCCAGCGCGTTGATCGAGGCGCTCAGAAAGGCGCTACCCTAGCCCGAACCCTTCCCCGCCCGCGCCGGTTACGCCCACGCAATTGAGGGGAATCTTTGCACACGTTCTTTGGGGTGAGCGACCACCCACCAAAAACCGCCGCCGCCCCGCCCGTGCTACCGGGCGGGGCGGTTTTGCGTTTCCCCGGCGCCTACCTTTACCCGCGTCCCTTTCCTCTTCTTCTGATGCCGCAGCTCCCCGACCACCGCTCGTTCTTTCCCGTCAGCCCCACGACGCTCGTCAACCTGCACGAAGTAGCCTCGGCGAGCCTCACCAGCATTCTGCTCACGTCGGGGCGCCGCGTCGCCATCGACCCGGCGTATCAGGAAGCCGTCCGGGCGCGGCTCGCGGCGGCGGGTATTCCGACAGTGGCGGGGTAGCCTGTTGTACCTGTGTTGTACCAAAAAAGCAAAAACCCCTGCAAATGCTTGATTTGCAGGGGGTTTTGGGTGTTAAAAGTAGTCCGTAGGGAATAAACTACCCCACTTGTATCTTATTCATTCTCAGCGCCCCCGGACCTTGGCTGGGGGAGGGGTAACCTAGCAGGGCACCGAAGCTACGGATTTCGGCCCATTTTTCGGCCGCAACTGCGGTGGCGAAGTGGGCCGCTTAGGGTTTGCTTCTGGGCCTGGCTGTTCTAGGTTACCCCCGGACTTTCGGAGTTCTTCCTCCAAGTAGGCTATTCGTCGTCGCTGCTCCTCCTTATCGGAGCGGAGGTCGGCGTTGATCTGCCGGAGCAAAATGTTCTCGGCCTCAGCAATTGTGGTGGCGCCGGACTGAGGTGGTGACGGACGAACCACATCGCCCTCGATGTATTTGGTCAGATTCTCCTCTGGCACATCCAGCGCAGAGGCAATCCTCAACAGTGTTGAGAGGCGCGGCGTCGCTTTGTCCATCTCAATTAGAGAAAGCCTCCCTCGACTAATCTCTGATTTTGCGGCAAGCTGTTCTTGGCTTAAACCAAGCTTTTCTCGGTAGTAGGAGATTGTGCTCCCTAAGGTGTTTGCCATTTTTTTGACTTCATTTGACTTGTTTTGGTATCTTTGGCGTATAACGGTGTTTGAAACAGCGCATTGCCAAACGATGCCAAGCAATGCCAAAAGTTACAAACACCTAACCAAAAAGCAAAAACCGATGAGCACAGTCGCCTTGAGACCTCACGGATTGACACCCAAACCACTGGACGTATTGCGTGAAAAACTGCGAAAGCGTCCTTATATGAGGGCTGTACAGACGATTTTGCCCAATAAGACTCCATGGGAAATAAGAAATGCTGTCAATGGAAAGACTAGCCGCCCTGACATCTTAGTTGCCCTAGAGTTAGCCATTGAACAGATGGATAGGGCTGAACAGCAAACAAACGACAGCCTAGTGCAAGCGTTGAAAGATGCCAATCTGAGATGACTTAGTACCTTTTGCGATGCTTTGGCGTGTTTTGTAATCTTTGGCGCTACCTTTGCCAATGTTATGAAAACATCAACAGTAAAGCACTATGCTTAAACCGTCTCCTGCTCCGATTCGCCTGACTGGCTTTCTGGGTACCCTCTCCGAATTGCGCGCCGCCTCCAGTGCTGCCGCCACCCTCAACCGCCTGATGCGCCGCACGGCGGTCGCAACCACGGTGGTCTGGATTGCTACCCGTTCACTGTCCGCCAACCGCTAGTTATCCGATGAAACTCAACTTCATTCCCCAGCAAGGCGCCGACTACGCGCGCATTGAAGGTGTTTTTGAATACAGTGACGCCGGTTCGGAGTTGCGTCACGCTGTTTTGATTCAGCGAGACGGCTCTGTGAAGCTAGATGCTGTGATCGGCACCGACTACTACCGCAATAGCGACCGGGAAGGGCTCGTGATCGAGATCGTGCTGCCTGCTGACCTGCTCGACCAGATTGCTCAACTGCGCGCGGCCAATGCTGCGCCGCAAGCCGGTACGCCCCATGTATAAGGAGCAGCGCCTGCTACCCGAAGGGTTTCGGCTGGCTCACGGGGCAAGCCGCCGCCGCGACATTAACGCGGGCGGGTGTTTACTGGAAGCAACTGCATGGATTGCTGGGGAAGCGTGGACCGATACGCCAATCTGCGTATCACCCGTGCTCGCTGCATTCGGCCGGTCGCTCAATGATGAAATACTGCCTGCTGATCGTCAGCGGCTTCTGCCGCTTGCGGCAGAATTAATCGGGACGGCCAAACCACACCTTGAATCGGCCCGCCTTCGGGTGCTGGTCGATTTTGGCGTTCGGGAAGTACTGCCTGCGTGGCTGCGGGCTATTGGGATGCCGAATCAGGCTGACGCGGTTTTGCGACTGCCTGCTGACCCCATTACTCACGAGATCAAGAGTCTGCTTGGCTCGGAAGCAGTGGCCCATTACATCATCGGCTCGATACGCGACGAGAAGAAGGCTTACGGCTACGAAGATGTCGTGCGGGCTGCTGTGTGCCGCGACGGCGCGGCTTCCGAAGTCGTGCGCGCCATTAGCCAACTACTCAATTCATGGAGTGCCAGACCCAGTGAGAAGAGCCGCATCGTCGATGCGGCTATTGCCGCTGTACGCCGGGCTATCGCTGTCAACCAACCCCTTCAATAGTTATGGCTGCTCTAGCGCCTTATCAGGTACCAACGACCGACCTCGACCTCGGTCGCTACTACGCGAAGAGTTACCTGTTCTCTGATGAAGAGCTGAAATCCTGCGGACTATATTCTTGGCTATGTGGCGCCACTAAGGTGCGCTATCTGGAAATGTATTACGTGCTCGACGCCGACAAATGGCGTTCCGAGCCCCAAGGGCCGATACTGACGCTGTTCCCGCGCGGCACCCAGATCACCAACGTGCCCGCTGGCAGCGGCCCTTTCAAAGTGCTCAGTCTGGAGCACCTGCGCGAGCTGCTGGCGGGCTACGTCCAACCCATCTGCCTGACTTGATGGAACGCCTCTATCGCGCTACGCCGCTGGAGTTACAGGCACTAGGCTACCTGCCGACCACCGGACTGCCTCACGAACCGGGAGAATACTACGAGTTCGAAGTAGAGCACGACGATCAATGGGCTGCCTTTGTGGTCGTGCTCCCAACCCACACGCTGCACAAGCCCAGCCAAATCGCGATGTGGACAGCGGTGAAAAGCGCCGCCCACTTAGCTGAACTGCCCCGCTTTACCCCCCGCCCAACCACCGAATCATTTTACGCCCAATGAAACAAGTCCCCGCCCCAAACCTGATGACCAAGGATGGCGAACTGCGCCACCATCTCTCGCTGCGGCCTTCCCGGACCGGCTACATCGTGACCATTGACTACAAGACGAAGCCCGGTTCCCCCGAGGACTTTCGCACGGTCATCCAGCCGATTATGGATGAGATGAACCGGTCGCTGGCGACCGTGATGGAGAACACCGACGAAGATGAGTTAGATCGGCTCGTTCGGGAGGCCAATAGCGGCCCCAAGAACGCGCGCCCGTTCGACCCTGCGGCTTTTGTCCACCCGTCAGAAGCATGCGGCGACTACTGTTTCCCAAGCCTGTGGGAAGCGATGGATTTCATAGCTCGCTGCCTGCACTTCATCACGTACCCCGAAGAGGGTATGGGGCGCTTAATCCAGGATTTGAAGGTGATGGATCAGCAGAAAGCCTCAACGGATTCCAAGTAATGATTCACCTCACCATCACCTGTAAGGACGAGCTGAAAGCCCTCACGCTTCACCGCCTAGCGAACGAGTCCGTCGATAAGAGCTACGGTGCCGAGAGCGGCGTATCAGCCAGCTCACCGGTTTTCGTCGCTCCTGACGACGATGATACGGTGCCAACGTGGACCATCGAAATGTATGGTACTGCCAGTGAGGTCGCCGATCTGCTGGAGGAATGGGACCAAGAAGTGAATCCCACTAAGCCCGCTTGGGACCGCCTACGCGACCGCTACGATGATGTTACTGATATCAAGCTCTTACTGTGGAGTGCCCACACCGGTCTAGATCGCTATGAAGTGTACGGCGATGTCAAGCACCCCGGCTTGGTGAAAGCCGAGCGGAAAATTAGCCGGGCACTGGAAGCGCTACACGCCCTGCTGAAGAATGTGCTGAGAACTACTAGGACTGCCAGCTAATGACTACTCCTCGTACTCGGGCCTTTCGGGTGTCGTGCGGACGCTGTAATAGCCGCCTCAAGATTCTCGCGGACAGCTTTCAGGAATCCTCTTCTACTGCACGAACGGCCGGTTGGTGTGTGGTAGGCACGGCGGGCTGGGTGTGCCCGGAATGCCTGAAAATCGACCCGGACGGCCGCGCCCGCGACTAGTCGAAGGGAAATTTTCGGCCAGCTCGTCTCAACTCGTCACAGGCACTCAACGCCCTTCCACGACCTCCGAATCTTGCGCGGTTCGGATTCCTCTCACCCGTCCGATGCCTCTCGACTATGCCAATTATCACCCCAAGTGGCGGCTGATTTCGCGGCTGATTCGGCTGCGACGCGCGGGAAACCGCTGCGAGTGGTGTGGAGCCGCTTGCGGCGACCCCCACCCGGTCACTCGGTCTAAGGTGGTGCTCTCGGTGGCTCACCTCGACCGCAACCGCAACCACAACCGCTTCTCCAATCTGGCAGCTCTCTGCCAACGCTGCCACCTCAACTACGACCGCCCGTCGCACCTCGCCAACCGCCGCTACGGCCGCAATTGGAAATACTCGGTGCTGCCGCTGCCCTTCGCCTATCCCTACGCCCCACCTATTCCTACCGTTTCCCAGATGGAGTACAAAGCCATAATGCGCCACCTGACTCCCGCCCACGTGGCGCTTTCGGAGCTGGTGAAGGCGATGAAAAGCGCTGAAGACACCAACAAGGATGAGTTGGCTTTTGCCGAATCGGCTTTGTCGTTCCTCACCGATTGCTGCCTCAATATCGGGTGCGCGGACAGCGGGGTCAAGATTTCCAAAGACTAGCTCACGTTCGCCATTCCCCCGCCTGATGAGCACGTTACTGCACCTGTTAGAAGGGTTTCGAACGGCTAATAGCCACGGTGGGGAAGGCGCCAAGAAATGAGCGATCAGTACCCCCCACAAGCCCATTTTGCTGAATACGTGCTGTTCTCCGACCACATCGGCCTGTCCAGCTACGGGTTGGTGGCCACAGCAGCCAACCGTCAGCGGATGCGCGGTACCGGCATTACCCAAGGCACCGTGTTGTTCAAGGGCCGGGAGATTCAGTGGAAGCTCCGGGAGGCGCACGAAGTGCAGGGGGCACACTTGCCCGACCGGGCGCTCGATAAGCTACCCGTCGAGCCGGTGTTAGCAGTGGTCGCGGCCAAGCCTGCACCCAGCTCACGCCCGGTGAAGTCGCGCCACAAAATCAATCCTTCGATCAGGAAAGCGGATCTCGAAAAGGTAGCTCGCAAAACCACTCTCTCGGACAACGCGCGCGCCTTTTTGGAGCTGCGCGCCGGGCTGGAGTACCGCTACGAAGAGCTCCCCATCTCGCATCAGCTCGTGCGACTAAAAGGGGCCGCTGTAACGGGGCTCAATCGCTCGCTGGCAGCTTACAAGCTCCAATTGGTCGTGCGTGGCCGCTCCAAGAAGGAAGCCCCCAAGCCGCCCCGCAACCGCCGCTGCGGCTGGCTGCCGAAGCTACCGCCGTTGGCCCAGCAGATCGGGTCGCTACGCCCCCAGGCGCTGAAGATGCTCAATCGAGCGCTGACGGCTTATGGGCTCCAGCTGGCCCGGCCGGTGGTGGCAAAGCCGTCTCGCAAGTCTGCCCACAAATCTTCACTGTAAGACTCTGACCGCTCAACCTATACATGGCAAAGTCTAAATCACCCCGGAAGAAGCGCAACCGTGCGCACCCCGCAGCCGGTGCTACCAAGCGCTCGACTATCCGCTTGAACTGGGCGGCCACGTGGCGCGCCCATAAGGACCGATTCGACGAGTTCGACTACGATGGCCATAATGAGAGCCAGATCGCGGCCGGACGGGTGAAGCGGGTGATCGGCACCCGCCGTGCGATGTTGCGCGTCACGGCGCGTGATCTGATGTATCAAGCGCATGCGAATCACCCTGACCGCTTCAGCGGCCGTCGCATCGTGTGGTTCCCGCTGACGACCAAGAAGGGCAGCATCGGCACCAACATAGATCGGAGTGCCCGCACGGTGGATACCTACCTGAAAGACCTGCTGTCGATGGGAGTAGTAAAGGAGCAGGAGCGGCAGGCGCACGGCATTCGGCTCGTGCTCGACCCTGCGCTGTTCGTCTTCGAGGACGCCGCTGGCAAGCACGTGCCACCCATTCCCGAGGCTCAGGAAGTAGGGGAGGCCGGTGAGCTGGCAGCGGCCGGTT
>JANNMJ010000149.1:0-46873 GCA_031397815.1 Hymenobacteraceae bacterium
TTGCGCGCAGTGAAGGAAGCGTCCGGCATCGAGATATGGAAAGCCCTCGGCATCAAAACCCGCGAAACGCTGGTCAATGCCGACCGTTATCTCGGTGCTGCCGACATGCTGCTGTTCGATGCTCCGGCTCAGTGCGGAGCCGCCGCCCCAGAGCCACTCCACGTAACGGCCACGGCGCGCCCGGCCGCCGTCTCGCCCTCCACGAAGTAATAGAAGTTGCCGGGCTGCCGGAACGTGAGCGAATCAGCTGGAAACGCATCGAGGAGCTGAAAGCAGCGCGCCACCTGCCCCGCTGGCGGCGCCGCGAGGCGCGTTGCGGGCGCCGTCGTATCACCCGCCCGCCCCGAGCGGCGGTCGAGCATGCCGTCGGATGTCAGCGAGTAGGCGGTGATGGTCCCCGCAAACCCGCCGCCCGCCCCAAACCGCAGCACCCGCGCCGGAGCCGCCGCTTTGGGCGGCGCACCCGCTGCTTGTCCGCCACCGCCGTTGGCGCGCTGGCAGCTTATCAGCAGGATACTCAGCAAAAGTGAAGCGCCCAGAAAGAGGTAATGCGAACGCATAAGCATGGGAATGAAGAATCAGGAACGGGGGGATGCAATGCCTCCTGAATACGGAGCGCGGCGCAAGGATACGCTCGTTAGGCTGAGGCTTGAGCATAAAAAAAGGCCGCGCAGCGCGCGACCTCTTTTGGTGGTTCAAAAACCTGTTCTTATGCCCTGCAAAGGTGGCGGCTTGGGGTAGGGTCGGGCAAGCCCGATGGCCCTATTTAACGGAATGATAACGTGGGCCGAACCGGGGCACTAGTACTCTGCAACCAGCTCATCGGGGTCGTACACGCGGTCGTTGCGGCGCTTGCCGAGCCAGAGAGTGTAGCGGGGGCGGTCGGTGGTGGGGTTCCAGAAGATGCCCGCGATGGTGCCCCGGCGCGGCGGCTGCCCGGCCTCGCCGAGGCGCTCGCGGACGGTTTCGCCGAACCCGAACGGCAGGTGGCGCGCCCGGCCGCCCAGCTCGGAGAAGAGGTCGGGGCGGACTTTGAACGTCGCGTCGTCGTAACGGAGCAGGAGCCATTCGCCGTCGCGGTCGGGCGGGGCGTCGCCGAGGCGCTCGAAAACTTTGTTAATCGGCTCGACGTCCTCGAACAGCAGCCGCGAGGCCGGATGAACGTAGCGATAACCGTAATCGGGGGTCCAAGGGTAGAGACCGTAAGTGGGCATTGGCGCAAATTTGAGGGGCGAGGTTACGCATAGCGGCGCAAACTGGCCGCCGGTTGCGGGCGGCGGCGGTTTCTTCGTGACATTATTCGGGCTGAATGGTTTCGATTCGTCGGATTCTTCCGATTCTGCCCCGCCGTCCCTCCTGAACCCGTGCCTTCCGCCGTGCTGCCCACCGCCGCTTCTGATATGCCCGATTCCGCCGCCCTGACCGAATCCCGCGCCGACCACGTCATCGTCGGGGCTGGGGGGGCGGGGCTGTCGCTGGCGTGGCACCTCACGCGGCAGGCGGCCACGGCGGGTCAGTCCATCATTCTCCTCGACCCCGACTCCAAGCAGCTCAACGACCGCACGTGGTCGTTCTGGGAGCGCACCGACCGCCCCGGCCTCTTCCCCGACCTCGTGAGCGCCGAGTGGGCCACCGCCGACGTGCATTCCACCGTTTGGGGGCGGCAGGTGCTGCCGCTCGCGCCCTACTGTTACCGCACCATCCGGGGCGCCGATTTCTACGATGCCATGCGCCGCCACCTCGCCGCGCTGCCGCACGTGCAGTGGGTGCAGGCCGCCGTTACGCACGTAACAGATGCGCCCACCCACGCCACCGCCCATACCACCGATGGCCGCACGTGGCGCGGGCGGTGGGTGTATGACAGTCGGTTTCGGTACACGCAGGATGTGGTGCAGCAGCCGGAGCGGCATTTTTATCTGGCACAGCACTTCGTCGGGTGGGAGATTGAGACTGACCGCGACGTCTTCCAGCCCGATGTCGCCTCCCTCTTCGATTTCCGTACCCCGCAGCATCAGCAGATGCGCTTCGTGTACGTGCTCCCAAGCAGCCCGCGCCGCGCATTAGTCGAGTTCACGCTCTTCTCGAAAGCCCTGCTGACCCCAGCGGAGTACGAATCCGCCCTCCACGCCTACCTCCGCGACCATCTCCAGCTAACAGCCGCCGATTACCGCATCATCTTCACCGAAAACGGCGTCATCCCCATGACCGACCATCCCCTGCCGATGCGCGCCGGGCAATCCATCGTCCGGATTGGGTCCGCCGGGGGCGCCTCAAAGCCGAGCACCGGCTTCACCTTCCGTCGGATTCAGCAGCAGACCGCCGGAATCGTGGAAAAACTCGCCGCCACTGGCACCCCGTGGCTCACCGAGCGCCCCACCGAGCGCCGCTTCCGCCTTTACGACGCCATGATGCTCGCCGTCCTCGCCGAAGAAGGCGAGCGGGCTGAGGAAGTTTTCTGCCGTCTGTTTGCACGCAACCCCATCACCCGCATCCTCCGCTTTCTCGACGAAGAAACCACCTTCGCCGAAGAAGTCGCCGTGATGAACTCGGTGCCATTAGCACCGTTTCTGCGCGCCCTCGGCGGACAGGTACGCCGCGGAATGCCCCCGCTGCGGGCCAGCGCCTGATGTCTGTTTATTCCCCGTCCCACTTCACCGTCGATGCCTGTCCGGTCCGCTTCTTCTGCTGATTCTGCTGATTCCATTGATCCTGCCGCTGCGCCCAGCGCCCACCCTTTGCTCGTGCCGCCGCGCGTTTGGCGCACCGTTCGGTGGGTGATGGCGGTGGTGTTTGGCGGCGGCGTGTTGGCGCACGTGTGGCCGCTGCTGCACGATTGGTCTTTAGCGGCCACTACTCCTCTGCTGATTCTGACCAACGGCGCCGTCCTGTTACAGGCCTTCGACCAAGACCGTGCGCGCCGTCTGCGGTGGTGGTGTGCGGGCGCGTGGCTCGTCACGGTCATCCTTGAGATGGTGGGCGTCGCGACGGGGCGCCTGTTCGGCGCGTACCATTACGGCCCGACACTGCGCGGCCAGCTCGCGGGCGTCCCGCTCCTCATCGGCCTCAACTGGACCACGCTCCTCCTCGGCGCCCTAGCTTGGGCCGACGCTCGCCTGACGCCCCGCCTCTCGCGCTCGGCGCGGCTTTGGCTCGTGCCGCTCACGGCAGCCTTCCTGCTGACCCTTTTCGATTGGGTGATGGAGCCGGTGGCCGTTGCTCTCGATTACTGGTCGTGGCACACCTGGCCGCGGATTCCGTTACAGAATTACATAGCGTGGTTCGGTATCGCCTTCGGATTGGGGCTGACGTATGTCGGCCTCGGATTGCGCGCCCGCGCCTCGCTCGCCCAGTTTTACTTCCTGATTCAGGCCGTTTTCTTCGTCCTGCTCCGGCTCATTCTGGCATAAAGTCATCGCTGGAACCGCCCGTAGCGCAGCGCCCCAAAGCTGTGGCCGAAAGTCTAAGGTTATGATGCCCGTATATTCGCCGCAGCAGACTTGGGGCGTTCCGTTCAACCCGAAAAAAACGCTGTTCACCCTGAGAAAACCCATGTTCATCGAAAACTTCACTCGCAGACCCAAAGTCGGCCTCTACCTTTAAACACTTCGAAATCTCTGTGTACAACCGCATTCTTGCTACTACTCTCTTTCTGATGGCCAGCAGCACGCTGACCTCAGTAACCAACGTGCACGCGCAGGCCGTGCCCAATCCCGGCGAGAACATTCCGTATCTGGTCACTTTCGGCGCCAAAGGCGACCCCGCCTGGGGCGATGACGACCACACCTCGACCCAGTTTTTTCTGATTCCGAAGAGCACGAAAGGCGCCGTTTACGTCCGCGTTTACGACCCCGGCACTGGCGGTGCCCTTGATGAGAAAAAAGGCGCCTGGGATACCTCCACCCAGTTCAGCGTGTACGGCGGCCAAGGCGCGCACTCCTCCGGCGATGCCCGCGCGACCGACCCCAAAGGCGATTTCCGCGCCGGCAACCTGCTGGAGCAAAAGGTCTATAAGCCCGTCACCGGCACCGACCCTCTCGACAAGAAATGGGTAACCTTCGGCCCCTTCGACCCTAATCAGGGCGAGTATGTGGCTGATTTCGGCGGCTTCGTCTTTAAGGTGATTGTCGAAGGAAAAAGCGGCGACGACGGTAATCTCTACTCGTTCTTCCTCAGCTCCTCGCCCACCGATAATATTCCCGTGGAAGGCGGCAACGGCTTTACTTACGAGTACTCGTTCCGGCTCCCGTCCACGCCCAACGCCCAGATTCACCTCTACCCGTTCATCGACAAGAACGTGGTGAGCATCAAGCAATCGAATTTCGACGGTGACGCCGACGGTCGCCTGCGCCTCTACTCGATAGCGCGGAACGGCCAACCCGCCGAGCTATCCGGCGACGGCAAATGGGCGTCCTCCCAACACGTCATCGACCCCCGCGAGAAGGGCCTGTCAATGGACCTGACCTACATCAAGAAAGGCGCTTACCCGAACGATGTCGTGTTTTACGTCACTGACCAATACGACAAAGCGCTCCCCTTCTTCGCCATCCCGCTCGGCGGCAAGCCCAAGTACCGCTACACCGTCGATATCCGCTTCAAGTAACTTTTTCCGGTCATTTACCTAGCCATCAGGCGGTGCCCTTCCGTACTACTTATCCTTCCCCGCCGAGCTGCTGATCTTTCAACCTTTGCTCTCCTTTTTTGTCTGCCTCTTCTGCCCCTTTTCGTTTTACCCGGCACCTCGCGCAGTATCTGCTGCTGGGGTTCTTGTCGTTGTGGTGCTTTTCGGGGCAGGCGCAGCAGTTCAGGCTAGCCAACTTCGCTTCCCAGCCCGGCTCGCCGCAAGGGTTCATATACGCCTCCCTGCAAGACCATCGTGGCTTGCTCTGGGTCGGCACCGGTGACGGCCTTTACCGTTACGACGGCACCGTTTTCACACGTTTCACCTCCGCCGAAGGCCTCACCGAGAACTTCGTAACGAGCCTTCTGGAAGACCAGAGCGGTCGGTTATGGGTCGGGCATTATCAGGGCGGCCTGTCGTGTCTGCCCGAAACCGGTGGCCCGTTTCGGCGCGTAGCCCTTCCCGAAGGGTTCTCGACGCAGATCGTGGCGATGGCCCAGGCACGGGAAGGCGTTTGGGTGGCTTCCCAGCGCAGCGGCCTACTCTTCCTCCCCGACCTGACGCCCGACCGCCCGCAGTTTTTCCCCCTTCCGGCGGGCGAGACGCGCGCCCTCCGCACGATGACCGAGCTGGACGATCACTTGTTCGTCTCGTTCGTAACCGGCGGCCTCACCGAGCTGACGGTCTCGGCCCCAGAACAGCCGCTCCGGCTGCACGGTGGTCAGCTGCTCTATAATGATGTGGCGAATGTGCTCCTGCCCGATACCGTCGGGCATCAGCTCATCGTCTGCACCGCACAGGGCGCCGCTTACCGTATTCCGGTAAACGCCAGCGGCTTACGCACGGAACGCGCCTTGCTATCAGACGCGGCCGTGGCGCAGCTAGCCCGCGGCGGCATTGCGGCGGCGTATCTGAGCAAGCGGCGCACCCTATGGATCGCCGGAACCGACGGCCTCGTCCTGAGCATCGAGCTGGGCACGAAACGTACGCTGCTCACCGCCTACCCGCTTTCGCGTCAGCTCGGTCCCTTCCCTCTTCGGATGATTCTGGAAGACGCCGAAGGCGCCCTCTGGCTCGGCACCAACGGCGACGGCCTGCGCTACTTCACCGACCGGCATCTGATGCTGTTCGATAACCAGCTTCTCGGTCCGAATCCATCGGTTACGGCACTGGCGCGACGGAGCGGCGGGCTGCTCGTCGGCACCACGCACGGGCTTTTGCAAGCCAATCCGGAGCCGCTGGCCGGGTTGGTGGCGCAACCGGTCGCGGGGCTGCCGCGCGGGTTGTCGATTCGGCGCGTCCTGCATCACCCCGTCAGCGGTACGTGGGTGGGCACCGAGGGCCGTGGACTGTGGCACCGCGCCATTGTCGATAGTGCGTACCATTATATTGCCCTGCCCGGCAACCCGACCACCATCACCGCCCTCGCGGCGGAACCCACCGGGCGGATATGGGTAGGCACGAGCGCCGATGGCGCATACTGGCTTTCACCGTCCGGGGGCGTTGTTCAGCATTACACCACCACGAACGGCCTCCTGCACAACGCCATTTTTGACCTCTTGGTCGATCACCGCGGCAATGTCTGGTTCGCAACGCACGGCACCGGGTTGGCGCTGCGCGAGCCGGGCGGCCGTTTCCGGGTTGTGCAGCTCACCACGGGCGGCGTCGATGTCAACGCGCTTGCGGAAACGACGAATGGCGACGTTTGGCTCGCAACCGGTGGCACTGGCCTGTTCGTTTATCACGACGATACCTTCCAGCACTACACCGTAGCCAACGCGCCCGGTCTCGCGTCGGATTACGCTTACTCGCTCCTCCCGTTACCGGACGGCGAGCTGGCCATTGGTCATCAGACGGGGCTGACGCTTTTCGAGCCGCGCCAACACGCCTTCCACCGCCTCGACCGCGGCGGCAACGCCGATCTGCTGCGCCTGTTCAACCCAGGCGCCTCCGTCATCGATGGCACCGGGATGGTGCGGTGGTTCGGCACCCTGCAAGGCCTCATCCGGCTGGGCGCTCCCGTCGTGGAAGGGGCGTATGTGCCGGCGGCCGTTATTACCGACATTCAGCTTCAGGATCAGACCGTTACCGCTACCAGTCTGGCGGCGCTGCCCTACGGCACGTACAAAGTGGCGCTCAGCTTCCGCGGGATCGCGTTAGCCGAGGCCAGCCGCTTGCAATACCGGTACCGCCTGCTCGGCTCCCTTTCCTCCAACGAATGGAGCCCGCCGACTGCTTCCACCGAATCCATTTACCGCCGCTTACAGGAAGGCTCCTACACGTTTGAAGTAGAAGCCCGCCTCGGCAACACCGGACGTTGGTCGGAGCCGGCGCGGGTGAGCTGGACGGTGGCAACGCCGTTCTGGAAGACGTGGTGGTTTGCCGCGGTGGTACTGGCGGGCGTCGTCGCGTTGGCGCGGCTGTGGCTACAGTGGCGGTTGGCCAGCCTCGAACAGAAACGACAAGCCCTCGAACGCCTCGTCATCGAACGAACCCGAGAATTGCGCCTCGCGAAGGAGCATACCGAGCAGATCAACATCGAGCTGGTTTCAGCCAAAGAGCAAGCTGATGCTTCGCGATTGGCGAAAGCGCGCTTTTTGGCCAATATGAGCCACGAGATTCGCACGCCGATGAACGCGATCGTCGGTCTGACGAATCTGCTCCGCCAAACCAGCCCGGTACCTGAACAGGCCGATTATATCGAAGCCATCGGCGCCTCTGCGGGGAACCTGATGGTCATCATCAATGACATTCTCGACTCGTCGAAGATCGAAGCCGGGAAGCTGTCGCTCGAACACGTTCCGTTCGACCTTGCCGCGCTGCTCAATCAGCTTCGGCACCTGTTCCGGCCGCAGGCGATGCAGAAAGGCCTGCATTTTCAGGTTGATGTCGACGAAAATGTACCGACCGGCGTTCTCGGTGATTCTGTCAGGCTCAATCAGATTCTGCTCAACCTCGTCGGGAACGCCCTGAAGTTCACGGCTAAAGGAAGTGTTTCCGTGACCGTAACGGCCGAAAAAGCCGACCCCACGGCTCCCGCCGATGCCCCACGGCTAGTCCATTTCACCGTCTCCGACACCGGAATCGGCATCCCGGCCGACAAGCTCTCCAGCATTTTCGAGGATTTCTCGCAAGCGAATACCTCCACCACCCGCCAATTCGGCGGAACCGGATTGGGGCTTACCATTGCCCGAAACCTCGTGCAGCTGCACGGCAGCACCCTCACCGTAACCAGTCGCGAGGGCGAAGGTGCCGCCTTCAGCTTCAGCATTCCGTACCCACCCACCAACGCGCCGCTGCGCTCGGCGAAGCCGATTAAGCTGGAGCCATTCGTGGTGCCGCTGCGCGTGTTGGTGGTTGAGGATAATGAGCTGAATCAGCTGGTAGCGCGCCGCACGCTGGAGCGCTGGAATTGCCACGTAACAGTCGCCGAGAACGGCCGGATTGGGGTAGAAACGCTGACTGCGCGCGAGTTCGACATTGTATTGATGGACGTGCAGATGCCGGAGATGGACGGCTACGAGGCCACCCGGCGGATCCGGCAGCTCCCCAAGCGGAACCGTACACCGGTGCTCGGCCTCACGGCTTCCGTGCTGATGGAAGACCGTCAGCTGGCCCTCGACAGCGGGATGAACGATACGCTGAATAAGCCTTTCGACCCGGCCGTCCTTTATCAGCTGCTGTGCGAGCTAGCGAACCTCAAAACGTCTGAAACGGCTCCTGCAGTCTCCTCCACTCCTACCGAACCTCTTCCAAAGCCCGCCGCCGAAAGCCTTCCGCAGCCGACCGCGAAAACTAAACAAGCAGCAATCCTCGCCTTCAACACACCGCCCACTTCCGGCGCCGATGTGTTCGACTGGCAATACCTCGAAGAGGCAGCGCCGGGGCAGCCGACCTTCGCCGTCATGATCATCGACACTTTCCTCAATCAGCTGCCCTCGCTACGGCAGGAATTGACTGACAATGCTCGGACCGCCGACCGCCGCGCCGTAGTCGCGCTGCTCCACAAGCTGCGAGGTCAGATCGCGTATTTCGGCCTCACGCAGTTCTGCGCTGATGTAACGACGCTGGAAAGTCAGATCGTTGCCGACCCTGAAATGATCACTGCTGCTGCGCTGCCGCTTCATATTGAAAACGTGTTGGAGCGGATCAACCAGCTTCTTCCTGAGCTGGAAGGCCGTCAGAATGAGCTGCGCTCACTCTCTCCTACTAGCTGATTCACGCACGGGGTGCCGAGCTCCTGCAATCGACAGGACGGATGCGTTGCCCTATATTTGAGCTAATGAACTTACCCAACCAGTTACGCTGCCTCGTAGTTGACGACGACCCCTTAGCCATTCAGGTGGTCCAGAACTGCATTTCTAACACCCCTTTTCTCCACTTCGTCGGTTCCTGTGAGAACGCCGTTCTAGCAGCAAAAGCCCTTCGCGCCAGCGACATAGACATTCTTTACCTCGACGTCGAGATGCCCCTGATGAGCGGACTCGATTTGCTGCGCTCCCTCCAAAAGCGCCCGCAAGTGGTGCTGATTACCAGTAATCCGACGTACGCGCTGGAGGCTTTCGAGTACGACGTCGTCGATTTTCTCGTCAAGCCCGTCACTTACGCGCGGTTTCTGAAAGCCTCGCAGAAAGCCCGGGAGCTGTGCGAAGCTGTTCAATTAGGCCTCGAAAATATTGATCACGCCGATGGCGATTTTGAAGGAATTCCGTCGCCGGACGCCGATTTCACTTTCATCAAAGTGCAGAATCGGCTGATCAAGCTTTTCTTCAACGATGTTCTCTATATCGAAGCCCTCGGCGATTATATCCACGTTGTGACCGATACGCAGAAGCATATCGTGTACACGTCGATCAAGACGGTCTCAAACCGCTTCCCCGAGAGCCGTTTTCTACGCATCCACCGCTCGTTTCTAGTGAACATCGCTCGAATCGACGCTATCGAAGACAACAGTATCCTGATTGCAGACCGCACCCTCACTATTGGCTTGACTTACCTGAAAGATGTTTTCAACCGGATCAATCGTTACTGAGCACCCTCGCTCACGTGCCAACCGCCTCCTAACGGCTGGCCTGTTTCTGACTCTCTTCGCGGCCAGCGCCACCTCGGCGTATGCCCAAACCGCCGATACCGGCGGACAAATGAATCAGGACTGCCCTCCCGCTCCGCCCCTGCCGGAGGCACCACCGCGCGCGCCGGAGCCGTGCATCACCCTCGACGCCCGCAAGTCCGTCGATTCACTCGCCGGACCGATGGTTTTTCGGTGGAAAATGGGCGATGGTCAGGAGCGCGAAGGCGTCACGTTTGACTATTGTTACGCCAAGCCCGGCCGCTACATCATCCAGCTCGACGTCATGGACGGCACGACGGGCGAAGTTCGCCAACACGAGAACGAGCAGGTGGTCGATTTCACGATTCCGCCGCCCGCCCCCGCTCACGAGCCCGCCCTGCGGTTTAGCGCTCCCGAAAAAGCCAAGGTCGGTGAGCCGGTCACTTTTCAGCTGACGGAGGCCGAATTGCCCCCGTGCTTGCCAAGCACTATCCGCTACAACTGGAACTTCCGCGACGGGCTGCTGGGTCAGGGCAAAACGATTACGCGCTCCTTCCGCCGCGCCGGAACGTACTCCGTGCGATTGGCTATTGATGGCAGTGGCATCGGCCCCGATTGCTTACAGCGGCTCTGTGTGACGCGTCAAATCATTATTGAGCCGTAACGCCTTCAACGTTCGTTTAATCAACACCCTTTACCTTCACACCCCTTAAGAGACGCGCTACCGTTTCACCACTTCGCTCATCCGTTATCAATGCGCTTTTTCCGCTTAATCCGGTCCGGCATTGTCGCACTGACACTAATCGCCACCGGATGCGAGTCTACTTACGAAGCACCTAATGAGTTAGCGGTCGTATTTGGTCCACAGTGGCGGAAGTATGTCAATAAAAGACGGCAAGTTGCGATCGCTTTTATTGGCCAGAGTAACGCGATGGGAATAGGTGATTCGGCGCTCTCGCCGATCTTACCCGATAGCACGGCGTATGAATGGGAGTTTATTCGGCAAGGGACGAGCGGCGGTAGCGGTCGCTTCAAACCTCTGCGGGACCCCATGAGCCGGTATCGGCCGCTGCTGCTTCAGTCGCAAACGGGTTCCAACGTTCCGGCTACCGTTTTACGCTATAAAGAGCTTACCGGTCTTTCGATGTTGGTAACTCATTTGGCGCTTAGCGGCTCGTTCGTCTTACCTACCGTTAGCAGAGGCAACGGCGGTTGGGAACCCGGCAGCCCCTACCGCGACTTACTTTATCTCCAAACGAATTATATGCTCGAAGCGGCCGGAATTGAGCGGTTGGCTTGGATCAATATGACCATCGGAGAGTCTGACGGCGCGAATATGGGTCTCAAGCCGAATGAGTCAGTCCCGTTCCCCAACGGCATGGTTGTGCCGGGCAGTTACGATGCCGCCAACGGATACCCGGACGGGTACCCTAACCCGACCGGCATACCGGACGTTTATTCGGCTTATAATCAGTTTATTAAGGAAATGCAGGATAAATTTCCGGGGGTAAAAATAAATATCAACCAAACCGGAATCTGGAATACTCCTAGCGTCGGGGTACAGGGCGGAGTGGAACAGATGTGGCTCGTTCAAGAGCATTTGGCCCGCACGATCCCGAATGTGTATTGTGAAATGAAAGACGCCAAACACTTCGACAGCTATGGCTTTTTGAAGACGGATGGAGTCCACTATAATCAGGCGGGCTTGAATTACATGGGGCGGGTAGATGCTGAGATAATGGCAAGCCATTAACCCCTCAGTACCTGCCCACGATTAGCGCTGACTTGACGCCCGGTAAGCGACCTGAATCTTCTGTAGGCCGCAGCTCTACTACACGTTCCTGATTATAAGGAAATTGGGTGGAGCAGCGGCTTTTCTTTTTTACTTTGAGCAGGGCCAGACTGAAAAATCCTCGTTTGCAGAATGCAGCTAACCTAGCGCACCCGCAAACGAGGATTTTGTTGTTTTGCGCTGTCAGGCAGAGGCGGCGGGGGCTGGTGACCGTCCCCGCTCTCCTAATCTACTACCAAGCGGCGGGTAGTGACACCCTGCCCCGGCACGACGACCTGCACGATGTATAAGCCCGAAGAGAGCGTCTGGGTCGGCACGAGAGTGCTACCGACTTCCGTAGAAACCGTGTTCCAGACGACCCGACCGAGCGGGTCGAGGACGAAGATGGTGGCTCCGGTGGGCGCGGCGATGGTAGCGTCGGCACCCATCGCGACGGGGTTCGGCCAGATCGTGACGGGAACTATGTGGGCGGCGACGGACGTGAGACCGGTGATGCGCGACGGCCCGCGCCGGTACCAGATGGGCGCGGTGATGATCCGGTCGTTGTCTTGCTGAATGATGACGGCGTAGTAGTAGGCCGAGTCGCCGGGGGCGAGGGCGGCGTCGGTGTATTGGACGGCGGAGCTACCGGCGGCGCCCGTCGCGACGGAAACCGGCTGCTGCCCGCTGCCCGATACGCCCCGCAGCAGGCTGATAGATCGGACGGGTTCGGCATCGCCGTCGGTGATGGTCAGGGCGATGGTGGGCGTGGGCGGATGCTGGACGATGGAGCCCATGATATACGTCAGCGTGTCGGCGGTGAGGTTGAGGCTGACTTCGGTGTTCCAGTCGTCGGAGGCGTAGAAGTGGCGCTCCCGGAACGCGCTGAGCAGGGCGGATTTCGTGAGGGTATCGGCGAGCGCGACGAGGCGGCCTTCGGTGGTGCGGCCGAAGGTGGTGTTGTGGTTATCGTGGTCGTAGAACGGGCCGACGTGGTAACCGCGCGTCAGGAGGGCGCGGTAGTAGGCTTCGTAGGAGCTGGACGACGGATCGGAGTAGGCGATATCGGTCGAGAAGGCGGGGCCGCTGCGGAAGGCGGACCCGACGAGCGCCGAATCGGCGGCGTCGTCGAATGCGCCCGTGCGGAGGTTGTTGTAATCGGAGTTGTCGGGGTGAGCGCAGCTGGCGAAGGCGCCGGGACGGGCGTTGATTTTCCGCCACAGCCCCCGGTAGTCGCGCTGGGCGATGAACTCGTCGTACGAGCCCGCTTCCCAGCCGATCAGGTTATCGTAGCCATAAATGAGCAGGTGGCCGCCCCCCGCGATGATGCCCCACTCCATCCCCCAGAGCGCCACGAACTCGCCGTTTACGGTGGCGCTATCGGCTTGCTGCAACCCTTTGGCGTAGCGCGGGAGGCGCATCCCGGCCTGCGTGTGGTTGTGCTCGGATATTCCGAGGAAATCGAAGTGCTGACTGGCTTGCGCGAAGAAATAGGCTTCGCGCGGCGTGTTCACGCCGGTGGTGGCGCTGTCTTTACTGCCGTCGGAATAAGCCGTATGGGAGTGGAGGTTTCCGAAGAAAAATCGCTGCGGCGCCTGCGCGCACAAGCGGACCGACTGCACGAGCAGCCCGGCCAGCAACAAGTAATGTCGCACCAGTGAGGAACGTAATGAGATGAGTGCGCGCGTCGGCGCGCAAGAGATTTCAGAGAGTACCTCAAAGATACAGCCCCCTAGCAGTGTGGCCGGAAGCCGCTGCATTAAGGTTTGGTGAAGTGGCACGAGCACCACACGCCTTCACTCCAAGGCTGATAATTAACCCGATTCGCTCCGCCGGAAATCAACTGAACCGGGCGTCCTCTTGAGCCACTCGCAGATAGCCCCCGCCGTCACCGAACGGCATCCATTAAGCGGTTGACCGAAAATTTTCCCGGATTTGTCATTGCGAGGAGGCTTTGCGACGAAGCAATCCTAGTAGGATGGGCGCGTTAGCTCAGCCGCGTTCCCGGTGCAACGAGGATTGCCACGTCGTCGCAAAGCCTCCTCCTCGCAATGACAAAATCCTCGACAACTTCTGGTTGACCGTTTAACAGAAAACGCATTAACAGAAAACGCAGAATCGCAATCACGCTACGGTCAATAATCCGCAACTTGGGCTAATTCTGCATTTTTGTATCCCGATACCCCCGCTTCAGCCCCCTCCGATGTCCCTGCCGTCGACTGAGCAGATTACGCCGCCTATTCGTCGCCTTGCTCTCCCGCGGTCGGTGGGTGCGCTACTCCCCTTTTTTACGCTGCTACTGATGCTGTTGGGCGGGCCAGTGAAGGCGCAGCCACGGCCGCAGCGGCTGTTTACCACGGCCGACGGGCTGCCGCAAAGCTCCGTCGGGCAGGTCACGTTCGACCGGCTCGGGCGGATGTGGGGGTCTACTACGTCGGGGGTGTTTCGGTACGATGGGCAGCAGTTTCGCACCTATGATTACCGGCACGGCCTCCCCGACCCGTTCGCTTATACGGCCGTGGCGGGGCCTGATGGCCGGATTTGGTTCGGGCATCAGGCGGGCGGGATTTCGTATTACGACGCCTCCTCCGACCGTATCCGCCGCCTTCAGGCGCGGGCGCTGCACGTAGCGGAAGTGCGGCATATCTGCGTTACGCCGGGGCCGAATGGCAGCACGATTCTCTGGTGCCTCACCCTCCCCGACCCCACCGGCGTCACGCGCATCGTGCTCGGGCGAACCGATACCACGGTTTCGGTGATTTCCTCGAAAGCGATGGGCCTCGAACCGTCGATGCTGCGCGATATCGAGCCGGGACCGGCCGGGCTGGTTTTCGTGGCGGGGCACGATGGCTTGGGCGCCATTGATGTCCGCACCGGTCAAGCGCGGCCGGAGGTGGTTCCGCCCGCCTTGCTGCACGTCCCGTGCGGGCGGTTTACCCGCGTGAGCGACGGCAATTTCTGGTTCGCCACCTCCAAAGGCGTCGTGAACACGACGCGCCCCACCGGCCGCGCCGCGCCGTGGCAAGCCCGCTGGTACACCACCGCCCACGGCCTCACCGACCGGCAAGTGCTGGCCGTATGCGCCGACCGGCGCGGCACCATTTGGGTCAATGCCCCCGGCGGACTGGCGCGCCTCGAAAACGACCGGTTCGTGTACCTCGACGCCCCGGTAGGCGTGGCGGCCGGTGAGCTGGCGAATACGCTGGTAGCTGACCCGGAAGGCAATGTATGGGCAGGGCTGACCTCGGGCCTCGTGCAATACTTCGCTGATGCGCGGTTTGCCGCCTACACGCCCACCACGCACGAGCTACCGAGCGCCGATGTCAAATCGCTCGCGCCGGATGGGGCGGGCGGGTGGTACCTGGGCACCACCCGCAACTTGGCGCGACTGCGGCGGCGGCCCGGCAGTCGGGCTGAAACGCTGGCTATTCCGGCCGCGTGGCGGACGCCGAACGTGGTGCAGGGGCTGCTGCTCGATTCGCGCGGGGCGCTCTGGGTGTGCTCCTTCCCCGACGGTTTTGGGCGGATGGATACTGCTACCCGGCGTTTTATATCGATTCCGATGCCCGACGAAGAATCCGTCATCGCCCCTTCCGAAGACCGCCGGGGGCGTATCTGGGCGGGGTCGGTGTACGATGGGCGGCTGTATGTGGTGGACCCCGCGACGAACCGCGCCCGCTCCATCAACCGGCCGCCCGCCGGGACGGAAGGCTCCAACGCGGTCAATTCAATCTGTCGGGATTTCCGCACCGGCCTTCTGTGGGTTTGCTCCAGCGCCACAGGATTAGGGTTTATCGACGACCAGCGCGACACGCTTCTCCCCGCACCCGGCCTTCCGGCGGGCCTCAACGTGGTGTGCGCGTACCCCGATACGCGCGCCTCCGGCCACTTCTGGCTCAGCCTAGAAAGCAGCGTCGGCGGCCCGGCGCCCGGCCTGTACCCCTACGACGGGCGGCGGCTCGGCCCACGGCTCCCCGGCATCGATCAAGCGCCCACCTGCATCCGGCCCGCCACCGACGGCGCCCTCTGGCTCGGCACGCTCCACGGCCTCGACCAGTACGACCTGCGCACCGGCAAGCTGCGGTCGTTCAGTCGGGCGGAAGGGTTTAGCGGCGGCGAGTGCAACATCGATATTGCTCATACCGACGCCGCCGGGCGGCTCTGGCTCGGCACCGTCGGGGGGCTGATGATGCACGACGGCGCGCGGGCCACCGTGAACCGGGTGGCGCCGCAGATGCTCATCAACGGCCTGCGTGTGGGGTTGCACGCCACGGTGCCCATTTACGGCCAAACCCTTCGGCACGACCAGAACCAGCTCACGTTTCAGTACGTCGGGGTGAGCCTGTCGCAGCCCGGTCAGGTGCGGTACCAATACCGCCTGCTGGGGCTGCAAACCGATTGGCAACCCCTCACAGCGCACCCGGAAGCCACGTTCACGAACCTCTCGCCGGGGAAGTATACGTTTGAGGTGAAAGCGGCGAACAACGACGGCTTATGGTCGGCGCGACCAGCGCGGTACGGCTTCACCATCCGGCCGGCGTGGTGGAATACGTGGTGGGCACGCACGTTGGCGCTGCTGCTGCTGGCGGGCGCCCTGTACCTGCTGTACCGGCTGCGGGTGGCGCAGCTGCTGGCGGTCGAGCGGTTGCGCGTCGGCATCGCCCGCGATTTGCACGACGATATCGGCTCGACGCTTTCGTCGATTTCGATTCTCTCGCAGCTCGCCGAATACGACCCTGCGCCTGCCCCCGTGCTGGCGCAAATCGGCGAAAATGCCCGTCAGACGCTCGCCGCGATGGATGATATCGTGTGGGCCATCAACCCGGCGCACGACGCCCCGCGCGACCTCACCGCCCGTATCCGCGCCCACGCCGCCACCCTGCTCGAACCCGCCGGACTCGACTTCACCTTCGCCACCGAACCGCCGCCAACCGGCCTGAAACTGCCGATGCGCGTGCGGCGCGAGGTCTTTCTCATCTTCAAGGAACTCCTCAACAACGCCCTCAAGTATGCGCAGGCCCGCCACATCCGCCTCGGGCTGACCTACGAAACCCGTCACCTCACCCTGACCGTCGAAGACGACGGCATCGGGTTCGACCCCACCGCCCCGGCGCGCGGCGGCGGCAACGGTCTGGCCAACATGCGCGCCCGAGCGGCGTTGCTCGGCGGCACGCTGGAGCTGGAAACGGTGGTGGGCGGCGGCACGAAATGGCGGCTGACGGTGGGGACTTGAATCCTGCCGCTTCGGTGCGGGCCAATATCAGGTTTCCCTTTCCGAAGAATCCTCACCTCACCCCGTCTCCAAAGGAGAGGGGATTTTAAGCAGTGAGCCAAAAAATGCTCGGCAATGGTCAGTACGATTCCGAGGAGGGAGTTCCTGCAACCACCCTCCTCTGGGATAGCTTCCGAAGTAACTTCTTTGGTCATACCAGAGGGAGGTTATGCCTTCAGAAGTGAGTTTTGAGGCATCCTAGAGGGAGGTTATGCCTTCCGAAGTGACTTCTTTGATCATACCAGAGGGAGGTTATGCCTTCCGAAGTGAGTTTTAAGCATCACCTCGTGCTGGGTAGGCTTCCGAAGTGACTTCTTTGGTCATACCAGAGGAAGGTTATGCCCTCAGAAGTGAGTTTTAGGGCATAACCTCATGCTGGGATGGCTTCCGAAGTAAACTTTGAGGTTTCCCGGCCTTCGCGGTAGCGGGAAAGTGGTTAAGCTTCTGCTCAGGCGCTTAATCAACCGTATAGTCTCCCCCTCTCCTTTGGAGAGGGGGCTGGGGGGTGAGGATACGCGCTGTTCCCTAATCGAAAAACATCCATTTCACCCCGAACGTGACCGAGCGGCGGAGCTGCGGGTAGCCGGGCGTGAGCGAATAGCCGTTCTTGTTGTTGAGGCCGTAGTTGGCGTGCGCGATTTTCAGGAACACGTTCACGTTCTTGAGGTCGGCCGCGAAGAAGACGTCGACTTGCGGGTAGGCCGGTAGCAGGGTCTCATTCTGAAGGTAGAACTGCTGCGTGGCGGGCTGCCAAGCCAGCGCCCGCGACGCCGATTGCACGTAAGTCTGAATCCCGACCTGCCCGAAAAGCGCCTTTTTCAGCAGGTAGCCCTGATACGCCACCAGCACATCGCCGATGATTTCGGGCGTCCGGATCACGTCCGCCGTGCGGCCGGGGCGGGCTGTGACGGCCGCCCGCGTACCAAGCACCAGCTTGCCGATTTGCCCCCGGTACCGCCCCTGCACCGTGCCGATGGTGAGGGTCGATTTCTCCTGCGTCGGCAGCCCGTTGACGCCGTAGTACACCAGATTCCGAACCCGCGTGAGGGCGCCGTCGAGCCAGACGCGGTGCTGCCCGAAGCGAGCCTCGGCGGTGGCGCGGGTTTCGTCGCGCTGGGTGTTGTCGAAGGCGTTTTCCCAGCGGAAATGATTGCCGTAGAAGGCGTTTTCAGTGAGGGTCGGGGAATAGCCGTTCCGGAGCTGGCTCACGCTCAGCCAGCGGTAGCGGGCCGTGGCGCGGAGCCAGTACGTGTTGTCGCCAGACTGAAACTCGCCGTCGGCGGTGACGGCCACGATATCGCGCACCTGAAACTGTGCCTGTCCGCCGAGCGCCAAACGGCCCACGCGGCGCGGCTCCGTAAGCCCATTGACGACATCAGCGGCTTCGGGCGCCACGGCGGCTCCGGCATCGTAGAGCGTGTAACGGGCATCGCGGCGGCTCGCGTAGAGCCGATACGCCCCAAACCGCGCCGTCCCGAGGACGCCCGCCGTGTGCTGGTTGAGCTGAAACCGCGCCCGGTCTTCGGTCCGGGTAGAATCGAGGTAAATGACCCGCGAGATGTTGACCAGCTCCGGGAGCTTCGTACCGGCGGCGGCGCCACTGTTCCAGTCCTGAAACCGGTTGGCCTGGGTGCGGCGGTCGAACGTATAGAAGAGCTGCAAACCCGGTCCGGCGAGTCGCAGCAGCTGCGTCAGGTGCCACGAGTTGCGAAACTCGCGGTTGTCGGCGAACGAGAGGTTGACGGTGGCGTCGGCGTAGCGGACGGTGCTATCGAGGCGCGGCAGGTCTTGGGTGGTGCCGCCCTGCTCGACTACTTCGTGCGCCAAGTGGGCGTACGACGCCATAATGCGCCACGTAGAATCGGGAGTGGCGTAAGCGGCCCAAACCGTCGCGCCAGCGTGAACGAGCATATTATCCTTCGTCTGGGTCGGCGAAAACTGCTTGTTCGACGATAACCGCTCATACGCGCCGCCGAAGTTGAAAACCTTGCGAATGTTGCGCGTGTAACGCACCTCGAAGACCTGCTCGCCCAGCCCGCCCTGCACGTAGGAAACGTGCGAATACGGCGACCGCACGTTGTAATACGGCATCGTCCCGACGTCGTACGCGTACCGATCAAACGCCCGGCGCCCCCAACGGATCCCCGATTGTGGCTGCCCAACCGGCCAAATCACCGACCGCCCCGCCGTCCCGACGTTGCCAAGGTCTTGCTGAAACGTCGAGTCGTGATACCACCGACGCGGGTTCCACATCTCCCGGAAAGCCGTATCGAGCGGCAACCCGCGGTTACGGCCCGCCATAACATCGGCCTCCGTGAAGCGCAGCGTGGTGCGGGGGCCGTAAAGCGTCTGCGACGTATCGTTGAGGAGCCGACGGGGCTTTTTCGGCTGGCCATCAGCGGTTTGACCCGGCTGACCCGGCTGACCCGGCTGACCAGTAGCGGGATTAGTGGGAGTTGACGGATTAGTAGGCGTTTGCTGCGCAATAGCCGGACGCGCCAGCAGCAGCAATGCCGCTACGAGCAGCGCCATCACCCGGCCGGAAGCCGCCGTAACACCAGCGGAGGGCCGGAACCGCCGAACGTGGTCGAGGACCAGCTCGCGCAGGTTCGCTGGGGCGACCGTTTCGCCCGCTGGCACTTCACGCACCCGCACCGGCACCCACCAAATGGGCAGCCCCGCGACTTCCGGACGTGGTTGCCCGACGGAATCGAGCAGACGAGTGGCGTCTTTGCCGGTGGTCACGATGGGGAGATTTTCCGGGCCGGAGGCCGTGCGCAGCGCCAACAGCTCGGTGGCGGTGAAGGCGTGATGGTCGGGGAAGCGCAGATGCTGGGCGATGGAGAAGGAATGAGCCAAGAGGTGGTCGAGCAGCGGCGCGGGGTTATCGATGGCGGTCAGAACGACGAGCGGGGTCGGCGAGTTGGGAAGCGAAGTTGGGAGCGATGCGGGCAGTGGCGGCGGCGGTTGGTCGAGCTGCAAGGGTTGCCAGCGGTCGTAGGTGTAGGTGGTGAAGAAGACGGGTTTTTCTGACCCGGCAGCGCGGCGCAGCGCCCGCAAATTCAGTCCTCGAACCAAATCGGGCCGCTCTTCAGCGGTCGGGCATTTGGTTACGATGACCGCATCAGCGCGGCGGGCAGCCCCGGCGAATTCACGCAGCCGGCCGAACGGCAGCACGCGGTCGGCGGGAAAGGGCCGGTGAAACTCCGTCAGCAGCAGCAGCAATGACGGCCTAACCGCGCGGTGCTGATACGCATCATCCAGCACGAGCACCTGCGGTGGCTCCGCTTGTGCGAGCAACGCCCGAATCCCGTTCCGGCGGTCCTCCGCTACCGCCACCGTCAGGCGGCCCTCGGCGAGCTGGGCCGCAAAGCGCCGCGCCTGCTCCAGCGGCTCATCGCCGACGGTAGAGGCCGAATCCGACGCCTGCACCACCCGAAAACCGCGCGTCTCGCGGCCGTAGCCCCGGCTCAGCAGCGCCACGCGGTACCCGGCCTTCAGCAGCAGATTCACCACATACGCCGCGTGCGGCGACTTCCCCGTCCCTCCCACCCGCAAATTCCCCCAGCACGATGACCGGCACCCCAAACGCCTCCGACGCCAGCCAGCCCCACGCGTAAAGCTGTCCGCGCACGGCCATCGCCCAGCCGTAGCCGTAGCGCACGAGCAGCAACAGCGCCGAGAGCAGCAGAAAACCGGGCAGCAGGAAGGTCAAGCGGAAATTCGATGGTACGGAATGCTGCAAAAGTACGTACCGCGTCAAGGGCGTACTTTTAATGTTAGTTGTCAATGAGCCTCGCTTCCTTCCGAATGGTACGCTTACTCTCCGGTTTGTTTCTACTCGCGGCGTTTCCAGTGGCGGCGCAATTACCCGATACGCTGAGCTGGCAAACGTTATCGCGGGTCGGTTTAGGGCGTTATGAGGCGCAGGGTGGGGTGATTGATAACCGACTGTTCGTCATTGGAGGCTTCATAAATGGCTCCGCGCAGACGACCGCCCGGTGCGACGTCTACGACCCCACCACCGACCGCTGGACACCGCTCCGCGATATGCCCGAGCAGATCACCCACTCCGGGACGGCCGTCGACGGCGATTCCGTAATTTATCTGGCGGGCGGCTTCATCGGCAATCACCCCGGCCCGATTACCGACCACGTCTGGCATTATGACGTTCGGCGCGACCGCTGGAATCCGTTCGTCCCGCTGCCGGCAGCGCGCGGTGGCGGAATGATTATCTGCTACCAGCGCACGCTCCATTTCTTCGGCGGCACTATCCGGCAAGGCGGCCTTTTTGTTGAAGACAAAGGCGACCATTGGGCGCTCGATCTCAACGCCGCCAACCCGAGCTGGCAGCCGCGTGCGCCGATGCCCAACCCGCGTAACCATTTGGGCGGCGGCCTTTTAGATGGCAAGCTCTACGCCGTCGGGGGCCAGCATTTGCACGACGAAGACCACGGCAACCAAACTGCCGTCCACGCCTACGATCCCGCCACCGACACCTGGCGCACCTGCGCGTCGTTGCCGCTCCCAATGGGCCACATCACGGCCTCGGTTTTTGGCTGGCGCGGCCATTTATTGGTAGCGGCGGGCGTAACCGAGCATTCTACCCGGCTCAATACCATTTTCGCCTACGATCCCGCCACCGATTTTTGGCACGAGCTGCCGCCCCTGCCCGCTGAGCGCCAATCGCCGGTCATCGGCGCGTGGGGCGATGTGCTGCTGGCGAACGGCGGCCTCAGCGCGCAGGGTTATGTATCGACTGAGGTCTGGCGCACGACCCTATATACGCCGGCGGCAGCGCCACACCAGTTCGGCGATGAGCTGACGGTGCTGCCGAATCCATCGTCAGGTACCAGCATTGGCCTCCTGCTCGATTCCCGGGACTTGGGAACCGGCGAAATCATCCTCTACGACGCTTTAGGTCGGCTTTTACACCGCTCCACCATTCAGAAAAATACCCTCCTCGCCCGCGTCACCTTCCAGCCGCCCGCCCCGTTGGCGGCGGGCGTGTACGTCGTGCAGCTCCGGCAAGGCAACCGCCGCGCCGCCCGCCGGTTTGCCGTGACCGAGTAGGCGTAACGTTGCCGACCGATTGCCTCTTTTAGTTCGATGCCAACCGATTCCCCCACTCTCCTCCTCCGCGACCTCACCCGCTTCCTCGACGCCTTCGCGCCGCCCGCGTGGCAGGAATCCTACGATAACGCCGGGCTGCAATGCGGCGACCCCGCCCAGCCCGTCACCGGCGCCACCATCGCCCTCGACTGCACCGAGGCCGTGGTGGCCGAAGCCGTAGCGCGGGGCCACAACGTGGTCATTTGCCATCATCCGGTGATTTTTCGGGCGATTAAAAGCCTCACCGGTCGCACCGAGCCGGAACGCATTCTGCTCGCCGCCATCCGGGCGGGCGTCGCGATTTACGCCACCCACACCAACCTCGACCACGTTCGGCACGGCGTCAACGCCGAGTTTGCGCGGCGTCTGGGACTTCAGAACATGAAGATTCTCGCCCCGAAAGCCGACGGCGCCCTCCGGCAGCTCGTCACGTTCGTGCCGCCAGCAAGCCGCGAAAAAGTGCTGGCAGCGCTCCACGCGGCCGGGGCCGGGCAAATCGGCCACTACTCCGATTGCGCTTTTCGCACGGAAGGCACAGGCCAGTTCCGCCCATCCGCCGATGCGCGCCCGTTCATCGGCGAGGCCAGTGGGCCGCTGGAAGAAGTGGCTGAGGAGCGGCTGGAGCTAGTTTTTCCGGCTCCTGCCCAAGCGGCCATACTCGCCGCATTGCGGCAGACGCATCCGTATGAGGAAGTGGCGTATTACCTCACGAAGCTCGAAAACGAGCATCCGGATGTCGGCGCCGGAATGGTCGGCACCTTACCCGAGCCGCTTGCGCCGGATGCGTTTCTGCATCACCTGAAATCGGTGCTCCACCTGCCGCTCATCAAGCACACCGCCCCCCCGGCTGACGGCCGACCGATTCAGCGCGTGGCCATTTGCGGCGGCGCGGGTTCTTTCCTGATTCGGCCCGCTATCAGCGCCGGTGCCGATGCTTTTGTGACCGGCGACCTCAAGTATCACGAGTATTTTGAGGCCGATGGACGGCTTTTACTCTGCGATGTGGGGCATTATGAGAGCGAAGTTGCCACGGGCGAGCTTTTAGGAATGGCCCTCCAACGGGAATTTCCTACCTTTGCCGTTCTGTTGACTGACATCGTGACCAATCCGGTCCGATATTTTGTTTAGATTCTCGTTTCGATTTTCTCCTCCTGTATGAGCCTCGCGCCGACGCCTGCTGCCCCTGATACCCCGGTAGCCACCAAACTGGATAGCCTGCTGAACCTGCAACGCCTCGATTCCCAGCTCGACGAAATCAAGCGCGTTCGGGGTGATTTGCCGGAAGAAGTCCGTGATCTGGAAGACGAAATCGCCGGTTACGAAACCCGCGTAAAGAAATTTGATGAGGAAGTCGGCTCGCTGAACCAGAACGTTCAGGCCCGTCGCGCCGCCATCAAAGATGCCGAAACGCTCATCAAGCGCTACGAAGACCAGCAAACCAACGTCCGCAACAACCGCGAGTACGAGGCCATTTCGAAAGAAGTGGAGCTGCAACGGCTGGAAATCCAGATCGCGGAGAAGAAAATCCGCGAAGCGCAGTACCACATCGATATTAAGAACACCGAAATCGCCGGCACCAAGCAGCGCTTGAGCGAGCGGAAGAAAGACCTTGACAACAAAAAAGGCGAGCTGAACGCGCTGATGGTCGAAAGCGAAGCCGACGAGAAAACCCTCGTAGCGCAACGCGACGAAGCCGCCCAGCACGTCCCGAACCGCGAGCTGACCGCCTACAACCGTCTGCGTGGCAACATGCGCAATGGGTTGGCCGTGGTCACCGTCCGGCGCGATGCGTGCGGCGGGTGCTTCAACACCGTGCCGCCGCAGCGTCAGGCTGATATCGCTGGCAAGAAGAAAATCATCGTTTGCGAGCACTGCGGCCGGATTCTGGCCGATGTGGATCTGGTGGCCGTCGCCGCCGCCTAACGCCCCGACGTTTCTCTTCTCTCTGACCGAAGCGGATGACCGTCGTTTTCGATTCCGTTTCGAAAAGGCTCCAGAAATTGCACAAGAGGATGGCCCGGCTGGGTCATCCTTTTTTGTTGTGTGCCGGTCTGTCGGCGTTTCTGGGGATACTGACGCAACTGGCGCCCCTGACGGCCACGGCGGCGCCCAAACCCCGTCCGCCCGAGCCTACCGGCCTCAGTCCGAACCAGACGGCGGCATACGCCGAAGTCCTGAAGCTCCGCCTCGACTCGGCGCGGGTGCTCCTCGCGCCGGAGCTACGGAGTGCGCAACCCGACGTGCGCGCCGTCCTCGTGCAAGACGCCGCCGACTTCGCCGACCTCGTCCTCCGGCAAGATCCCGCCCGTTACGACGCCATCATGGAGCGCCTCGACGCGCATCTCGCCCTCGCCGAGACTGCCCAGAAGCGGCAACCGGGGCCGTGGCCCACCTTCGCCGCCGCCGAGATTCAGCTCCACCGCGCCATCGCGCAGGTCTGTTTCGACGATGAATTGCACGGCGCGTGGGCGCTTCGGCAAGCGATGCTGCGGCTGGAAGCGGGCGCCCAACGTTATCCGGATTTTCTGCCGATTCGGAAGTCGCTGGGGCTTTGCCAGTTTCTGGTCGGGGTGGTGCCCGATTCGTATCAGTGGTTCCTGCGAGCGCTCGGCCTGCGCGGTTCGGTGAGCGCGGGGCTGGCGAACCTGAGCCGGGCCGCAGATGAGCCGAACCCGTTCCAGACCGAGGCGCGCATTTTTCGGGCGCTGATTCGGGAGAGTTATTTTCATCAGGAAGCCGATGTGCGCACGCTGGTGGCCGATTTGGGGCGGCGGCAGCCCGATAATCTGCTCTTCGCTTACCTGCAAATGGCAGTGCTCAAGCGGCAAAAACAGCCCGACGCGGCGCTTCGCATCTTCCGCAGCCGCCCCACCGGCGCCGCGTACGTGCCCCTGCCCTACCTGCACCACATGGCCGCCGACCTGCTCCTGTACCGGGGCGAATACGCGGCCTCGGCGCAGCAGAACGAGTATTTCCTGCGGCGATACCCCGGCCGCCATTACCGCAAGGATGCGGCCTACAAGCTCTACCTAGCGGCGTGGCTCCGGCACGACCAGCCCACCGCCGCCCGCTGGCTCGCGCAAATCGACGAGACCGGGCGGGCGCAAATCGAGGAAGACCGCGCCGCCCAACGCTTTTTCGACGACCGCCCCGCCCTCAGCGAAGGCCTCATGCGCGCCCGCCTCGCCGCCGACGGCGGGTACTGGAAAATCGCCCAGCGCCTCCTCAACGGCTTCCCCCTGAATCCCCAAACGCCCCGCGTGCAACGCGCCGAGTGGTGTTACCGCCAAGCGCGCGTCTACCACGGCCAGCAGCGCCTTGATTCTGCGCGCTACTTCTACGTGCGCACCATCCAAGTCGCGCAGGACGAGCCGCACTATTTCGCCCCGAACGCCGCCCTCCAGCTCGGCTACCTCTACCGCACCGCCAACGAACCCAAAACCGCCCGCACCTACTTCGAGAAAGCCCTAACCTACCCGCAACACGAGTATAAGCGCAGTATTGATTCGCAGGCGAAAGCGGCGCTGGCGGCGGGTGGGTAGGGGCTGACCTTGTGCCCGCCCGCGCATCCAAATAGACTGGGCGGCGGTTATCGGGGCGCACAACGTGTGGGCGGGCACAAGGCCCGCCCCTACCGGTCTCAAAAACTACCTTCGCGGCTGATGAAAAAACCCCGAACGCCTTCCCTACCCGCTTCCTGGCTGCGGGCGCTGGCGTGGGCGGCCCGAAAGCCTATCTGCGTCGCCACCACCGACCACGGCTTGGGGCCGCACGTCCCGTGCGGGGGTTTTGCTGTCCGGATTCTCGTGGCGCAACGGCCCGCCCTCACCTTACAGGCGGCGAACGGGGCGATTGGGCGCCTCCGGCGATACCTAGCCGCGCCGTGGACGGGCGGGCCGCGCGCCCTGCTCCTGAGCTACGACCTCAAGAACGCCATCGAGCCGCGCCTACCCGCCAACCGCCACCCCGACCCGCTCGGTTGGCCTTTGCTGACGGTGTTGGAGCCAACCGTCTGGCTCGATTTCCAAGGCGATGATTTCTGCATCGGCGGGGCTTCGGATGCGGAAGCGACGCGGATTCGGGCGGAGATTGAAGCGACTCCGTTACCCGAACCGGCCCCAGCGGCCGGGCTGACCCTCACCCCCACCATGGCGCGGGCGGCGTACCTCGCAGCGGCCGAGCAAGTGCGCGAAGACATTCGGCAGGGCGAAGTCTATGAGCTGAATCTGTGTCAGGAGTTTCAGACCGAAAAAGCTGCGCTTCCTGACCCCGTGAGCACTTTTCTCGCCCTTAGCGCCCGCTCCCCGACGCCGTTCGGCGGGTTCTGGCGCGTGGGGCCGCGCTACTTGCTGCAAGCCTCGCCGGAGCGATTTGCGCGGCTCGACGGGCGCACCCTGCGCTCCCAGCCGATTAAGGGGACGGCGCCGCGCGGCGCTTCAACCGCGCAGGACGAGGCATACCGCACCGCCCTACTCGCCGATGAGAAAGAGCGCGCGGAAAATCTGATGATTGTCGATCTAGTGCGGAACGATATGAGCCGGGCGGGCTGCCTGACCGGCTCGGTGCAGGTCGAGGAGCTGTTCGGGACGTACGGGTTCCGGCACGTCTGGCAGATGATTTCGACGGTGCGCGGCGAGCTGCCGCCCGGCGCCGGGCTGCCGGAAGTGCTGGAAGGGCTGTGGCCGATGGGGTCGATGACGGGGGCGCCGAAAGTGCGCGCCATGGAGCTGATTGATGCCTATGAGGACAGTCGGCGGGGGCTGTACTCCGGCGCGGTGGGATGGCTCGAACCCAACGGCGATTTCGATTTAAGCGTAGTCATCCGCTCCCTGCAATACCGCGCCGATACCGGCTACCTCAACTTCCAAGTCGGCTCCGCCCTCACTTTCGACGCCGACCCGGCGCGGGAGTACGATGAATGTCTGCTGAAAGCCTGCGCGTTACGTGAGGTGATTGAGGGAGAAGTGGGGACGTGAGGAGATCGCGGCAAGCGCCGGTTTTCTTCCCTACTTATCTGGACAACCGCTTATTCAGCGCCCGTCAGCGTTTTTAATAACGTCCGGTACCGTGGGTCAGCTTGCAGGATTTCTTCGTTGCCGAGCAAAATGAGCTGTTCCCGAGCGCGGGTGAGCGCCACGTTGAGCTTGCGGTCGACCTGCCCTGATTCGTCGAGGGAGACGAGCGTTTCGAGCTGATGCTCGAAATGGCAGCACAGCGACACGATGATGACCTCGCGCTGCGAGCCTTGATAGCGCTCCACCGTATCGACGGTGATGTGATTGAGGATGGGCAAGGCGAGGCGCTCGGCCACCAGCGCCAGCTCCTTTTTGATGAGCGCGACCTGATTTCGGAAGGAAGCGATGATGCCGACGGTTTTCTCGGGGTCGAAGAGCGGGCCGTAACCGTGCGCGATATCGCCCGCCAACCGGGCGGCTAGGCGGGCTTCCTCGCGCGATTCTTTCGCCGAAAGGTCTTCCGGGGAGCGGCGAGTGGGCAGGAAGATGCGCCGTTGCGTGTGGAGCGCGTGCGCTAAATCTGCCGGGCCGGGCAGCGGTTCGGGCCAATCGCTGCGGTCGAAGGGGGCTTCTTGGCGGGTGGGGTCGCCTGAGGTCAGGACGCCGTCGTAAAATGGCTGGTTGACGAGGACGGTGAGGTCTTCGTGCATCCGGTATTGCGTGGCGAGCGTGCCGTGTGCCCACGGCCAAAAGCGCTCCGCCCGACGGAAAAGCCGCTCGAAATAAGAGTTACGCAAGCTGGTGAGGCCCAATTCTTCGCGCAGCAGCTCCGCGACGGGCGCGGCGACGGCGCAAGATTCCGCGTCCTGCGTCACGACAGCAGGCAATTGCTTATGGTCGCCAATAAGAATCCATTTCGGCACCCGACCGAGCAGCGCCAACATCGGCGCCTCCAAAATCTGCGACGCTTCATCGACAACAAGCGCATCGAAAATCTTGAACTGAAAAAGCTCCGGCTTCCCCAAAAGCGAGCTGACAGTCCCGACGAAAATCGGGCAACTCTGCAATACGCGCCGCACGTCTTCGCGCCGGGAGCAGAGCGCCAGCTTCGCATCCAGTAAGTACGGGCGGTAGATTTCCTCGGTGCTCAGGCGCGAGCCGAGGCGGATGAACGGCAGACCAGCGGCCACCAATTGCTCACAAATCTCATCGACGGCTCGGTTGGTGTAGGCCGCCAACAGCGTGTTTTTGCCGTCTTGATGCAGCCGTTCAGCCAGCGTGCGCAGGACTTTGCGCGTCTTGCCGGTGCCGGGCGGTCCGCAGAGCAGAAACCAATCGGGTGCCGCAAGGGCGCGCTCGACGACGGTATCGGAGTCGAGGGCGGGCGTAGTAGCGGGCGTCCAGTCATCTGGTTGGCGCGGGCCGACTCTTCCGAGCAAAAGCTGCCGCTGCGCTTTAGGTCGACCTAAAAAAGTCGCCACTCCGGCCCATTCGCGCCGGAACGTATCGTAGCAATCGGGTTCGAGCGCCCACGTCGCGTGGCGGCTCAGGTACTCGGGCGCAATCCGGCGGTTACGCACCGAGAGGCGGACCAAATCCGGCGTGATTTCTTCCAGCGCCACCTTCACCACCTGCGAGTCGAGGGCATTTAGGACGGCGCCGTTGGGAGTTGCTCCAGCCGCCGGTCGCCGCGTGCGCGGGTACAGCAGGAGCGAATCACCGGAGCGGAAATTGACTTCGGCGGCCGTCGCGGGGCGCTGAAAAAGTAGGTGCGGCGAATCCTCATCGGCCGAGTGGTCGGCGAGGAGAATCAGGCCGTCGAGCAGACTGAAATTCTGCGTTTTGCGCACGTCGGGCAGCGCCCACAGGCCCGCTTGGCCGCCTACATCGCCGGGGCGCGCATCGTCGCCGAGCAGGCAAACGCGTAGCTCGCGGGCGGCAAAGCGCACCAGCTCCAGCCCGAAGGCGCGCTCCACCTCATCGGCCTCTGCCCACGCGTTAGCCACTTTTTCGGCCTTTGGGGCCGTGAAAGGCGGCAGCTTGAACTGCCCCGGATGCAGCACCGGCTTCAGCAATTGCTCCACCTGCGCGGGCGTGCGGCAAGCCGCCAGCATCAGCTCCCGCGCCACGAGCGCGTTTCGCGCCACCATCAATCTATCGGCGAAAACCTCATCGCGCCCGACGGGACGAATGGCGGCGGCGGGGTCGGCGTTGGAATACAGAATACTCGCCCGCCCACGGCTTGGCTCGGCGGCTTCGCCGTGCGTCACGCCCACGTTTTCGAGGAGCATCCGGTAGAGCTGGGCCTGCGCGCGGTGGTTTTCCCACGGCTCATTGGGCGGCAGCTTCACCGAGCTTTTCAGCTCCAGCAAGTCGTAGCCGTGCTCGGTTTCGTGGAGTAAATCGAGGCGCCCTTGGATGCCGTACCGCGCCGATAGAAAGGCCGGTTCCAGAAAACAATGCTCCGGATTGAGCGGCTTGTGCTGATACCCGCCCGTGCCGACCGGCGGCACGAACCCCGCCAGACGCACGGCGCGCAGCGTGAGGTGTTGGCGCCGCAAATCGGCGATGAGCTTCTGAACGCCGTCGGGGGTATTGAAATCGCTCAGGGCGCTGATTTGCAGCGGATTCTGCCGAAACAAGCGCGTCCGGACCCACTGATCGAAATCGAGGGAGCGCCCGGCTGCCGCCTCTCTCACTTCTTCATCGAGCAAGGCGTTCACTAAATTCCCCACGACGAGCGGCCGGGCCGGCTCATCGGGCAGAAACGCGTTCACGAGCGCCAATTCCGGCACGGGGCCGTCGCGCTGCATACACTCGGCCACGGTGGTGACGGAGATGAGGTAATCGGGTTCGAGCACCACGCGGCGCGGCAGCAGCACACCGCCGTCGGTCCGGCAATCGACTAACCGGAGCGTCGGGCGCAGTCCGGCCCAGCGTTTCAGGTCGGCATAAGCTTCCGGCAGCCGCACGCGCAACGGGCCGGGCTGACGCGGCCGAAAAGACGGCGGCACGGGCGGGCCATCTGGGTCGGCATCCACGAGCAGCACATCAGCCACCTTATCAACGGCGAGCAAGCGCACGCGCAAATCGCAAACAATGCCCACGGCGATGACCGGCACGACGGGGATTTCACCTGACTCAGCTGGCGCCGGAATCGCGATTTCAGCAGCCGATTCGGGCAGGTTTTCTGTCGAAATCTCTGTCGATTCTTCAACCGCTGCTTCTCCCCCACTTACCGCCATATTCGTCCGCAGCATTTCCTCAGAAAACGCCTCTTCCCCGACGAGCCATTTAATCAGGAGCGCTACCGCGCCCAGCCCGCTCTGCACCTCAGCGGTAGTGCCCGCGTACGACTCGTGCAGGACCAGATTGGCGGCGACCCGCAGCCGGTGCAGCGCTGATTTCAGCTCCTGACTCAGGCCGCGCTGGTAGGCCACGTACCCGATTGCCGCGCTCAGATTGCTCCACGGCGCGTTGTTGAGGGCTTTATGCTCAGCGCGCAACAGCCCTTCGAGGAGCTTGCGCAGCTTCGGGAGCGTGTCGGCGGGTAGCTCGGTCGCGGCGGATTGGTAGAGCGCGCGAAAGCGAAGCGTGAAGGCAGAAAGGGCGATAGAAACAGCCGATTCCTGCACCGGAGCGGCGGCAGGCGTCATAGATTGATTCAAAAGCGAAGCAGACGGTATAAGGGGGTCGAAGATAACTCTCCTCGGAAAATGGCGGCGGTGGCGGGGCGTACCTAACCGCTTGTTCACAGCCGCGTTGCTGTAAACGCGTTCCCCACCCCGCCCCTTCGGGGTTGGGGAGTTTGTTGGGAGTGCGCTGTAGATGGCAGCCAGTAAGCTTACCGCGCCGTCAGCCGTTCGAGGTCGAGGCTGAAAAACACGTCTTCCACGAGGTCGGTGCTGGGCTGCGGGAAGGCGGAGACCATGACGATATACCGACTGTTGAGCACGGCAGTGAGGCGCGAGGTTTGGCTCGGCTTCTCGTAAAAAGTGAGCGCGTGGAGACCGGGGATGCCAAAATCGGTCGTCACGACGCGCTGCTGGGTGTCTTCGCGGGTCATATGCTTGACCATGCGCGATTTTGCGGCCGTCAGGCGAATCGGCGCGTTGCGGCAATCGGTGAGGGTGATCGTCAGGGTGGCGCCGCGGTGGGCGTATTGCTGCTCACAGGTAGAGTAGCTTTCCGACGGAGTTTCCCGGAAATTGGCGCCGCTCGGCAGGCCTTTCACCCGAAAACCGGCAATGGTATCGGTCGGCAAAACCTGTTGCAGCTCCTGATAGGTGTAGGCCGGGCCGGGTGACGCGGTTTCCGCCACAACAACGTCGGAAATCGCTTTAGGCGGCACGGGCGTCTTGCTTTCGCAGCCAAACAGGCACAGCCCGACCAAAACCGCTGCTGCTGAGCGGTTACAGATTAATGAGCGCAGAGGTGAGGTGAATAGAAACACGAGTACAAAACAAGCTAAATTTTCATAAATTCTTGCTAAGGTGCAGTTGAAATCGAAAGATTCGGCGTTCCGACTTCCGAAGTGAGTGCGGGCCTTTTACGAGATTTAAAGTCAGTTGGGCTACATCCGGCGCATTCTTTTCCACAGGAACACTAGCCGGTTCAGCATCCGTTGCTGCGCCCGGCCAAATGCCTACTTCGCGCCCCGCTGCGCTAGCTTTGTGCGTTGGTTTTTAGTTTCTGGTTTTCGGTTTTTGGGGTCGAAGTGAGGTGGATACTTGTCGGCAAAAATGCTCCCAATTGAAATAATGGCTCTTTCTGACACCTTTCCGTTCGAGATAACCGAGATTCCCGCCGAAAACATTTCCGAAGAGTTCGAAGACCGGCGATTCACGATTCAGACCGTGCCGGGCGCGGCGGTGGGCGGCCATTCTTACACCGATCTGTTTCAGGCCTTTGGGTTCAGCGGCAATGGCGCGTCGTGGTCGGAGCATATTCAGGCCATTGTGGAAGAAGAAGAGCCGGAGCTGTTCGACCATATCGAGTTCGACAACGAAGGCAACACCTTTTTGGCCTACGCCGACAGCCGCGAAGCCACCGAGCGGTTTACGGCGCTGCTGTGCCCGCTTTTCACGGATTTCGACAAGCTTCGGCGCCATTTCAGCCTGCTCGATTCCGAAGATTTCTTCGAGTAGCGGCCGCTTTTCCGGCTTTTCACCTGTTGCAGAGGCGCGAGCCATCCGCTCCGATTCACGCGCAGATTGGTGTTTCCCGCCCGACCTTCGCGGCCCTGTTTGCCGTACTTAGCCGGGCGCGGACGTTCCGCGCGCGTTCCGGCTGCTTCGTTCCTGAATGACTTCCGAAGAAGAACTCTCCCAACTTTCTGCGCTGCTCCGCATCGAGCAGGAAGAAGACCGCGAGCAATACCGTATGCGGTCGGCGAAAAGCACGATTGCCGAGCGCGTCCGGCGCGGCCTCTGCTGGTACCCGGTGAAAATTACCGGCGAGGAAGTGGGTTTCGCCGGGCGGGTGGTGCTCGAAATCGAGCGGCCCGCCAATGCCGGTGCCCTGCACTTGTTTCAGGTGGGGAAAAACGTCGCGCTGTTCTCGAACTCGACCGGCGGCAGTCAGGGCCGTAACAAAGGCGACCAAGCTGACCCCGACAAGCGCCCCGCCGCCGCTGGCATCATCACGAATCTGCGGCGCAACGTCCTGACCATCACGCTCACCAAGGATGAGCTACCCGATTGGGCCGACGACGGCTCGAAGCTCGGGCTGGAGCTGACGTACGACGAGATGTCGTACCGCGAGATGGAGTTTGCGTTGCAGAAGGTGAGCACCGCGCACGGCACCCGGCTGGCGGAGCTACGCGAAGTGCTGCTCGGGCACCGCCCCGCCCGATTTATCGACCGGCCGAACCTGCCGCCAGCTCCCGCCGGGCTGAACCCGTCGCAGCAAGCCGCCGTGCGGCATTGCCTGACCGCCGTCGATGTGGCCATCATCCACGGCCCGCCGGGCACGGGGAAAACCACGACCCTCGTGCAGACCATCATGCAGACCTTGCAGAGCGAGCGGCGCGTGTTGGTGACGGCCCCCTCGAACACGGCTGTCGATTTACTCACCGAAAAGCTCGCGCTTGCCGGAGCGCGCGTCGTGCGCATTGGCAACCCGAGCCGGGTCAGCGACCTGCTCCTCGACCATACGCTCGACGCGCAGCTGATGCGCCACCCCGATTATCAGCAGGCCCGCGAGATGCGTAAATCAGCGGAGCAGTACAAGCAGATGGCGGGGCAGTACAAGCGCAATTTTGGGTACGAGGAGCGGCAGCAGCGCCAATCGCTCAAGGAAGAAGCACGCGCCCTCACCGACCAGGCCGACCGCCTGGAACGGTACGCGTCGGATGAGTTGATTGAGCGCGCGCAGGTCATAACGGCGACGCTCGTAGGGGCGGCGGGTCGCGCCGTGCGGCACCTCATGTACGATACGGTTTTCATCGACGAAGCCGCGCAGGCACTCGAACCGGCGTGCTGGATTGCGATAAACCGCGCCGACCGCGTCGTGCTAGCCGGTGACCACCACCAGCTTCCGCCGACCGTCAAGAGCGAGGAAGCGGCGCGCAAAGGCCTGCGGCGCACCCTCTTCGAGAAGGTCATCGACCGCCAACCCGGCCCCGACGGCGGCGCTGCCCGGATGCTCACGACCCAATACCGGATGCATCAGGAAATCATGCAGTTCAGCAGCGGGCAGTTCTACGACGGCCGCCTGCACGCCGCCGATTCCGTAGCCGCCGCTGACCTGTTCGCCTACGACCCGGCGGTGTTTTTCGCTGGTCCGGCGGTGGAATTCATCGATACGGCTGGCACCGGTTTCAACGAGGTGGCGATTGAGGAAAGCCGTTCCGTAGCGAACCCCGAAGAAGCCGACTTGCTCCTCAACTACCTCACGTACACGCTTCAATCTTATTCACCGGACCAACATTCCGTGGCCCCGGCACCGGAAGAGATTGAGGCCGAAGCGGGCGATGTCGACGATGACGCTGCCCTCACTGCGCAACCCGCTGATCCGCAAGTTGCACCGCTGCATTCGCCGCCGCTCACCATTGGCGTGATTGCGCCGTACCGCGCCCAGATTAATTATCTGCGCGACCAGACCGAAGACCAGCACCCCGCGCTCCGCGAGCTGCTGCATCGGCGGCATCTGAGCATCAATACCGTGGATGGTTTTCAGGGACAGGAGCGCGATATCATCGTCCTCAGTCTGACACGTTCGAACAACGCCAGTGAAATCGGTTTTCTGTCCGACATTCGGCGCATGAACGTCGCGATGACGCGGGCGCGCAAGCGGCTGATTGCCGTCGGCGATTCGGCGACATTATCGTCGCATCCGTTTTACCGCGAGTTCATTGCGTACGTAGAAGCCATCGGCGGCTACCGCTCGGCGTGGGAAGTGATGCCTTTGTTCGACCAGTAAAAAACTTCGTTTCTACCCCCTCAACCAATCGTTAATTTGCTGATTCCCGCGCCCGGCTCCGGCCGTTTCGCCCGGCGTCCGCATCTTTCCAATCGTTTCCAGAGTACTCGGCTGAGTCTCTTCAACTCCCCTAATTCCAATGACCCAGATTTCAGATGACACCGTCGTAACGCTCACTTACGAGCTGCGCGTGAGCGATGAGAACGGCGACGAAACCCTCGTCGAAACCGCCGAAGCGGATGAGCCGATGCTCTTCATGTTCGGCCGCTCCGGTCTGCCGGAGAAGTTTGAGGATGCGCTGCGCGGCAAACAGCCCGGCGACAGCTTCGAAATCACCCTCGCCCCGGAAGAAGGCTACGGCGAGTACGACGAGGAGATGCTCGTGACGCTCCCGCGCGACACCTTCGCCGTGGAAGGCCAAGTGGATGCGGATATGCTGCAAGTCGGCAATTACCTGCCGATGTCGGATCAGGAAGGCAACCACATGCAGGGCCGCATTGATGCGCTCGAAGGCGATGCTGTACGGATGGACTTCAACCACCCGCTCGCGGGGATGACGATGCATTTCCGAGGCCGCGTGGAAACTGTTCGCCCCGCTACCGCCGAGGAAATCGACCACGGTCACGTACACGGCCCCGGCGGGCATCACCACTAGTAGTCAGCCGGTTATCCGGTTTTCAGCAACGAAATAAGAGGTGGAGCAGAGGGCGGTTTTTACGCCTCCCGCTCCCCTCTTATTTGTTTTTGAAGCTCGGGGAAGAAGGCGTTGAACTCGGCCGTGTAGGCGGCATCGTGACGCTGGATTTCGGCGGAAGCGGCTTCGATATTGGAGCCCTCTGACGCCCGGCGCGTCAGGCCGGCGAGGGATTTCCCCAGCCCCCACGGAGTGGCGTAGTTGGCGAGCCAATCGTTCGTGACCATATGCGGCAGAAACTGCTGCACGCTGGTCGGCAGGTCGGCGGCGCGGCGCGAGAGCATGGCGTACATCCGTTGGGTAAAGCTCGTTAGCGATTCGGTGGGCGACCAATGTGCGAAGTCGCGCGCCAGAAAATGGTCGTACATCACGTCGGCAATCACGGGCGCGTATTTCCCGAAGCCCGCTTCCCGAAGGCGCGCTTTGCTCTGCCCGACCAGCGCGTGGCTATCGGTGAAAGCGTCGATGAGGTGATGCAGCTCGATGCCGGTCTGGAAGGCGGGCGCATAGAGCTGCGCGGCGCGGCGGCTGCCGACGTGGTCGGCGGAAAAGTTGCCGAGCTGCTCATCCTCGGGACGGTGCGCGGTCAGGAAAAGGTGGGCGAGCAGATTCATCGGCGGCAAACGTACCGCTTGGCGGGCCGAAGAAGTTGGCGCGAAGGGTTCACAACCCTTCTTCGGAACAGCCCGTAAGGCACCGCAAACGAACCAACTCTTCCTCTCTTTTCATTTATGGCATCCGCTCCAGCCCCTTCCGCTGAACTCAGCAACCTAGTCGAGAAAATCAAAGACCAGCGCTACGCCATGCTGGCCACCGCCGACCCGATGGGTCAGCTCCATGCCCGGCCGATGTACACGCAGGAGCCGGACGCGAGCGGCTCGCTGTGGTTTTTCACCGATAAGGAATCGGCGAAAGTCCACGAGGTGCGGCGCGATTCGCAAGTCTGCGTCACGTATGCCGACCCCGGCGCGAACCTCTACGTATCGGTCACGGGTCAGGCGAAAGTGGTGATCGACCGCGCTAAAATCGACGAGCTGTGGACCGAAAACCTCAAGGCGTGGTTCCCCGGCGGCAAGGAAGACCCAAGCATCGCCCTGCTCCGCATCGACATCGAGCGCGGCGAGTACTGGGATTCTCCGTCGAACCTCTTCGTGCAGGCCTACGCCTACGTGAAGGCCGTCGCGACGGGCGAGAAATCCCACGGCGCGCCCGGCTCCGAGCACGGCAAAGTGGGCGCGTAAGCGCTCACCGGCCTATCTTTCCCCAACTCTGCTGCATTCACAACGCACGACGAACGGCCGGTTCCTGAAGAGGGCTGGCCGTTTTTCATGATTCCTTCCGCGTGGTTAATCGTTGTCTGACAACCCTTTCCGTCTTCGAGTTACCGGCCGCTGAGTGGCGGCAGGGGCTGGTGCAAATGGGCACCACGCCCGCGCATCTGCGGCGGGTTGCGGGGCTTTTGTGGGGCCGAATCCTTGGAAGCGGCGTGGATTTCGGTCTGAAACCCGACCTGCGCCGCTACGCCCTTCTCGCCGAGTGGGAATCGGCGGCCGCCGCCCGCACCTTCCTCGCCCACGACCCGCTCCTCGCCCGCTGGGCGGCGCGTGGCTGGACGTGGCGCACCACTTGGCTCGAAGCCCTGCAAGCCCACGGCTGCTGGGACGGCGCAGAACCCTTCCGTCCGGCGCCCGACGTCGCCCCGCTCCTACCCGACGAGCCGGTGGCCGTCCTGACGCGCGCCGCCATTCGGTGGCCGCGCCTGTGGGCATTCTGGAGCGCAGTACCGGCCGCCAGCCGAGCCGCCAACCACGCCGAAGGCCTGCGGTATTCAGCCGGTTTCGGGGAGCTGCCGCTGGTGCGCCAAGCCACCATCAGTGTCTGGGATTCCCTCGCTCAGATGCAAGCCTACGCCTACCGCGCCCCTGAACATCTGGCCGTCATCAAGCGCACCCGCGCCGAAGGTTGGTACGCGGAAGAGATGTTCGCGCGGTTTCGGGTGGTGGAAGTGCCCGCGGTCTGAGCTGGGTTGGGTTGAGTGGCGCTAATCTAGAGCGTTCTAAGATTGCCCGGTTTCGGGCTTCTCCGTGGGCAGGGCAAACCAGAATTTCGTCCCGGCGCCCTCGCAGCTTTCTACCTGCAATTTTCCGCCGAGCAACGCGATGAACTGTCGGCAAACGGCCAACCCTAACCCCGTCCCGACTTCCCCGGCGGTGCCGTGCGTCGGGGTGACCACCGGCTCGTAGAGGGCCGCGATCACGTCGGCTGACATACCGATTCCGGTATCCGTCACGCTGAACTCGATGGTAGTGGGGGCGGCAGGGAGCCGACGGGCGGCCACGGTCACGGTGCCACCTTCGGGCGTGAACTTGATGGCGTTACTCGTCAGGTTGCGGAGGATGGTGTTGAGGAGCGCAACGTCGGCCCACACGCGCAGGTCGTCGGAGTGGGGTGGCGTGGGGAAGTCGGCGCGCAGGGTCAGGTGCTTTACGGTGGCGGTGGTGCGGTAAAGGCGCACGGCGGTCAGGACAGCATCGGTACCGGCCGTATCCGTCGGGTGGCTCATCACCTGCCCCATTTGCGCCCGCGCCCAGTGAAGCATATTATCGAGCAGCCCGGCGAGCTGGGTGGTGCCGTGCTCGATTTCCGCCGCCAGCTCGCGCATTTCCGCCGGGTCGGGGTTTTCGGCGTGATGCCGGAGGATGGGCGCGATGTGCTGAAAAGCCGCCACGGGGCCACGTAAATCGTGCCCGACGATGCTCATCAGCTGGTCTTTCGTCTTGTTCGACGCCGCCAGCGCCGCCCCCGACCGCCGCAGCTTCCGCACCAGCCACGCAAACAGCGCCACCACCAGCAATAGCGCCCCGGCCGCCGCCGCCAGCCAGCGCAGCCGCACACGGTCGCGGTCGCGCTCCAGCGCCTGAATCCGGGCGCGGTTTTGCAGCGTTTTGATTTGCTGACGCTTCGCCTCGGTTTCGTATTGGGTCTGCAAGCGCGCCATTTCCGTGGCTCTTTCCTGCGTGAACAAGCTGTCTTTCAGCGTCATCAGCAGACCCTGTAACCGAAAGGCATCCGGGTACGCCCGCTGCTTGGCATACGTCGCGACGAGGCTCGCGAGAATATCGGCCTCGGTGCCGGGAATACCCGCGCGGCGGGCCTGCGCCAACGCTTCGTGTCCGTGCTGGCGCGCAAGGGTCAGATTCCCCATCCCAGCGGCGGCGCTGGAGCAGACGTCAAGCGTCCAGGCCAATCCGTAGGCATCGCCTTTGCGGCGCATCAGCGACGCCGCACGGTTGCCGTAAGCCAGCGCCTCGGCGAAACGGCGCTCGCCCAACGCCGCTTCCGCGAGCGACGACAGACAATCGCCCTGCTCATACAGCAACCCCAGCTCCTCGAAAACCGGCAAAGCGGCGCGCATCAGGCGCTCGCACTCGGTGTAGCGCTCCAGCCCGAGATAATAGTTGCCGAGCTGGTTCCGCACCCGCGCCAACGAGCGGGGCGGCCCGGCGCGCTCGGCGAGTGCGAGGGCTTCCTGAAACGATTCTTCCGCCGCCGTCAGGTTGTTTTCGGCGCTCTGCACATTGGCCAGCCCCAAAAGCGCGTCAATCTCATACCGCAGGTTGTGCAGCTCGCGCGCCCGATTCAGCTCGCGCAGGCAATACCGCAGCGCTTGCGGCGGGTTTCCCATTCGGCCGTAGCTGATGGCGATGTTGTCGAGCAGCCCCAGCTCGGTTTCGCCCTGCGCCAAACGGCGGGCCAGCGGCAGCCCAAGCTGCGCAAACGCGATGCAGCGCGTTGGGTTAAGCGGACCGTAGTAACGCGAAAGCTGCACCAGCCGCCGCAGCCGCGTGGTATCGGGCAGCGCCGCCCGGCTGTGCAGCCACGTAGAATCGGGCGGTACGGCGCCGATTATCGGGCTGCTTTTTCCAACGCTCAGGACCAACAGCTCGACCAACAGTCCTAAAGGCACCCATTGCCCGCGCGCCCGCCGTCCGGCGCCACGCAGCCGCTGGTGCAGCACCTGTAGAATCGCCGGGAAGTAGGCCATTACATCGGCGCGGCCGCTTGCTTGCGTCAGGGCACTTGCCTGAGAGGGCGGCTGCGCAAGCTAGCTATTTTTCGGACGGCTGCCGCGGGGAAAGAGCCGTTTTATAACGACGAGTGAACGGGCGGCTATCGGGCGTTTGAGCGCGGCTCATTTCCGGGAAGCAAATCGATACTTAGTCCTTACGTATGACGGCGTTACGCCGCGCTTCTCAGCCGCAGCGACGGTGGCCGTGGATGGGGAGAATCGGGAGGTATTTTGAAGCTGAGTCCGGCTTTTAGCTGACCGAGTAAAATTCTTTTTTAGATACCATCTTCACTCGCAATCGATTGTTCCTTTCAGAATCCGCCTGTGTGGTAATATTCCTTGAATTAGAGGGTTTTGACGGTTTGAAAATCGGTTCTCCATTGCATTAGCTTGCGTCGTGAAGCAGATTCAGGGGCTAGTTAGCTCGCATGGTTACTGCTTCGATTTGTCCCATTTTTTCTCTCTTCATAATGTCCATTTCAACTCTGAAAAGGGGTCGAATGTGGGGTTTTGCACTGGCCGCTACCCTGGCTGGTGTACCTGCAATGGCTCAAACAATCGATGGCGTACGCGACGCCTCTTACCCGGCGGCGCTGGCCGTGCAAACGGTCGGAACCGGCTACGGCGACTCCAACTCCGGCACCCAAGCGGCGAACGGGTCGGAGCTGGATAATATCCATGCCCGCATTGTCGGGGACGATCTTTTCATCTTTCTGGGGGGTAACCTTCAGGACAATTTCAACAAGCTGACGCTGTTCTTCGACACGAAGACGGGCGGTCAGAACCAGCTCGGGAGCAACGGGTACTTCCTGAGCACCTTCAACGGGATGCGGTTCGATAGCGGCGTAACGCCGGACTACGTCCTGTCGCTGGGTGCTGGCGGTGGTCCGTACACGGCCTACATCAACTTCCTCGACATTCCGTCGGCGGGTGGTGGCACGAACGGGGCTTTCAACAACGATTACCTCGGTTCGGCGGCTAACGGGCAGGGGAACATCACGTTCCCGGATGCTTCGGTTGGGGAGATTGGGATCGACAACTCGAACATCCTGGGCGTAGTTGGTGGGAATGGCGCCGCGAATAATGCTGATGCGGCGGCCGTGAGCACCGGGATCGAGTTTCGGATTCCGCTTTCCGCAATCGGTAGCGCAAACAACACCGGCGACATCAAGATCGTCGCGATGATCGGCAACGATAACTGGTCGCACATCTCCAGCCAGACCCTCGGTGGCCTGCCGAGCGGCAGCAACAACCTGGGTGCGCCGAGCGCCATCAACTTCACCACGCGCACGGGCAACCAGTTCGTGACGGTGGCGAACGGCGGGCTTTCCACGCCGCCGACGATTGCCGTCAGCCCGGCGTCGCTCAACTTCTTCAATGCTTCGGCCACGGGCGGACTGGTTTCGCGTCAGCTCACCGTTACCAACAACGGTACGGCAACGCTGAACCTGACGAACGTGCAGTCGAACAACAGCGCCTTCGCGGTAACCCCGACGGCCGCCACGCTCACCAACGGCGGCTCGACGCAGGTGACCGTCACGTTCGACCCAAGCGCTGGTACGCAGCAAAACGGCATCCTGACGTTTACCTCCAATGACCCTAACACGCCGTCGAAAACGGTCAACGTGACTGGCAGAGGCATTCCGGCAGGTCAGGTGGTCCTCGACGGTACGCGCGATGCGAGTCTCTATGGCCCAGCTAAAGCCTTGCAAACCACGGGCACCGGCTTCGGCGACAACCAATCGGAGCTGAATGGCGCTTTTGCGCGTGTCGAAGGCTCGAACCTTTTCCTGATGGTGACGGGTAACCTCGAAGCCGGTGGCAACAAGCTGATTCTGTTTTTCGACGCTAATCCTGCGTCCGGACAGACCCAGTTCAGCGGCTCGAACCCATCGGTCGATTTCGGTGGCTCCAACAACCTGGCAGGGCTGAAATTCGACCGTGGCTTCCGCCCCGAGTCGTTCATCTCGATCAACCACAACGGCTCTGACCTTTACGCCAACTTCGCCCCGATGAACGGCGCCGGCGGTAGCGGTACGTACCTGAGCACCGGCGGCAACGGCTTCACGCAACCGCTGGATTTCGGCGGCGGCAACACCGGTGAGCTGGGGTTCAACAACTCCAACGCCGGCGGCATCTCGAACACCCAAATCAACAACCCGAACCAGGTAACGACGGGCGTTGAGTTCCGCATCCCCCTCGCCGCACTCGGCGCGGGCATCACGGCCACCACGCCAATCCACGTAATGGCCCTCATCACGAGCGGCGACTACACGTACCTCTCGAACCAGACCCTCGGCGGCCTGCCGAACGGCACGGGCAACCTCGGCCTGAACGGCTCGGGCGGCGGCTCCCTGCCGATCACCGTCGATTTCCTGAACTTCGCCGGTAACCAGTTCTTCACCGCCCAGCGCGGCGACCTGACGGTTCCGAGCAGCCAGTTTTATGACGTAGCCGGTGAATACAACAACGTTACGATTCAGAACACTGGCGTAGCGAGCGTGTTTTCTCCCCTGAACATCACGGGCACGCTGACGGTAAACGGCCCGAACGGCGAACTGGCCTTCAAAAGCCAGGGCGATGCTTACATCAATGGGCCTGGCGACTTCGTCCTCAATGGCAACCTCCACTTGTCATCGCCGGATGGGATTGTGGTGAGCACTTCGTTGGGTAACGTGCGTGTTTCGGGCGCCCGGACGCTCAACACCACGACCAGCGTTTACTCCTACGGGAATGCTGCCGGTGGCAGCCTGAACACCGGCAACGGCTTGCCACTGACGATCAGCTCGATCCGAGTTGCTCCTGAAGTCGGCGCCCCAGCCACGTCGGTGCTACTCTCCCGAGACCTGTCGATTCTCAACAGAGTAGATGTGAGCGCTGCGAACACCACCCTCAACCTCAATGGCAATTCGCTGCGCCTGCTGTCTGACGGCACCAACACGGCTTCTATCTTCAATGATGGTGGCACGGGCGGCACGGTTATCGGGTCGGGCGGTATTCAGGAAGTAAGCCTTGATGCTGCTTACAGCGGCAAAGGCTACCGTCATTACGGCTCGCCGGTGATCGCGGAAACCATTGGCGGCTTGAGCGGCCTGGGCTTCACGCCCATCATCAACCCCACGTACAACTCGACGCCGTTCGCGCAGCGTTCGCAGCCGGGCGTTGTGGTTCCTTTCCCGAACGTGTTCGGCTACTCGGAGACCTTCGTCACGACCGACTTCAGCGAAGGCTACCGGTCGCCATCGGCCCTGACCCAGACGCTGACCCCCGGCACCGGCTACTCGGTACTCGTGAACGGCCTGCCGAAGCTCCTCTTCAACGGCGCTTTCCAGCAGACCAACGTGGTGATGCCGCTGTCGAACACAGCTAACAACAGCCAATCGGGCTGGAACCTGCTCGCTAACCCATTCCCATGGGTAATGGCGTGGAGCGGCGTTACGATTCCGTCCGGTATGAACAGCCAGGTTTCGGTCTTCCGTCCTTCAGCTTCGCCAACCAGCAACGGTGGTTCTTACGTGACGTTCGTGAATGGCGTAGGCGGTACGTTCGACGGCGATCTGCCGACGTCGCAAGGCTTCTTCGTGCGTCGCACGTCGGCAGCCGGCCCGGCCGTGAACCTCACGCTGCCCACCTCGGCCGCAGCGGCTGATCAAACCGGCAACACGCATTACCGCAACGCCAACCCAAGCGAAACCCGTCCGATGATCACGCTCTTGCTGCGTGGCACGGGCGCCCGCTCGATCTTCGCCGACGAAGCGACTGTGTACTTCGAAGCTGGTGCTACGAACGCGTCGGATGTGCGTTACGACGGTCTGAAAGTCGGTCACTCGACCGGCGATGTGCCGACGATTGCAACCCGCCTCGCGTCGGGTGAAGAAGCGCAGATCGACGGCCGTCCGGTCCTCACCGGCAGCCTTGCGATTCCGTTGGTCGTGGAAGTGCCTACGACTGGCTCGTACCAGTTCGATGCTGCTCGGATGCTCAACTTCGCTCCCGGCCAGACCATCACCCTCGAAGATGCCGCAACCGGCCTCTCCCACGACCTGACCGCTGCCCCCGTGTATACGTTCCAGATGAACGCCGCTTTCCGTGGCCCGCGCTTCACGCTGCACTTCGGCCAAGCCCGCGTAACGGGTCTTGCGTCGGCTGCTGAAGCCGCTTTCCTGAGCGTGTTCCCGAACCCAAGCAACGGCAACCTAACCATCGAATGGGCAGGTAACCAGCCGCTGACGGGCCAGGTGATCCTCACCGACGCCCTCGGCCGTACGGTGCGTAGCCTCACCGCTGCCGCCCGCATGACCCTCTCCGACCTGACGCCCGGCGTGTACACGCTCCGCGCGAACGGCCCGGCCGGCACCCTGAACCGCCGCGTGGTGGTCCAGTAAACCCGGAAATTGGTAAGCCTAAAAAGGCCGGCTCCCTCGCAAGAGGGGGCCGGCCTTTTTTTTGTTTGCCGGCCGCAGCGGCGTTTTTTTAGCGCATCCGGTCGGCGCCGATAGTGCGTTTGGGGCGTCCGGTTGGCGTATCGGCCAAGGCGGCGGGCGGCACTGGGGGCGCTGCGGAAACAAAAAAGGTCGCTACGTGTAATCTTCGTAGGGGAGATTCCTGTTCTAAGTCCACCTTTCGCCCGTCGATGCCCAACGCCACCCCTGCTTTGCCGCCTTCCTTCTTATTCTCTCCGAAGGAAGACAGCGCCGAAGAAGCCGACCACCTCCTGCGGACCCTGCTCGACGTATCGCTGACGGGCGTCATCCTGTTCCGGCCGGTTTACGGCACAGGGGCCGACGCCGCCACCGTCGTCGATTTCGCTTACGAATACCTCAACCCGGCGGCGCAACGGATGCTCCGGCAGCCCGAACGCCCCGCCCAGACGTACCTCACGCTCTACCCGCACGCCGTAGAAGCGGGCATTTTCGCGTTCTACCGCGACTCGTACCTACGCGACAGCACCGAGCGCCTCGATGTCAATTACCAGCACGACGGCCTCGACAACTTCTTCCAGATAACGGCGCGGCGCAGTGACAACCGCTTGGTCGTGAGCTTTTCCGACACGGCCGACCACTCGCGCAGCGCCGCCGAGCAGTCTCTGCGGGAGAGTCAGGTGCGCGAGCGGGCGGCGCTTGCTGAGGCCGAAGCGCAGCGGCTGCGGCTCTACGAAGTGGTGATGCAGCTTCCGGCGAAAGTGGTGGTCCACCACGGCCCGGAGCACGTCTTTCAGTACGTCAATCCGCGGTATCAGAAGCTCTTCAACAACCGGCCGCTCCTCGGGCGGACGCTCCGCGAGGCGCTGCCAGAGATGGAGGCGCTTTATTTCGAGCGCTTCGACGAAGTGTACCGCACCGGTGAGCCGTTTTACGCCACCGAAATGGAGGCGGCGCTCGATTTCAGCAATACCGGGGTGGTGGAGCCGCGGTTCTTCAACCTCTTCTTTCAGGCCCTGCGCGACGCCAACGGCGCGATCAACGGCATCCTGAACTTCGCCTACGACGTCACCGAGCAGGTGGTGGCGCGCAAGCAGGTGCATCAGCTCAATCTGGATCTCGCCGAAACGAACGAAGAGATACAGCGAGCCTTTCAGCACGTTGAGAAGGCACAGGCGGAGGTCGAGAACCAGCGCCAGCGGCTGCACAATATGTTCATGCAGGCCCCCGCGATGATCTGCATCTTCGAGGGCCCCGACCACATCTTTCAGCTCGTCAACCCGCCGTATCAGGCGCTCGTCGGCGACCGGCCGCTCGTCGGGCGCCCGATTATGGAAGCGATGCCCGAGCTGACCGGCCAACCGATTCTCGGGCTCCTCGATAAGGTGTACCAGACCGGCGAGAGCTTCTTTGCCCACGAGATGCTCGTGCAGCTCGACCACCAAAACGAAGGCGGCGGCACCCTCGGCCAGAACTATTACAACTTCACGTATCAGGCGTACCGCAACCTGGAGGACGAGGTAGAAGGTATCCTCGTGTTCGCGTATGAGGTCACGGCGCAGGTGGTGGCCCGCCAGCAGGTGGAAGTGCTCAACGAGGTACTCGTGGCCAACAACACCGAGCTACTCGCCACGCAAGAGGAGCTGCAAGACCTGAACACCGAGCTGGAAGCCCGCGTCGGGGCGCGCACCGAGGCCTTGGCGCTCGCGCAGGCCGACACCGAGCGCCAGCGCAACCAATTGCACCGGCTGTTTCTGGAAGCCCCGGCGGCGATCTGCATCCTCAGTGGGCCGGATCTGGTTTTCGAGCTGGTCAACCCCACGTATCAGCAGCTTTTTCCGGGCCGCGAGCTGCACGGCCGGCGCCTGCTCGACGCGCTCCCCGAGCTACGCGGACAGCGCGTCCACCAGACGTTTCAGCAGGTGTACACGACCGGCATCACCCACGAAGAGCACGCCATTAAGGTGGACCTGACGCGCGAAACCGACGGCGGCCTCGAAAGTCGCTACTTCAATTACATCCAGCAAGCCCGCTTCAACGAGCATCACGAGATCGACGGCATACTGGTGTTTGCTTTCGAAGTGACCGAGCAGGTGCAGGCGCGCGAAGCCAGCGAGCGGGACGCCCAGCGGCTCCGCCTCATCACCGACGGCCTCCCCGCGCTCATCAGCTACATCGATTACTCGGAACGCTACCAGTTTACCAACGAGGGGTATAAGTACTGGTTCAATCAGCACCCCGACGAGCTGCTCGGCAAGACTGTCATGGATGTGGTGGGGCCGAAAGCCTACGCCAACGTCAAGCGTTACATCGACCGCGCCCTCGCCGGGGAGCGCATCGACTTTGAAGCGATGATGCCGTACCGCGACGATCTGGTGCGTCACATCCGCACCAACTACGTGCCCGATATCGAGAGCGGCAAGGTGGTCGGGTTCTTCGCGATGGTGTCGGATATCACGGAAGAAGTGATGGCGCGCCAAGAAGTGCAGGCGCTCAACGAGGAGCTGGCGGCTATCAACGAAGAGTTGAATGTGACCAACGAAGAGCTACGCGAGACCAACGAGCGCCTCTCCCGCACCAACGCCGACCTCGACAATTTCGTCTACACCGCGTCCCACGATCTCCGCGCGCCCATCACCAACCTCGAAGGGCTGCTCCACGCCCTGCGCGAGGAGCTACCGGATGCTCTGCGGCGCGCGGCGCCCGTAAAGCCGCTGCTGGAGATGATGCAGGGCGCCGTCGACCGCTTTCAGCTCACCATCTCGCAGCTTACGGAGATATCGAAGCTCCAGCAAGCCCCCGACCAGACCATCGCGAAGAACGACCTCGCCACAGTCATCGAAGACGTGCGCCTCGACCTGGCGTACATGCTCAAGGCCGGGAACGTGCAGATGACCGTGGACGTGACCGCCTGCCCGACGGTCACGTTCTCGCCGAAGAACCTGCGCAGCATCATCTACAACCTGCTGAGCAACGCCGTGAAATACCGCGCCTTCGACCGGCAGCCCGTCGTGCATCTGCGCTGCCACTGCACCAGCCATTACACGGTGCTGGAGGTCGAAGACAACGGCCTCGGCCTCACCGACCTGCAACAGTCGAAGCTCTTCACGATGTTTCAACGCCTCCACAGCCACGTAGAAGGCTCCGGCGTGGGCCTGTACATGGTGAAGAAGATTGTCGATAACGCCGGGGGCACCATTCGCGTGCTCAGCCTGCCGGGCATCGGCTCCACGTTCATCGTCACGCTGCCGGATAGCGCGGGGTAGGTGGTGGTGGGGTTGGTGGGGGGTAAAATCGGGCCGCCCCTGCCCACGTACCCGGCACCGTCCCGGTGCCGTAGCTTAAGCGCCCCAATCGTACACAATCATTACCCCGTCGTAACACCTTTTCCACCGGCACCGGGACGGTGCCGGGTACGTAGGGCGCCCCTCCTCTCCCATTCCCCCCCCTAAACCCCTCCCCTGCCCGCTTTCCGCGCCCTTATGCGGC
>JANNMJ010000185.1:0-15645 GCA_031397815.1 Hymenobacteraceae bacterium
GGACCGCCACCCACGATGAACACAACCGCATGCGGGCGGGCACAAGGCCACGCCCCTACGTTTGATGGGCACGCGCCCCCCTTGCTGGCAGGTACAGAGACCTGCGACTACCCGACACGAAGCCTTCGCCCCACCTCAAAGCCGCTAGGCAGCAGCCTATCTCCGTGCCCCATACAAGGCCGACTAGCATTACTAAAAAAATTGTGCAAATGCCGCACAGATAGGGCAACCTTATGTGCAAGACGGCCCGTAAGCTATTTACTAAGTACGCCTAGCGGGCCGGGCCACGGTCCCCCGCACGGGGCTACTGCTTCTCTCCTTTTCCTTCCGAAAGCATGTTTGATTACCTCATCGTCGGGGCTGGCTTCGCCGGTGCCGTACTAGCGGAACGCTTGGCCTCAGATGCCGGCAAGAAAGTGTTGATCGTCGATAAGCGGCCGCATATTGGTGGCAATGCTTATGACCACTACAACGAAGACGGGCTGCTCATCCATAAGTATGGGCCGCACATCTTCCACACGAATTCGAAGGACGTTTTCGACTATCTCTCGCGCTTCACCGAGTGGCGCCCCTACGAGCACCGCGTACTTGCGAGCGTCGATGGGCAGCACGTGCCGATTCCGATCAACCTCGATACCATCAACACCCTCTACGGTCTGAACCTGACGAGCTTCGAAGTAGAGAAATTCTTCGACTCGGTGGCGGAGCCGGTGGAAACCGTACGCACCTCCGAGGACGTGGTGGTGAGCAAAGTCGGGCGCGAGCTGTACGAGAAGTTCTTCCGCAACTACACCCGCAAGCAGTGGGGAATGGACCCGTCGGAGCTGGATAAGTCGGTCACGAGCCGCGTCCCCACCCGCACCAACCGCGACGGTCGCTACTTCACCGACACCTATCAGGCGATGCCGCTCCACGGCTACACGCGGATGTTCGAGCGCCTCCTGAATCACCCGAACATCAAGGTGATGCTCAACTGCGATTACCGCGAGATTCAGGACGAGATCGGCTACCGCGAGATGATTTACACCGGCCCGGTGGATGAGTATTTCGATTGCCGTTACGGCAAGCTCCCGTACCGCTCGCTGCAATTCAAGCACGAAACCCTCCCCACGGAGCGCCACCTCGCCGCACCGGTCGTGAACTACCCCAACGAGCACCCCTACACCCGGATCACCGAGTTCAAGGCGCTCACCGGGCAGCAGCACCCGAAAACGAGCATCGTCTACGAATACCCGCAAGCCGAAGGCGACCCATATTACCCCGTACCAAAGCCCGAAAACGCGGCCCTCTACGACCGGTATAAGAAGCTCGCCGACGCCACGCCGGGCGTGCATTTCGTCGGGCGCCTCGCCACGTATCGGTACTACAATATGGACCAAGTAGTCGCGCAGGCGCTCACCCTCTACAAGAGCCTCACCGAGCAGCCCGCCACGGCCACCACATCCACCGGCGAGCATCGGCGCCCGCAGCCGCAGCCCGCGCGCCGCTCGGTCGTGCAATCGGCCCAAGTCGCGATTGCGGAATCCCGCGCCGTCACGCAGCCCACCCTCCACGCCACCCCGCAGTGGACGGGCCAAAGCGCCCTCCCCACCGCCCAACGCGACCCTGATAAGCCGGTCGGGTAAGGGTTGAGATTTGATTTTGATAAAAGAGAGAGGGGCGCTGACTGGTTGGTTGGCGCCCCTTTTTTGGGGATTTTTCTGGATTGCGTGTGCGCAGCCGCGTTGCCGTAACCGCCGTTCCGTAACCGCGTTCCCCACCCCGCCCCTCCGCCCCCCCCCTCCCCCTTCGGGGTTGGGGAGTTCATTCATAACGGCGCTGTTCTAACGAACTCCCCGCCCCGGAGGGGAGGGGTGGCCCGAAGGGCCGGGGTGGGGGGACACCCAGATACAGCCCGCCATGAGAACCCAATCGGCATACCAACCGGCATACGCGCTGCCACTCGATTTACAAACCTTCTTCCACCACCGCTTGCAACCGCGCCATATCCGCTCTTTGGCTCTTTTGAATGGCGGCCAACACGAACCCCATCACGAACGACGGCAGGCTGGTCGCATCTAGCTCAGTCGTCCAGTGGAGATGGGTGGCGCCGTTATTCACCTCAATCTGCCACCGATTCTGAATCAGAAACATCCCCTCGATACCGTGGTCCTGATAGGTGAGGTCGATGGGGTCGAGAACATCGATTTGCTGACCGAATTCCATGGGGCGGCCCATTGCCTCCACGGTGGTGTAAATCCGCATCCCGATGGCGGGCGGCCCCGTCGGCGGGTCTTGCCGGAAGGCTTCCACTTGTCGCCACCGGGGGAGCTGCGAGAAATCAGTCAGGACGGCGAACAGGCGTTCCGGCGGGCAGGCAAATTCAGTGGTGAGGTCGATGGAATTCATGGGGGCAAAGATGTGGGCGCCGGGTGTCGTCCGCATATAAGAGATCTGCACAGACCCACGGCCGCCTAGTGGACCAACGTAGGGGCGGGGCTTGTCCCCGCCCGCACACGCCACCGATTGCCGGGCCGAACCCCATTCGGGAAATGCCTACTAAAGGTTCGGGCGGGGGCAAGCCCCGCCCCTACGATGCCGCCCCCGACTGTCTCACATAAAACGACTAAAAAATAGCCACTTGCGCCCCCAAACACGGGTTCGCGGCGCTTCATCAGCTACCTTTCGGCACGCGATTTTCTCCGCCAATCGCCCTGTATGCGTCGCTTACTTCCTTCCCTGCTGGCTGCCGTTGTGCTGCTGGCTTGCTCCCGTGCCGGCCAGCCGTTGGAGCGTCCTGAAACCAATTTTAATACGCTCATCGACCCCGAGCAAAACCTGACGTTCACGTTCGCTGAGGACGTCGTGGCCGATTCGGTGGTCGGGCGCTGGGATACTACGGAAGTGCTGACGCTCACCCCGCGCTTGCCTGGCCAAGTGCGCTGGACGAGCCGCCGCGAGCTGACGTTCTCGCCGCGTCGGCCGTTTGCGCCGGCCACCAGTTACCGCGCTACGCTGCAACCCGCGCTGCTGCCGAAACCAGCGACGAGCGCCGCCGCCCGGGCGCTCCCGACCGACGCCAAGTTTGAGTTTCATACGCCTTTCCTCGCCCTCACCGGCGCGCGGGCGTATTGGGCGGGCAAGCCCGGCGTGGCCGGGGCTGCTGAGGCGCGCGTTCAGCTGCATTTCAACTACCCCGTGCGCCCGGCCGATGTGCAGGGCAAGCTGCGCGTGACGGCCAACAACAAGACCGTAACGGCGAAGGTGACCGACGCCACCGCTGGTCTGACCGACGAAGTGACCGTGGCGCTGCCGAGTCTGGGGATCTACGAATCAGAGTCGAACCCCGTGGCGGTGAGCATTCAGGTGGCGGCGGGCCTGCCCGTGCCCGGCGCCGCGAAAGACGCCGATACCGACGCGGCGCTCGAAACGGGGACCGAAATCCCGGCGCGCGATGCGCTCAACGTGACGGAGATGACCGGCGCGTTCGCGCAGGGGCAAGGACGACTGAGCGTGTTCCTGACGCAGCCCGTCGTGACCGATGATGTGCCTTCCTTGGTGACGGTTTCACCGGCGGTGCCGTTTACGGTGCGGGCGTTGGAGAACGGGTTTCAGCTCGTGGGGGATTTTGTGGCCGGGAAGGCGTACGATGTTTCCGTCAACGGGAATCTGCGCGGCACGTTCGGCACGACGCTCGGGCAAGAGGTGCGGCAGACGGTTTCGTTCGGCACGGAGCCGCCGCGTTTGGCCTTCGCCGATGAGACGCGGATGTATCTGGGGGCGGCCGGAGCGCGGAATCTGGCGCTGAATCTGGCGGGCGTCCGGCGCGTGCGCGTCACCGTGACGAAGGTGTATGAGAACAACTTGCAACGGTTTCTGAAGGCCGAAGCCGATTATGGCTGGGACGATGAAGCGTATTCCGGCGGTTATGGCGGCGGTGAGCAGGAGTACGAAGACCATTCGTACCGCTACTACGATACCGACGCTGTGGGCAACGTGCTGCTGTCGCGGACGATGGACGTGAAAGCGATGCCCCGGCAGGGCAATGCGCGCCTGCTGCATTTGAGCTTGCAGGAGTTGGAGATGGGGTCGCCGTTGAAGGGGATGTACGTCATCCGCGTCCGCGATACGGAGCGGCGGTGGTTGCAGGCGTCGCAGCTCGTGGTGGTGTCGGATATTGGGCTGATGGCGCGGCAGAGCCGGGGCGGACTGCTGGTGATAGCGTCGTCGGTGCAGACGGCGGCTCCGCTGGCGGGCGTCGAGATTGCCGCTTTCAGCACGAATAACCAAGTGGTGGCGCGCGGCAAGACCGACGCCGACGGCGCTCTGTTGATTAAGGCCGAGCAGATTGGCACCGGGATTGGCGGGTTCAATCAAGAGCAGGATTTTGCGGCGGGTGCGGCTTCCGGGGCTGATTCGGATGGCGAGTATTACGGCGCGGCCTCGCAGCGGGCGAATGACGCAGCGGATAGCGCCCCAGATAACCAGCCCACTACCGGGCGCTTCGAGCTGGGGCTGCTGACGGCCCGCAAGGACAAAGATTTCTCGGTCCTCGACCTGAAAAAAACCCTCGTCGATGTGGCGCGCTACGATGTGGGCGGCTACACCAGCAACGCCGCCCACTACATGGCCTTCTGCTACGGCGACCGCGACCTCTATCGCCCCGGCGATACCATTCGCGCTCACACCCTCGTGCGCACCCCCGACGATTGGAAACCCGTGACCGGCGTGCCGCTCAACATCCGGCTCGTGCTGCCGACGGGCCGCCCGTACCAAACCCAGCGCCTCACGCTGGATAAGCAGGGCGCCGCGCCCGCCAGCTTCCTCCTCCCCCCAACCGTGATGACCGGCCGCTGGACAATTGAAGTCCTCACCGCGAACGACGTCCTCCTCGCATCGCGCAAGCTGTCCGTAGAAGAGTTTCTGCCTGACCGGATGCGCGTCAAGGTGGAAGCGGCGCGGACCAGCCTGACGCCCGGCGAAGTGCAAACCATCAACGTGACCGCCACGACGCTCTTCGGACCACCCGCCGCGCATCGGCATTACGAAGTCGAGTTCTCATTGCGCTCCAAATCCTTCCAACCGAAAGGGTACGACGACTTCAACTTCACCCTCAACCAATCGCCGAACGGCACCCTCGAAAGTGTGGAGCGCGTGGTGAAGGAAGGCGAAACCAATGAGCAAGGCCGCTCCGAGGAGCTGACTTACACCGTGCCCGGCCACTTGCAAGGGATGGGCCTGCTCACGGGCACCGCCTTCGCGGCCGTGTTCGACGAAACCGGTCGGCCCGTGAACCGCCTGACCGAGTTCGAGGTGCGGACGCAGACGGGGATGGTCGGGATTGGGCGTTTTGAGGCGTGGCGCGGCACGAACCAGCCGCTCGCGGTGCCGCTCGTGCTGCTCGATTCCAAGGGGCAACCGCTCGGTAGTCAGCCTGTGACCGTGAAGGTGGTGCGGCGGGTTTGGGAAACCGTGGTGGAGCGGCAGTACGGCCGTTTCTCGTACAACTCGCAGCCGCGCGACCAAGTGGTGCTGCAACAGCAATTGATGACCAACGCCGCCGGGAAGGCCACGCTCAATTACACGGCCCTCGCCTCCGGCGAATACAATATCACGGCGTGGCCCACGGGCACCGGCGGCAACGGCGGGCGCGTGGAAGCGTCGTTCTACGCTTACGGAGCTTCGAACGCCACCGCCAATGCGTTCGCCGTCAACACCGAAGGCCGCGTGGATATCAGCGCCGACAAGGAGCGGTATCAGGTGGGTGATAAGGCGAAGATTCTGCTGAAAGCGCCATTCAAAGGCCGCTTATTAGTGACTGTGGAGCGCGACCGCGTGTTGCAGCGCTACACCGTGACCACCACGAGCCGCTCGGCGTCCGTCGAGATTCCGCTGACTGCCGATTGCCGTCCGAACGTGTTCGTGACCGTCACTGCCATTCGGCCGCACGGGGCGAGCGGCGGCGATGCCTCGCCGCTCACGGTGGCGCGCGGGTATCAGCCGATCCTCGTGGACGCTCCGGCCGCGAAGCTGCCCGTCGAGATTAAGGTGGCCGAGCAATCGCGCTCGCGCCGGGCGCTCCCCATCAGCATCAAAACCGCTCCCAACGCGCAGGTGACGGTGGCCGTGGTGGATGAAGGGATTTTGCAGATGAAGGATTTCCAGACGCCCGACCCGTACGCGTTTTTCTATCAGCGGCGGGCGCTCGAAGTGCTCGGTTACGACCTCTACCCGTTCCTGTTCCCTGAGCGCGTGCCGGGGCCGCTGGGCAGCCACGTCGGCGGCGACGCCTACAATCTGGCCCGTCGCGTGAACCCGCTCACCAACAAGCGCGTGCGCTTGGTGAGCCTCTGGAGCGGCGTGTTGGTGGCCGATGGCGGCGGCAACGTCCGTTACACCGCCCGGATTCCGCAGTTCAGCGGCGCCGTGCGCGTGATGGCGGTGGCGTACCGCAACGATGCGTTCGGCTCCGCCGAGAAAGAAGTGAAAGTGGCCGACCCGGTGGTGATTTCCGCCGCTCTGCCGCGCTTCCTCTCCCCTACTGATACCGTGCTGGTGCCCGTCACGCTCACCAATACCACCAAGCAGGCGGCCACGTCCACGGCCACGCTCACCGTCGGGGGGCCGTTGCGGCTCATCGGCGCCAGTACGGCCACTGCGACTATTCCCGCCAACTCCGAAACGCAGGTGCGGTTCCGGGTGGTGGCGCCCGCAGGTATCGGCAATGGGTGGGTGGAAGTGAAGGTGAAGGCGCTCAACGAGACCTTCGCCGACCGGACCGACCTGCCCATCCGGCCCGCCGCCGCCCTCACGTCGTTCGCCGAGAGCGGGACGGTGGCGGGGGGCGCATCTCAAGCCCTCGACTTCCGCGCTGGCTCCTTCCTGCCCGGCACGTTGCGGGCGCGCCTGACGGTCGGCCGCTCGCCGCTCGCCCGGTTCGCCGATGATTTGCGCTACCTCATTCAGTATCCGTATGGCTGTTTGGAGCAGACGGTTTCGGCGGCTTTTCCGCAGTTGTATTATGGTGATTTAGCGCGGGCGCTGGGGCAGGATGTCGGCCAGTCCGGCAGCAAGCCGACGCGCTTCAACCCGACGTGGCACGTACAGGAAGCGATTCGGAAGCTCGAATCGATGCAGCAACCCGACGGCAGCCTCAGCTACTGGCCCGGCGGCACCGAGACGAACTGGTGGGCCTCCGCCTACGCGGCGCATTTCCTGACGGAAGCGCAACGCGCCGGGCAGCCCGTGAGTCGCGCCTTCCTCGAACGCCTCCTCGCGTACCTCAACGCGCAGGTTCGGCCGCGCCCCACCGCCCGCGAAACCGTGTACGACGCCCAAGGCCGCCCCACATCGCGCATCATCGCGAAGCGCGAAGCTCTGTATTCGCTCTACGTGCTGGCCCTGAATCAGCAGGCCGACGCCACCGCGCTCAACTATTACAAAGCGAACCTCAACCTGCTCGGCTCCGAAAGCCGCTACCTACTGGCGGCGGCGCTCTACGCAAGCGGCAACGCCCCGGCGGCGCGGGCGGTGGTACCGGCTTCTTTCAGCCCCATCAACGAAGCCGCGCAGCGGAATATGAGCGGCGATTTCGCCTCACCCGTCCGCGATGAAGCCATTGGGCTGCTCGCGCTCCTCGACGTTTCGCCGAACCACCCGACGGTGCCCACGCTGGCCCGGCGGCTGAGCCAACAGCTCAGCAACCAACGGTGGCTGAGCACGCAGGAACGCGCGTTTGCGCTGCTGGCGCTCGGTCGGCAGGCGCGACGTGATGCCAATTCCACGGTCACTGCCACGCTGGCCGCCGGGGCCAAGCAGCTCGCCGCGTTCAGCGGGCAACCGCTGACGCTCACGTCGGGCCTCACCGGCAACGGCCCGGTGCAGGTGAAAACCAGCGGCAAGGGCACGCTTTATTTCACGAAAGAGCTGGAAGGCATTCCGCTCGACGGCCGCTCGGTGCCGCTCACGGATGAGAGCCTGATGGTACGCCGTCAGCTCCTCGACCGCACCGGCGCGGCGTTCCCCGACGGCTACACGTTCCGGCAGGGCGAGCTGGTGGTGGTGCGCCTGACACTCCAAAGCGCCGCCACGGTGGCCCAAGTGCCAAACGTGGCCCTTGCCGACTTGCTCCCGGCCGGGCTTGAAATCGAAAACTCGCGCCTCGGCGCCCAACGGGAGCTGGAATGGGCCACCTCCAACTTCGAACCCGATTACCTCGACATCCGCGACGACCGCCTGACGCTCTTCACCACCGCCACGCCCGAGGTCAAAACCTACTATTACCTCGCCCGCGCCGTGAGCCGCGGCGCCTACGCCCAAGCCCCCGTAACCGCCGCCGCGATGTACGACGCGACGTATCGGAGTGCTAGCGGGGGGGGAGTGGTGCGGGTTCGGTAAGAAAGAAACTGGCCAAAGCCCGAACTCCCCGCCCCCTGGGGGGAGGGGTGGCCCGCAGGGCCGGGGTGGGGTAGGCGGTTACGGCAACGCGGTTGGGAGCGCTCCTATGTATCCGGTTGTGTGAATAAACGGCACCGAAACTGCCTGTAGGGGCGTGGCCTTGTGCCCGCCCGCATGCGGTTGAGCCAACGCGGGGTTGGGTTCGCATGGCGGGCTGTATCTGCGTGTCCCCCCACCCCGGCCCTTCGGGCCACCCCTCCCCTCCGGGGCGGGGAGTTCGTTAATAGACGCATCTCCCACATCCCCCTCACATCTCCCACATCCCCACATCTTCTCTACCTCAACACCCAAACCCCCACCACTCCCAACCGGCTGCCTTCTGTCGGGATAGTAGGCATCAGCAGCGCGCGTGGGTCGCGGCCGTGGAAGAGGGCGCGGCGTAGCACGGGGTAAACCGCGTAAACCAGCTCGGTGGAGAGGATGCCGATGCCCGCCCCGGCCAGCACATCCGATGACCAGTGGTGGTTGTTGAGCATCCGCAGCGCGCCCGTGCCCACCGCCACCACGTAGCCCCCGGCCATAATCCAGCCGCCGCCGCGCCCGCCGCCGTACTCGTGCGCCAGCACGGTGGCGCCGGTGAACGCCTGGGTGGTGTGGTAAGAAGGGAACGACGTGAGGTCGAGAGCATTCCCCGGCCGCGCTTCCCCCGACGCGGCGCTTGAGATACGAGGTGATGCCCGTGCTCAGCAGGTTGGACGCGGCGAACAGAATGGCGCGCTCCGGCAGCGCGTGCCGGGCGGGCACCCCGGCGAGGCTCAACGAAAAAACCGCCGCCGTCGGGACGTGCCGCGTGTAATCGTCGATGTCGGTGTGGAAGCCGCTGTAATGCTCCTGTAATTCTTTTTGGGTATCGAACCGCGAGTCGAGCATGCCGCCGAGACGGTGATTGCGCGTAATCAAGCCGTAGGTAATAAGCGCCACGGGCGGCACCACCGCCGCCGCCACCCGCCACGTTTTCGACGATACCCGGTGGAGCGCCCCCGACGGGCGTAACGAGTCGGCGAGCCACGGCAGCCGGTGTTGGGCGTGCGCTGCCGGACACCAACCTGCGCCGAAAAGCAGCAAGAGGGAAATACGCAGAAAATCGTCGCGGCGCAGACGTGGGGCGCGGCGATGGGAGCGAATCGGCGGGTGCGGCATTGAGGGGGCAACCGCCACGGGCGGGGTGGGGGTTCCGCCTTAAGGCCTATGTTTTACGTGATTAAAGTCATTAAATGGAATTGACGGGCACGGAAATTCACGCAAAAGTCCGCGAATGATGCGTCGGGGCGGGCCGGCTATCTGCGGAGCGGCTGAACTTAACCGCCGCCGCAGACGTCAGCGGGGATGAATAAAATTTTATTTTCCCTATCGATTTTCCTGTCGGTCGCCTTTTCGGCTCAGGCGCAGGCGCCCACGGCATCGGATTCGGCCCAGCTTCGGCTGACCGCCGCGCGCCAGCGGGTGAGCGATGGTAAAGCGTCCCTCAATCAGCAAAACCAGAGTGTCGATGATGCGAAAGCGGCGCTCAAGGAGCAGCAAAACCGCCTCTCGGAGCTGAAACAGGCCGTCAAAGACCAGCAAGCGGTGGTGTCGGCGCAGAAACAGGCGGTGAGCGATGCCCGTAAGCGCGCTTCCCTCGGGAAAGCCCAGCTTTCGGCGGAAAAGGATATTTCGTCGGCGGAGAAGAGCCGCGCGAAGACGCTGCGGAAGCAGGAGAAGATGGCGAAGTAGGCGAAATAGCCACCAACCGCCAACGCCACTTACCCAGCCGCGTACTTTTGGGCGCTAGCCGACGGGTAACCGTTTTCGCCTCGGCGGCAACGGATGACACACGGCTCGCTCCTGCTAATTGACGACGAAACCCGCCTCCGCCAGCTCACGGCCCGTGTGCTGGAGCTGGAAGGGTACACCATTATGCAGGCCGCCACAGCCGCCGAAGGCCTCACCCGTCTGCGCGAGCACGCCGCCGACCTCGACGTGGTGCTCAGCGACGTCAAGCTCCCTGATGGTCACGGCGTGATGCTGCTGCCGCGCTACCAACAGGCCGCGCCGGGCGTCGAAATCATCCTGCTGACCGCCTACGGCACCGTCCCCGATTCGGTGGCGGCGATGAAGGCGGGCGCGTTTGATTACCTCACGAAAGGCGATTCCGACGATCAGCTCCTCGTGGTGGTGAGCCGGGCGGTGGAGAAAGCGCGTTTGCGCCGCCGGGTGGCCGAGCTGGAAGCCCGCGCCGGCGCCCACCTCGGCGGCGGTTTTGCGGGGCTGATTGGCACCGCGCCCGCCTTGGCGCAGGCCAAAAGCCTCGCCGCCCGCGTGGCGCCCACCGATTCCACGGTGCTGCTGACCGGCGAGACGGGGAGCGGGAAGGAGCTGTTCGCGCAGGCGATTCATCAGGACAGCGCACGGCGCGGGCGCACGTTCGTGGCCGTCAATTGCAGCGCGTTCCCGAAGGATTTGCTCGAAAGTGAGCTGTTTGGGTACCGAAAAGGCGCGTTCACGGGCGCGCTGGCCGATAAGAAAGGCTTATTCGACGAAGCCCACGGGGGGACACTTTTTCTCGATGAAGTCGGCGAGCTGGCGCCGGATGCGCAGGCGAAGCTGCTGCGGGTGCTCGAAACCCAAACCTTCACCCGCCTCGGCGACACCAAGCCGACCCGCGTGGACGTGCGCCTCGTGGCCGCCACCAACCGCGACCTCAAAGCCGAAGCCGACGCCGGGCGCTTCCGCCCCGACCTCTATTACCGCCTCGCCGTGTTCGTGGTGACCGTGCCGCCCCTGCGCGCCCGACTGGCCGACGTGCCCGCACTGGCGCAGCATTTCCTGACCGTTTTCGCCGCGAAACTCAAGAAGCGTCTGCCCGGTCTCACGCCCGATTGCCTCGCCCGACTGGCGCGCTACCCGTGGCCCGGCAATGTGCGCGAGCTGAAAAACGTGCTGGAACGCGCCGCCATCCTCGCCCTCGACGGGCAGCCTCTCGCCCCCGACGACCTCCCCGTCGAGTTCCAAACCGACCCCGCCGCGCCCGCCGCTCACCTCCTCCAACCCGTCGGCCTCGACCCCGCCCTCGACCGCACGCTCCGCGCCGTCGAAGCGCGCCACATCCGGCAGGTGCTCACGGCGCTGCACGGCAACAAAACCGAAGCCGCCCGGCAGCTCGGCATCGGCCTCACCACGCTCTACCGCAAAGTGCAGGAATACGGGCTGGACGGGTAACGCCGCGTGCCCCGCGCTCCGCTGTGTAGGCTGCTGCCCGGCGGCAGTACCTTGCTGCGGCCTCGCGGCTGGCTGCCCATTCTTAATCTCTCCTTTTCTCTCTCCTCTGAATGATGCTCTTGACTCGCGCGTGCCGCCCGCAACGGCGGTGGTTGACGGCCATATCGGCCATTGCGGCGCTGTGGCTGAGTGCCGGTCGGCCCGTGGCCGTGCGGGCGCAAGGCCCAACGGGCCACGCGATGCGCCAATCGGAAGCCGATTCACTCCGGACGGTTTTGCGCACGCACCCCGCCGATACGGGCGCGGTTCGGCTGTACATCAAGCTCAGTGAAGCCCTTTTGATGCCCGACCCAGTCGCTTCCGGCGATGCCGCCGCAAAGGGGCTGGCGCTCGCCAAGCGGCTGCACGATTCGCGCGGCGAAGGACTGGCGGAGGATATGGTCGGGAATGCGCTTTCGGTGCGCGGCCAGTTTGCAGAGTCATTGAAGCACTTCGCCCGCGCCCGGCCGCTGCTGCCCCGTTCGGCCGACCGCCCGGCGCTCGCCGATGTCTGGAACAGCACCGGCATCGCCCACTTTCAGCTCGGCGATTACCGCGCCGCCACCGATGCCTACCTGCACAGCCTGCGTGTGGCGGAAGCCGTTGGCGATTCAATCCCTATCGCGAAGGCCAACGTCAGTCTCGCGATTGTGGCGTCGCAGCTCAAGCGCTACCCCGAAGCCGAAATGCGCTACGCCCGTGCGCTCCGAATGGTGCGCATGGCGGGGCCACGCGGCGGTATTCTGCTCAATATGGCCATGATTGCCCTCGACCAGAATCAGGTCGATTCAGCCGCCGCCCGCGCAGCCCGCGGAATGGCAACCCTGCGCAACCTCGGCTCACCGCGCACCCTGTCGGTGATGACGAACCTGAGCGGCACCATCGCGCAACGGCAAGGCGACAGCACCCGTGCCATTACGCTCTTCCGCGAAGCCCTTGCAATGGCCGAGCCGCTGGAACAGCCGACCACCCTCGTCAATCCGCTCCTCAACCTCGGCGAGGCGCTGGTAGCCCGCAACCCCCGCGACCCCGAAGCCGCCCCGCTGCTGGCGCGCGCCCTCGCCCTCACGCAGGAGCTGCAAATGCCCGACGAAGAGCGTAAAGCCCACGGCGCCCTCGCCGCCGCCGCCGAAGCGCGAGGCGATTACGCCATTGCGCTGCGCCATCGCAAGCAGGAAATCGGGATTCAGGACTCGATTTTTACCCGTGATGTCGCCGGAAAAACGGCCGAGCTAAAAGCCGAATACGAGCTGGAAAAACGCGAGCAACGCGCCCGGATTCAGGCGCTGGAGCTACGCGAAAAAGACCTCCTCCTTCGCCGGCGCACCTACGGCTTGCTGGCGCTGGGCGCGGCGTTGGTGGCCGTCCTCGGGATCGGCGCGTGGCTCCTGACGCGCACGCGCCTCCGCAGCCGGTTGGCGCTCGCGGCCGAGCGGGCGGCGCAGCAACGGGCGCGCTCGGGCGCCGTTTTGGAAGCCGAAGAGCGGGAACGCCGTCGCATCGGCGCCGACCTGCACGACGGCGTCGGGCAGCTTTTATCGGCCGTCAAGCTTAACCTGAGCGCATTTGAGCACGACCTGAACGCCACCCCAGCCGCCCCCGCGCAACACGAACACCTCCGCATCGCCCTCGACTCCCTCGATGAAGGCCTGCGCGAGATGCGGTCGCTTTCGCATCAGCTCGTCCCGAACGCCCTCCTGCGCCACGGCCTCAGCGGTGCCGTCCGCGAGCTGGTCGGGCGTGTGGCGGCGCCCGCCGGTCTTCAAATCCACCTCGATATGATTGGCCTGGAGCGCGGCCTACCGCCAGCGCTCGAAAGCATGCTCTACCGCACGATTCAGGAAGTAATCGCCAACGTAGTAAAGCACGCCCGCGCATCCGAAGTCACGATTCAGCTCCTCCACCACGGCGCCGAAGTCACGGTAGTAATAGAGGATAACGGCGTCGGCTTCGACCTAACCACCATCCAAGCCCGCGCCGACGGCGGCATCGGCCTTCACAACCTCGCCGAGCGGGTGGACTACGTCGGCGGCCGGTTTACACTAGACTCAAGGCCCGGCCGGGGGACGATGGTGAGTCTGGAAGTCCCCGTGGGGGGGGGGTAATTAAGAATTAATAATTAAGCCGTTAGGGTGAAGTAGCCCGAACTCCCCAACCCCGAAGGGGGAGGGGTGGCCCGAAGGGCCGGGGTGGGGATGGCGGTTGTGTGCGGCAGTTAAGTACGGTAGCTATGTACGGCGGGGTTGGTGCGCCGAGCCGCATGCGGGCTACGTATCCGGCACCGTCCCGGTGCCGGTGGCTGGACCGCCGAACCGCCTCCACTGTCCACAAAATGCCTGTAGGGGCGTGGCCTTGTGCCCGCCCGCATTGCGGTTATGCACGTCAAACCGCCGCCTAACCGCCGTTGGTTGGGTTCTCATGGCGGGCTGTATCTACGTGTCCCCCCACCCCGGCCCTGCGGGCCACCCCTCCCCTCCGGGGCGGGGAGTTCACAATTTCACGGCATCAGTCAATTATTAATTCTTAATTACTAATTATTAATTACCCTTTCGGTAGTCTGACCCTACCAAAATGGAAAGCCCGAAGCTCACCGCGTCGGGCTTTTTTGTGCCCAAAAGTGCTTTAACGCGTCAGAAACAGCTTTTGATGGCTTGGCCCGCAACCACGGCACCTGCTTGGTAGAAGGGGACACGCGGCGTCGCACTTCAACGCCGTGCCTGCTGACGATGATGACCCCTGCATTGGATTTCGCGCTGCTGCTCGTCGGTGGGCTGGCGTTTTTCGGCCTCTTCTACCGCTCCCTCGGCTTTTTCGACCGCCTTTAATCGCTTTTGAATTTCCAGCTTTTCTGAACCGATGCTTGCTCTCTTGATCCTCGCCCTCGCTTCGTTCGCTTACCTGACTTACGCGCTGCTGCACCCGGAGCGCTTTTAATAGCGCTTTTATGGCGCCAGTCAGCTCGCTTCCTTTTCCTTCCTGATGATTACTTCCTATTTGGGCATTGCGGTGGCGTTTTTCGGCGCTTTACTGCTGGCCGTGCCGCTGGGACGCTATCTGGCCCGCGTGTTTCGCGGAGAGAGCGTCTGGACCGATTTCCTTCTTCCCCTCGAAAATTTAATTTTCCGGTTGAGCGGAATTAATCCTGTCCGGCAGATGAATTGGCGGCAGCATATGGCGGCGATGCTCGCCATTAATGCCGTGTGGTTTGGGTACTGCTTTATCCTGCTGTTTACGCAGGGCAGCCTACCGCTGAACCCGGACGGTAACACGTCGCAAACCGCCGATCTGGCTTGGAATACGGCCATTTCGTTCCTCGTCAATTGCAACATTCAGCATTATTCCGGTGAGAGCGGCGCCACGTATCTCTCGCAAATCGGGGGGCTGATGCTGATGCAATTCCTGTCGGCCGCGACGGGGATTGCGGCGCTGGCGGTGGTTTTTGAAGCCCTGCGGGCGCGCACCACCGAACAGCTCGGCAACTTCTGGTTCCTGCTCGTGCGCTCGATTACGCGGCTGCTGCTGCCGCTGAGCGTGATTATCGCCACGGTCCTCGTATTTCAGGGGACGCCGATGACGTTCCAAGGGAAAGCCGAATTGGTGACCCTGCAAGGCGATACCGTGCAGGTAAGCCGGGGGCCGGTGGCGGCGTTCGTCGCCATTAAAGAGCTGGGGACGAACGGCGGCGGCTTCTTCGGCGCTAACGCCGCGCACCCGCTCGAAAACCCGACGTGGCTCACGAACCTCGTGGAAGTGGGCGCGCACCTGCTGATTCCGTTTGCGGTGGTCTTCGCGCTCGGTTTTTACCTCCAGCGGCGGCGACTGGCGTGGATGATTTTCGGCACTATGACGGTCGGGTTTGCCCTCCTGCTCGCGCCCACGCTCTATTACGAAACCCACGGCGCCCCGGCCCTCACGGCGCTCGGCGTAGACCAAACTTGGGGGGCATTGGAAGGGAAGGAAATGCGCCTCGGC
>JANNMJ010000189.1:0-4385 GCA_031397815.1 Hymenobacteraceae bacterium
ACAGTGCCGGCTACGGGGAGATGGCGTAAATAGGCTAATCAACACCATCTGTGAGACAGAGCTGGCCACGCGGGCAACGTGCGCCCGTCTCGGGTGCGGGGCCAGAGCCCCGCGAATAGCCCGCACGGGGCTGGAGCCCCGCGCGATTCCCTTTGGTTAAAAGGGTTGCGCTCTCCCAACTCAATTCAAACCCTCAAGCGACCTTTGCCGCTCTCCCCGTACCCCGTTTCCGCCGATGCTCACGCGCCTTCACCTCCAAAACTTCACCGTCTTCGCCGACGCCAACTTTGAGTTCAGCCCCGGCCTAAACGTGCTTGTAGGGACGAATGGGACGGGGAAGAGTCATGTGTTGAAGGTGGGGTATGCGATGTGTCTTTCAGTAATTAACAGACCTCACAGAGTAGATAGTATTGGATTCTCCGACGCTATTAACGATAATCTAGGCACCGTTTTTCTCTCCGGTTCGCCACACTATCTGGTACGCGGACAGGATAAAGAATTGCCTTGTAGTATAAGGGTGGAATTTGAGCGAGGTAAGCTTCTGGAAGCCGGTATAAATCGGGCTATCACCTTTGATGGTGTATTAGAGCGACGAGTATTGTTCAAACAAATGAACCCAGTAATCACTCCTTTAACTGATAGGGTAGTATTCATTCCAGCTAAAGAAGTTCTTTCGTTCTATTACGGCTTTCTCTCACTCTACGAAAAGCGAGAAGTTGATTACGACCTCACGTACCCAAACTTGTGTCGTGACCTTAGTACGCCCCTGCTGCGTAAAACAGACGAATCCGTATCCGAAGCTCTAACACAGCTACAAGCCGCAATGGGCGGCACCGTCAAAATCGAAGGCAACCGCTTCGTTTTCGTTCCCAACGGCAGCACCGACAGCCTCCCCATCAACCTCTACGCCGAAGGTCTCCGCAAATTCGGCACCCTCTGGCAGCTTTTGCGCAACGGCTCCCTCACCCCTGAAACCACGCTTTTCTGGGATGAACCCGAAGCCAACCTCAACCCCGCGCTTCTCAAGAAGCTGGCGGCGGTATTGGCGGCACTGGCGCGGCAGGGGTTTCAGATTATTCTCGCCACGCACAGCTTGTTTTTGCTGAAGGAGCTACACATTCTGAGCCGTGATAAGAAAGAGAAGAAGCTCCCTATCCGCTACTTCGGCTTGAGCGCCGGACCCGACGGTGCCACGCAGGTAGAAACTCAAAACGATTTCCAGCTCCTGAATCATATCACGGCGCTGGAAACGGAGCTAACGCAATCGGACGAGTTAACTGTCGTTTTTGCGGAGGAAGACAAACAACTATTGCTTGAACAGAATGCCAAGTCTGCCAATCGGTAAACCGGGGAAAGAACTTTGGTTCGACTTTCCGGCGGGCTGGACCGTCGTCGAATTTGATGAGGACAAGGCCAACGGTCGGCCGCCGGGCTATTACCGGCGTACGATTATATCGGAGGGCGTCCAAAGCGTTCGGGGGGTTGATATTGTCGCTCGTCCACCTGCGCCCTCCGAGCGCCTTTTGTTGATTGAAGTAAAGGATGACCGAGAACGCACGATAGCACCCCACCTGCGCCACGAAGAGTTGCGGACGACGGTTTTGCAAAAAGTACTTGGGACGCTGGCCGGGCTGGTAATCGCTGAGCGCACATGGGAAGAGTCATTGTTACGGCTGGCGTGCCTGAGCGAAAAGCCAACGATAGAGGTCGTCCTGTTTCTGGAAGAGCCGCCCCTGCCTGTTACCCCCGATGTAGGTAGCCGCCGCGCCCTACGTCGTCTGGTCAACAACACCTACCAAAGCGACTTGGAGCAGCGCCTGACGGCAAAGTTGGTTACGTGGGCTATGCCGTTCTACTTATTCAACCTGACGGCAAACCCACCTACCGAGTGGGCTGTTCGGGGTGCGGTTGGCCCCCTTCCGCCTGCCTCCATTCCACAATCTTGAACCAATCCTTTTTTCTGCGTGCTTCTCTGCCGTACCTTTGTGGCAGAATCCGCCGCGCCGGGCCGTCCGAATATCTCGGGCTGGCCCGTATTTTTTTGCTTGCGCGGCCCCGCAAGGGGTCTTTTCAGGGGGCGGTAGGGGAGTTGAGGGCATTTTCCGGCGATGATGACTGCACGGGGTAGCAGGTCGCGCGTGCCGGTACTAGCCCACGGTTTCGCTGCTCGCGTCCGCCGTCGTTCAGTTGTTTTATGGAAAAAGTACAGTTTGACACCCTCGGTTTGTCTGAGGAAATCCTGCGCGCCGTGCAGGAAATGGGCTTCGAAGAAGCCTCGCCGATTCAAGCGGCCGCCATCCCAGTAATTCTGGAAGGCAAAGACGTCGTCGGGATGGCCCAAACGGGCACCGGCAAAACGGCTGCATTCGGGATTCCCGCCCTGCAAGCCATCGATTTGAACCTGCGGCAGCCGCAGGTGCTCGTCCTCTGCCCCACGCGTGAGCTGGCGGTGCAGGTGGCCGGTGAGATTCAAAAGCTCGCCAAGTTCATGCGCGGCCTGACCGTCGTGCCGATCTACGGTGGCTCGTCGTACGACCGCCAGCTCCGCGCCCTGCGCGACGGTGCGCAAGTCGTGGTCGGTACGCCCGGCCGGGTGATGGACCACTTGGAGCGCGGCACGCTGGTGCTCGACGCGGTGAAGAAAATCATCCTCGATGAGGCTGATGAGATGCTCGATATGGGCTTCCGCGAAGACATCGAGTTCGTGCTGACCCGGATGCCTGAAGAGCGGCAGACGATTCTGTTCTCGGCGACGATGAGCAAGCCGATTCTCGACCTGACCCGCCGCTACCAGCGCGACCCCGCGATGGTGCAGGTGCAACACCAGACCGTGACTGTCGAGAACGTCGAGCAGTTCTACTTCGAAGTGCGCTCCGCCATGAAGATGGAAGCCACGGCGCGGTTGCTCGATATGTACAACCTGAAGTCGGTCATCATCTTCTGTAACACGAAGCGGATGGTTGATGATCTGGTCTCTGACCTGCAAGCGCGCGGCTACTTCGCCGAAGGCCTGCACGGCGATATGAACCAGCAGCAGCGGTCGAACGCGCTCAACAAGTTCCGGTCGGGCACCCTCGAAGTGCTGATTGCGACTGACGTGGCGGCGCGTGGTATCGACGTGTCGGACATCGAAGCCGTCATCAACTACGACCTTCCGACCGACGAGGAATACTACGTTCACCGTATCGGCCGGACCGGCCGGGCCGGTAAGTTCGGTAAGGCGTTCACGTTCGTGGGTGGCCGTCAGGACCTTAACCGCCTGAAGGACATCATGCGCTTCACGAAGGCGACCATCAAGCTCGGCCAGATTCCGAGCTTGGCCGACGTGACGGAGAACAAGTCGGTGGTGTTCCTGAACAAGGTACGCGACGTGATTCAGAAGGGCCACCTCGGCAAGTACGCGGCCCATATCGAGCGCCTGCTTGATACCGACGCCGAGGGCATCACGAGCCTCGACGTGGCTGCCGCGCTCCTCAAAATCGCCCTCAAGGACGATAAGAAGAAGGAAGCCGGTGATTCGGCCGCTCGTGCCGCCGGTGGCCCAAAGCCGGGCTTCACGCGCCTGTTCGTGACTATCGGCAAGAAGGACCGCGTGCACCCCCGCGACCTCGTCGACCTTATTGCCGACAACACCTCGCTGCTGCCCGCGAAAGTCGGCGATATCGAGCTGTACGACAAGTTCTCGTTCGTGGAAGTGCCCGACCAGTACGCCGGTGAAATCATCGACACGCTCGGTCGCGCCACCCTCAACGGCCGTTCCATCACCTTCGACAAAGCCACCGGCAAAGAAGAAGTAAACCGCACCCCGACGCAGGGCGAAGGCGAAATGCCTACCGAGCGCGCCGTGCCAGCGGAAGAAAACTTCGGCTTCGCTTCCCCACGGGAAGGCGGTCGCGGTCCGGGTGGTCCCGGCGGTTACGGCCAGCGCCGTCCGTACGGCAATGACCGTCCCGGCTACGGCAGCGGCGGCGGCCAGCGCGGCGGCTACGGTAACGACCGTGGTGGCGCTCCCGGCGGCCAAGGCGGCTACCGCGACGACCGTGGTGGTGGTCAAGGCGGCCAAGGTGGCGGTTACCGTGGTGGTCAAGGCGGTCAAGGCGGCGGCGGTGGTTTCCGCGACCGTGAAGACCGTGGCGGCCAAGGCGGCGGCGGTTACAAAGGCGGCGGCGGCTTCAAGAAGCGCTACTAGTCTTTTCGGCGCTGCTGAATAAGTAGTTGAAAATTAGAATCGCCGGCTTCTCCGTAGGGAGGGGGCGGCGATTTTTTTGTTTTGGGGGTACACGTTCCCGGTGAGTGCCCGCGCCGCGAGCCCGGGGTAGTCGGCGCGGAGCGCCGCCAACCCCGGGCTGTGGAAAAGAACCCCGTTGGGGTTCGCACGACGCATG
>JANNMJ010000082.1:0-32644 GCA_031397815.1 Hymenobacteraceae bacterium
AGACACGCTTTACACTTGTACTTGGCGCGGCCGCCCTTGCTGCCGTTGCGGAAAATTTGTTCACTGCCGCAGTGAGCGCACAGGTGCTGCGTGAAAACCATACCCAAAACTACGACTTGCACACCTTACTAGACCGCCGCCCGCAAAGCTTGCAAAAAAACGTGTAACGCCCTAACTACCCCATAACTACGTCTTCATTTCGATTGACTCAGTACCTTTAAAGGCATGAAAAATTTCCTTTTCCTACTCGCTTTCTTGGTTTCCTCACGCGTTTCCTTCGCGCAGGCTGAAGCTGCCGTTACACCTACTGCCGGTCAGAAGCAGGCTGCAGAAGCGCTTCTGACTGCACTTCAGATGGAGAACCTTATCAATCAGAGTATTGATCAGTCCATCCAGATGCAACTGGCTAACAATGAAAAGATGCGTAAGTATGAATCAGTGATGCGCACCTTCATGGCTCGCTACATGAGCTGGGAAGTCCTCAAAGGACCGCTTACCGACGTGTACGCCCGCGAATTCACAGAACCAGAGCTGAAAGAGCTCAAAGCTTTCTACTTGACTCCGGTGGGCAAAAAAGCCCTACTCAAAATGCCGATGATGATGCAACAAGGAATGGCTATCGGGAAGTCACAAGTAGAAGCTCATCTTCCGGAATTATCACAGATGATCAAAGACTACGATCGTAAGCACGAAAACGACTTTTTGAAAGACTAAGTCTGTCAGACGAAAACAAGTATACACCGTACTCAAATTTCGTTTCGGAGTATGATCTTAGCGAAACTTACCACTCCTGACATTTCTCATCCGCCACTTTCTGATCCACTTTCTCAGGTAAGTACGTTTTACGATAAGCTGCATGTGCTGTGGTTGCACGTCAGCTACTAACTGTGAGGCACCTCGAAAATGGCGTTTATACGCTGATACCGACGCTTCCTTCGATGTCGCGGAAGCCACGGGTACTGACAGCTCGAAATAGCCGTTTTTATCTGTTTCGACTGTCTTCGTACTACTTGAGACGCGCACGGTAGCACCTTTAATCGGCCGCCCTACCCGGTTCAGTACGACCCCGCTCAGCCGCACTAGGCCATCCTGTTCGGCAAGCAGTACGGCTGACGATGAGGGAGCGGCCACTGAATCGGAGTGCGCGCCGTCTGACAAGCGGTTAGCTGTATTATCGCAGCCAGCAGCACTTGGCGACGTTTCACCGGTCGCCGCATCGGCTGCGGCTGTTTGCCCGCGTAAGGGTACGGGCGGGCCGCCTCCTATATCGAGCCACTCTTGTTGGGCAAAAGCGTTCGTCGGGGAGAGCTGGCCGAGGCCCCAGACCGCCACTAACGTCGCGAGCCACCTCCGCCATGGGCTAACCGCAAATGGCTGTGCCTGCCAGAGCGGCCGCTTGAGCTGCCCGACGCGGAATCGGCCACAGGAAATGGCAGGATACGCCTTCATGAAAGCCAGAATTTCCGTATCGCTCATCCGCGTGAAATCCATCACGGGCTCCTGACAGCTTCCGCAGAAGCGGCCTTGTGCAACAGGCGTCATCGCATCCCATTTCTCAGGGCACGACTGCGGAATTTGGAGAATAGTCGGACGTCCTGCCATAGCGCACGATAGAAAAATAAGGACTTCGCAAGCAAGATAACAGATGACCAGCCTATGGATCTCACGTCATAAATCTAATACCTTCGTCCTTCCCCAACCGTCTCCCCTATGCACCTTCTAGCCAACATCCTCATCGGCGTAGTCGCTGTCGAGCACCTCTACATTCTCTGGCTGGAGATGTTTGCTTGGACAACGCGCGGGCCGAAGGTCTTCCGCTCGTTTCCACGGCACCTTTTCGAGCCTACCAAAGCGCTAGCCGCTAACCAAGGGCTGTATAATGGCTTTCTGGCAGCGGGGCTGGGCTGGTCGCTCCTCATCTCTGACCCCGCGTGGCACTTCAACGTGGCGTGTTTCTTCCTGAGCTGCGTAGTAATCGCGGCGCTATACGGCGGGCTGACGGCGGGTCGATCCATCCTGATTACCCAAGGGCTGCCAGCGCTGCTGGCGTTGGGCGCCGTTCTCGCCGCCCGCTAGCGGTTGGGCTAGTGCAGCGGCCGTTTCTTGATCATTCCGCCGTGCGTATCCTCGATGACGTGCTGGATGACGAACGCTTCCGGATCGAGGCGCTGAATGGCGGCGCGGAGTTGCGGCAGCTCCAGCCGCGTGACCACCGTGAACAGGATGAGCAAATCGTTCGGGGCGGCGCCGTGGTTGCCGTAGCCGCCGCGTCCCTGGTAAATCGTCACGCCGCGCCCCAGATGCACGGTAATCGTGCGGCGGATGGCCTCGGCCTTCGTGGCGGAGATGATCGTAACGCCGGTGTATTGCTCCACGCCCTGCACGATGAAGTCGAGGGCTTTGGAAGCTGATACGTAAGTCAGAATTGAGTACAGCGCCGGCTGCACGCCCAGCACGAACACCGCCACGCCGAAAATCACCACGTTCAGTAGCAGCACAACATCGCTCACTTTCAGCAGCGGCGACGTCCGGCTCACGAGCAGCGCCAGAATCTCGGTGCCATCGAGTACGGCCCCGCCGCGCATCGCCAGCCCAATACCGGCGCCGATGAACAGCCCGCCGAAAACGGAGGTCAGCAGCAAATCCGGCGTCACATCAGGGAACGGCATTATGGCCAACGCCACGGAGAAACCCGCGATAGCCACCGCCGAACGCAGGGCAAACCCTAACCCAATCTGCCGGTAACCGAGCGCGATGAACGGCAGGTTAATCAGCGGCACCAGCAGTGCCAGCGGCCAACCCAGCGCCGCCGATAGCAGCATCGAAATCCCCGTTACGCCGCCGTCAATGAAGTGGCTGCTCATCAGGAAGCCTTTCACACCGAATGCAGCCGACGCAATGCCGCATAAGATCAAAAGCGTATCGCGCAGCTGTTGCCCGACCGAAGCCGGGGGGATCGGGTTAGCCCGGCGGGTCGCCGCCATCTCTAAAGCCGGTGTTATTTCCATCGGTACGTGATGAGTGAGGGCGCAAAAAATAGTCTGTATGAGGCGCTATGCAGCGCCCACCAAGCCCATCTGCGGGGAAGCTTGGTGCAAATACGGGCAAAGGCCATAAAAGGCCATCTTATCTGCTGATTTTGTTGATGTAGCAGCCTGAATTAGTACTGAAATCTAAATCGAAACCTAAATCCAAACCTGACCTTCTGTGGCAAACCGGCTTCATCAGACACAAAAAAACTGGTCCGACAACCTATGTAGGTTATCGGACCAGTCGATTTTGCTAATCCAGCGGTGGCGGAGCAGCCGCAGCTTCTAGAGCCGAGCGGCGTACTACTACGCTAGATGTGGTGGTGCAGCGATTCTTCGAGGAATGGATGCTGATGCTGAATCAGCGACGCCGACGTGAGCATCCGCGTGACCATCGTGAGGAAGATGCCGAGGAAGATCAGCGTGGTGCCGATTTCCATTGGACCGAAACCAGCGCTCTTGCCCACCGTACCGGGCATCACCATCATGTAGAAGTCGATGTAGTGACCGGAGAGAATCACGACCGTCGTGAGCTTAAGCATGATCATCTGCCGCTTCGCATCGCGCGACATCAACAGCAGGAACGGCGTCACGAAGTTGATGATCAGGCTCAGGTAGAACAGCGGGGCGAAATGGCCGAACCAACGCTCCTGGAAGTAGGTGACTTCTTCGGGCAGGTTTGCATACCAGATCAGCATGAACTGCGCGAACCACACGTACGTCCAGAAAATGGTGAAGCCGAACGCGAACTTGCCCAGATCGTGCAAGTGGTTGGCATTCATGATGCGCAGGTAACCGGCTTCCTTGAGGTTCACCGCGATCAGAATCGTAGCCGAAACGCCCGAAACCAACCACGAAGCGAACACATACCACGAGTACATCGTCGAGAACCAGTGCGTGTCAATCGACATCAACCAGTCCCAGTTCGCCATCGAGTTCGATACTGCAAACAGCACCAGGAAGATGGCCGCGATTTTGATGCTCTTGTGGTAACGCTCAACGCCGCCTTCCAAGTCTTCCGCAACCGACTGGGCGCGCATCCAGCGCGAGAACAGCACCCAAATGGCCAGATACACGACCATCCGAATCAGGTAGAACGGCAGGTTCAGGTAGCCACTTTTGCCAGCGATGATCGGGTCATACGTGGCCGAGCCTTCGTCCATGATCCCTGGCGTCGTCCAGTGGAAAAGGTAGCCTTTGCCGAGCAGGAAGATCACAATCATCAGCACCGCACCAACCGGCAGGTAGCCCGTCAGCGATTCCAGCACCCGCTTCACCGGCACCGACCAGTAGGCGTACGCCACGTACTGGAGCGAGATGAAGAACATCCCGATCACCGAGATTCCGGTGAAATAGATGTTGTTAAGCCAGAGGTTAGCGAAGAGCCGGTTGATCCACGTGATGGCGTGATGACCAGCTTCGTGCTCTCCCCCGTGAGCAGCGGCGCCATGACCGGCAGCTGCCGTTTCGTGACCCATGTTCAGGTTCAGCACGATGCCCAGCACCAGCAGCACGAGGCCACCGCCGATCATCATCAGGAACAAGTTGGAGACTTTCTTCGGCAGCGCGAGTTGCTCCTCGAAAGAAGCGGGCCGCTCGGCGACGTGAGCCATATCGTAAGGTGGTACTTGGGAGGGTGGAAGGTTGATACGTGGTATTCGGTACGTTGGGGCGGCGGCAGAATCAGCGGAAACGAGCCGCCCGACCGACCAATGACCAACCGACTAATAGACGTGCGTCTGGCGAATCTTATCGGTGGCGCGCTGCACCGGGGTGCGCGTATCAGCCTCAGGAGCTGCTGCTGGAGCAGGCGCCGGTGCGGCAGTAGTGGTGGTAGCCGTGGTAGCAGCAGCTGCGGGCGCGGTGGTAGCTGGAGCGGCTGGAGTGGCAGCAGCGGTAGCCGTTGCTGCGGCAGCCGGAGCGGCCGTAGAGTCAGCCGGAGCAGCGCCCTCTGGGTTTTGGAGCTTCGCAACGTACAGGGCAATCTTCCAGCGTTCCTGCGGATTGACCTGTGAGCCGTGCGGCATCATCCGGCCTTTTCCGTACTGAATGACGTGGAAAATGTGTCCCGCGTTCATCGTCTTGTAAGCGCCGGTCGAATAGTTCGGCACGCCCTTGAACTTGATGCCTACCGGGCCTTGGCCGTCGCCAGCCTCGCCATGGCAGTGCTGGCAATACTGTTCGTAAAGCACTTTACCGTCTTCCAGCATGGCTGGGGTAGAACGATAAGGATTCACGAGCCGCGTTTCAGCACCTGCGATATCTTCCGGAGCGAGATGAGTGAAATACGCCAGCTTGCCCCGTGGAATAGCACCCTGAGCAGGAACCCGCTCGTGAATGCCCATAGGGTTGTACGCATTCTTGGCGCCCCCTACCTGCCGAAGCGGCTCAATAGGGGTCGAGTCATACATCTGCGGCGCGAACTCGGTGCCGGGGTCGTTGGCTTCGTGGCAGCCCGTCAGCAGCGCGCCCCCAAAGAGGACGGACGCCAGGCCGAGGCCGAGTTTGGACGAGTAGATCATGGAGAAGTGTGTAGCGTGTAGTGTCTCGTGTTTAGCAGGTTGAGCCGAAGAGGTTCCGACTGAACACTAAACACTATACCCTAAAAACCTTAATGCTTAACGGCGATTTCCTTTTCGTTCACTTCGCTCGCGCCCGTCTGCCGGAGCAGGTCGGAGACCTGACGAAGGTTGGTGGTGGCGGTTTGCTCAATCGCCATCACAAACTTGTCGTCGGTGGAGCGACGATCCATCACTTGCACCTTCATCTTCGGCCGCAGACCGCTGACGATGAAGAAGGTAATCACCATCCCGAAGGCGGTGCAGAGGACAGTCAGCTCGAAGCAAACCGGGACAAACGATGGGAAAGCGTAGTGCGGCTTGCCACCGATGATCATTGGCCAGTCGGCCCACAGCATATAAATCTGCAGGAAGAGCGCCAGTGACAGGCCACAGCAGCCGAACATAAACGCGGCGATAGGCAGACGAGTCCGCTTGATGCCGAGCACATCGTCGATTCCGTGAATGGGGAACGGCGTGAAAACGTCGTAAATCTTGGTTCCGGCGGCCCGAACCTGCTCGATAGCGTCGAGCAGTACATCCGGGTCATCGTAGATGCCGAGCACGTAGCGCTTCGTCTGCGTGGCTTCGTGCGAATGTGCGGCGGCGTGCGAAACGCTGGCCGGCGCGGTGACCGAAGAAGTCGTCATTGGGAAGAGGCAGCGAAACGATTAGTGCGAAGAAGCGTCAGGGGCGTGCTGGGCACCGGCAGGCGCGCCAACCGGATGAGCAGCCGGAATCTGCTGGCCGTGACCGCCGCCGTGGTGCAGCGAGTGGCCGTGCTCATCAACGTACACACCCGCTACGGACGACGATTTCAAAATCGCCTTCACTTCGAACATGTTGATAACCGGGAAGAACTTGGCGAACAGCAGGAAGAGCGTCATGAAGATGCCCATCGTACCGACGAAGATGCCGACTTCGACATACGTCGGCGAGTACATCACCCACGATGACGGCAGGTAATCGCGGTGCAGCGAGGTAACGATGATAACGAAGCGCTCGAACCACATCCCGATGTTCACGAAGATCGAAAGGATGAACGTGAAGACCACGTTGCGGCGAAGGCTGCGGAACCAGAAGAGCTGCGGCGAGACCACGTTACAGGTCATCATCGAAGCGTATGCCCACCAGTACGGGCCGAAGGCGCGGTTGATGAAGCAATACTGCTCCGCCGGAACCTGCGAGTACCAAGCGATGAAGAACTCCGTGATGTACGCTACCCCTACAATAGAGCCAGTCACGGTGATGATGATGTTCATCGACTCGATGTGCTCAATCGTGATGTAATCCTTCAGCTGGAACGTCTCGCGGGTGACGATCATCAGCGTGAGTACCATCGCGAAGCCCGAGAAGATAGCCCCGGCAACGAAGTATGGCGGGAAGATCGTGGTGTGCCAGCCGGGAATGACCGACGTGGCAAAGTCCATCGATACAATCGTGTGTACGGAGAGTACGAGGGGTGTCGAGATGCCCGCCAAAATCAGCGAAACGTACTCGTAGCGCGACCAGTGCTTGGCGGAACCCGTCCAGCCGAAGCTCAACAGGGCGTAGGCACGGCGGGCAATCGGACCGGTTGCGCGGTCGCGGATGGTAGCGAAGTCAGGCACCAGACCGAGGTACCAGAACACGAGCGACACCGAGAAGTACGTCGAGATAGCGAACACGTCCCACAGCAACGGCGAGTTGAAGTTCACCCACAGCGGGCCGTACGTATTCTGGAACGGCAGGAACCACAGTGCGAGCCACGGACGGCCCATGTGAATCACAGGGAACATCGCGGCGCAGATAACGGCAAAAATCGTCATTGCTTCTGCTGCCCGGTTGATGGAGCTGCGCCATTTCTGACGGAACAGGAGCAATACGGCCGAGATCAGCGTACCGGCGTGACCGATACCGACCCACCATACGAAGTTGGTAATGTCCCAGCCCCAGTCGACGGTTTTGTTCAGGCCCCACTCCCCGATACCGAACCACAGGGTGCGGTACAGCGAGTACATGAAGATCCCGACGAAAAACAGCGACACGACGAGCGCGGCGAGCCAGCGAATGTTCGGAGCCGCTTCCACTTGCCGCGCAATGTCGTGCGTGACGTCGTGGTAGTTTTTCCGGCCCGTGACGAGCGGCGGCCGGAGTGGCGAAACGTAGTGCATAGCGGTGGGTAGTTGCTGGTTTTTGGCTTACGGTTTTTGGCTTTTGGTCTTCGTTTGCGCTGAGCGTTGCCCGAGTAAACTAAAACCGTCAACCATCCACTAAAACCTGATACTAGGCGGGCTGTTTTGCGCTTTTACCCTTCTTGACGATGGGGTCGAGCACTTCGCCGTTACGAATCTTGGTCAGGTACGTGATGTTCGGCTGCACGTTGATCTCTTCGAGCACGTGGAAAGCGCGCTCGCGGTGCTGCTCCTGGAGCACTTTCGTGATCCGGCTTTGCGGATCGGCCATATCGCCGAACACGATAGCTTCCGTAGGGCAAGCCTGAGCGCAAGCCGTCACGATCTCGCCGTCTTTCGGACGACGCTTCTCCTTCTTGGCGTCGAGCTTCCCGAGCTGAATGCGCTGTACGCACATCGAGCATTTCTCCATCACACCCCGCGCCCGAACGGTTACGTCGGGGTTGAGCACCATCCGACCGAGGTCGTTGCGCATGTGCTGGTTCGAAACTTCGAAACGCTCGTCGTCGGTGTACGAGAACCAGTTGAAGCGGCGGACTTTGTATGGGCAGTTGTTTGCGCAATACTTCGTGCCGACGCAACGGTTGTACGTCATCTGGTTCAGACCTTCCGTGCTGTGCGTGGTGGCAAGTACCGGGCACACCGTTTCGCACGGTGCGTGGTTGCAATGCTGGCACATCATCGGCTGGAAGACGACCTGCGGCTGGTCGGCCGCATTTTCCATCGTCTCGTAGTCTTTCGCTTCGTGATCGACGGCAGTGTAGTAGCGGTCGATCCGCAGCCACGACATTTCGCGGCGGTTGACGACTTCCTGCTTGCCTACGACGGCCACGTTGTTCTCGGCGTAGCAAGCCACGGAGCAAGCTGAGCAGCCGATGCACGAGTTCAGGTCGATGACCATGCCCCAGTGGTGGTTCTGGTAGGCGTAATCCTGCCAGAGCGAAACGCTGGTCGGCGGCTGCGGACCATCTGCGGTCGCGAGCTTTTCGTACTCGGTGACTTCTTCGCGGTTCTCGCGGTACTTCGAGAGCGTCGATTCCTGAACCACCAAGCGGTCCATAATCGTGTGGTGCGTCTGGGTTTGCGCGAGCACAACGCTGGCTTTCCCCGTCTCTTTCACCACCTGAACCCCCGTAGCGGCGAACATCAGCGCGCCATCAGCCGTGCCCACGAGTGGATAAGCGTTCACGCCAGCAGCGTTACCCACTTTACCGGCATCCGTGCGGCCGTAACCGAGCGCAACCGCCACCGTTTCGGCTTCCATACCGGGTTGAACCAGTACGGGCAGCGAAACAGATTTGCCGTTGCCGGTCGAAACCTTCACGTAATCGCCCTGCTCGACTGCCAATTTCTTGGCCATCGACCGCGAAACCGCGAGGTAGTTCTCCCACGTATTTTTCGAGATCGGGTCGGGTTGCTCCTGCAGCCACGGGTTGTTGGCTTCGGCGCCGCCGAAACCCATCATCACCGATTCGTAGATGACCAATTCCGGTCCTTTGCCGCCCGCATTCTGCGAAGCAGCTGCGAAAGCCGCAGCGGCGCCCATCGGGGCCGCCATAGTGGCTGGCATCAGGCGCGATTCGCCGCCTTCCATCACGCCGTCGTGAACGGCTTGATCCCAGTTGGCACCCGCCCAGTTGGCGCGGATATAATCGTAGTAGCTAGTGCGGTTACCGGCCCAGCGCAACAGCGTCTCAGGCATCTGACGCGTGTCGAACAGCGGCGAGATCGCGGGCTGTTGCAGGCTGAACGAGCCACGCTTCGGCTCGTAATCATTCCACGATTCGAGGTAGTGCGAGTCGGGAGTGAGGAAGTCGCACAGCTTGGCGGTCTCATCGAGACGGTCGGCGAACGACACTTTCAGGCCCACTTGACCTAAGCCAGCTTTGAATTCGGCAGCTTGTGGGTGGTCGTAAGCAGGGTTGCAACCGGCAATCAGCACGGCGCCGATCCGACCGCTGCCCATTTCCTGAATCAGGTTGAGCATAGCGGCGTCGTCGCCTTGGCGCACGAAGCTCGGTGCGCCAATCGTGGTGCCTTCAGCGCCCAGCGCGCGGTTGATTTCGGCGACCAGCGTCTGGCTTGCCAAATCATTCGTGCCGCAGACGACCATTGCGCGGCCACGAGCGCCTTTCAGCTCTTCGGCGGCTTGCGCGATAGCCTTATCAGCGGCTGGATTGACAGAAGCACTACCGCCGCCCACTACGGCTCCGTACAGAGCAGCAGCTACTTGCGGCAGCTGCGAAGGCTTAACCGCCGCGCGGATATCGGCGTTGGCACCCGTCAGCGAGAGCATCGGCTCAAACTGGAACAGGCGCGACATCGACGGATTCTCGCGCTTCAGCTTACGCTTCTGCGCCCAGTGCCACGCGTACTCGACGGGCGAGATCCACGAGCCGAGGAAGTCGGCGCCGATGCTTACTACGACATCGGCGTTAGCGAAATTGTAGCCCGGCACCACGCCACCGTTCGCTTTCACGAGCGCCGACGCCGAGTTGGCATCGTACTGAACGTGACGGAAGTTGGGGTAGCGCGCGGCGAACTCGCCAATGGCTTTCTTGGTCGAAGGCGAAATGATGGTACCCGTAACGAGCGCCACCGTTTTGCCACCAGCGCCGGCAAGCTGACGGCCGATTTCGGCGTCTACCTCGCTCCACTTAGCGGCTTTACCGGCTGCCATTGGGCCTTTGGCGCGGCCTTCATCGTAGAGGCTCAGCACCGACGCCTGCGCGCGGGCCGAAGTACCGCCGCGCGAGATCGTCGACATCGGGTTGCCTTCGATCTTGATCGGCCGACCATCGCGGCACTTCACCAGCACCGAGACGTACTCGTTGCCCGTGAAGTAGGTGGAAGCGTAGAAGTTCGAGATCGTCGGGTCGACGGTCTCGGGCTTGTTCAGCCACGGAATGGCCTTCCGCACGGGTGCTTCGCAGGAAGCGAGCGTAGCGGCGGTCAGACCGAAGCCCATCAGCTTCAGGAAATCGCGGCGGGATGTTTCACCTTCGCTGTTTTTCTCAGCGATGGGCAGAAACTCCGGAAACTCATTGTGTGCGTGCTGGACGAACTCCGGGCGCTGCTCGAGTTCCTCGTAGCCCTTCCAGTACTTAATGGTCTCTTGCATCTTGCGTGAGGTAGTCGGGTCGGTAGTCAGATAGCGATTCGTGGGGCGGCACGCTCAAGTGGCGCAGTCGGCTTCCGCTTATCGCAACTTCCTGATTAGTAGTGGCACTTCGAGCATTCGGTACCGCCGTTGGACGATACGGTGAACGGCGCGCCTGCATTGTTCTTGTCGTGGAGCTGCACCAGCTTATCGTAGTAGCCGTTGCCTTTGGTGTTCAGCGGATACTCGCGGTGGCAGTTGATGCACCAGCCCATCGTGAGCGGCGAGTACTGATAAACCACTTCCATCGTCTCGATTGGGCCGTGGCACTGCTGGCACTGTACGCCGCCCGCCACTGTGTGCTGCGAGTGGTTGAAGTACGCGAGGTCGGGCAGGTTATGCACCCGCACCCACTCGATTGGCTTGTTCTGCTCAATCGCCTTGTAAATCTTCTGAATCTGCGCCGACTCCGTTTTGATCTGCGAGTGGCAGTTCATACAGATGTTGGCCGACGGGATGTTCGCCGATTTGCCTTTGTACACCGACGTGTGGCAGTAAGCGCAGTTGATCTGATGCTCACCGGCGTGCAGCTTGTGCGAGAACGCAATCGGCTGGGTCGGCTGGTAGCCTTGCTGAATACCGATGCCGAGGGCTTCATCGAGCGAGACGTCGATGATGACGACCACGAAAATCAGCGTCACCAAGCCCCGCACGATGCCGGACTTATAGATGCGCTCCCAGTTCGTTTGCTGGTTGATTTGCTCCACGTCGGCCTCATTGAGGTCGGAGCGGCTGCGGAGCGTCGAGGTGAGGATGTTGCCGATGATAATCAGCGTCACCACCAACACGATGAGCACCACCACCAGCGCAATCAGCAGGATGTTGAGGTACTCGCCGGGGCCTTTTTCAGCCGTTTGACTTGTTGGGTCAACCTTTCCCCCCGGATCGACGATTGCCGTTGCCGGCTTCTCCGACTCCTTCTTAACGTAGGCAATGATCGACGTGATTTCACCGTCCGACAGGGCGAACGACGGCATCTGCTGCTTGCCGTACTGGTTAAAGATTTTCACCGCATACGCATCACCGGAAGCGATGAGCTTGCTCGAATTCTTAATCCACGGAATCAGCCACGACAATTTTTGACGCTTGTGGACGTCTTTAAGAGCCGGGCCTACCACAACATCATTGATGGCGTGGCATTGGGCGCAGTTACCCTTGAATATGGCCTCACCGGCCGAAATGGTGGCGTCGTCGGTCGGAATACCATCACCCTGTGCTTGCGCATTGAGGCTGAGGAATGCGCAGAAAAGGCCGAGGAAGAGGGTTCGCGCAGCGACGAATAGTCGGGCTGGAATCATACGGACGGGCGTTAGGTAGAGCAAAAATGCACCCTGTAACGGGCGGCAAAGGTAGGTCCCGATTCGTTACGACCCAACGCGTTTTGCACGTTCCACACTGTCAAGTTATCGAAAAAACGTAGTTTAGAACCCGTCTAAAATACTTCCTCACTTCCTAACCTTATAAGAACGATACGGTCGGGCTTGGCTAACCTGCTGAAAAGCCGTACCTTTGCGGCCCGTTTGGCTGAAACCGAACGGTTTTTTAATCACTCCAACCCTTAATCCCGCGACAATGCAGGTTAAGCAGTACGAGACCATCTTCATCCTGACCCCCGTGTTGAGCGAGGCGCAGGTAGCTGAGGTGGCCGAGAAGTTTAAGCAGGTGCTGAAGGAAAACAGCGCCGACCTCCTCCACGAGGAGTCGATGGGCCTACGTCAGCTGGCGTACCCGATTCAGAAAAAAGGCACCGGCCACTACTTCCTTCTGGAGTACACCGTGGGCGCCACGAATGCCGTGGACGTGCTGGAGCTGGCTTTCCGCCGGGATGAGCGCGTGCTGCGCTTCCTGACGGTTGCCCTCGACAAGCACGCCATCGTGTATAACGGACGCCGCCGGAATGGCGAGTTCAACAAGGTTGCCGCGCCGGCTGGCGAGGTGGCTGAGGCTTAATCTTTTATCACCGAATCGAGTATGCGCACGCCTGAGCGTAACAACCGCAACAACGACCGTAACAAGCAGCAGGACCAACGGAAGAAGTACTGCCGCTTTAAGAAGTCCGGCATTAAGTACATCGACTACAAGAACGGCGACTTCCTGATGAAGTTTCTGAACGAGCAAGGTCGGATTCTGCCACGCCGCCTCACCGGCACGAGCCTGAAGTATCAGCGCAAGCTGGCGCAAGCCGTTGCTCGCGCCCGGCACTTGGCCATCCTGCCGTACGTAGCCGACGCCCTGAAATAGAGTCGTTTCTGGTTTTCGGTGGAGAGTTTTCGGTTCTGAATCGATTAAAAACCTCTTCCTGAAGAATCAGAAACAGAACCCAGATACTCATTTTCCAAATGCAAGTCATTCTGAAAGAGGACGTTAAACACGTTGGCGATAAGAACGATATCGTCACGGTGCGTCCCGGCTACGGCCGTAACTACCTGCTGCCGCAGGGGCTGGCCGTAATGGCTACCGAATCGGCGAAGAAAGTGGTGGCCGAAAACACCAAGCAAGCAGCGCACAAAGCGGAGAAAATCCGTCTGGACGCCGCAATGCTGGCAGAAAAAATCGGTGACCTCACGCTCGACCTGAAAGCTAAGTCGGGCGAGAACGGCCGCATCTTCGGTCGCGTGACGAGCCTGCAGCTCGCTGACGCGCTGAAAGCCAAAGGGTTCGATATCGACCGTAAGCGCGTTGATTTGCCGGAAGGCATCAAGGAGCTGGGCGATTACACCGCTACCCTGAACCTGCACAAAGACGTGAAGCATCCGGTGAAATTCCGGGTGGTGGCCGAGTAGGCTGCTTCTCATTCCGTCGGAAACGGCCCGGTTACGCACCCTGCGTGGCCGGGCTGTTTGGCGTTTGAGGGTTTCCCCGGAAGGCGGCAAGCAGCTACGTCGAAGTATCGACCTACTTTTGCGTAACGGCTGCGCTGGGCGAAGAAGGTTCTTCGACCGTGCTGCGCCCCGATTTCCTGCTGATGACCTTTCGGACTGAATTAACTGTCGCGCCGGTAGCTGTTCCGCTGCCCACGAGCGCCCGGGTACTCACTATCGGCTCGTGCTTCGCGGCGGTGCTGGCGCAGAAGCTCGCCGCCACCAAGCTGCCGGTCCTCGAAAACCCGTTTGGGACGGTCCTGAACCCGATTTCGGCGTGTCGGCTGCTGGCCGTGGCGGCGGGGGCCGATGAGTACGACCTGACCGAGCGCACCGTTGAGCGCGACGGCCGTTGGTTCTCCTACGATGCGCCGTCGGCGCTGAGCGGGGCCACGTTTGAAGAGCTGCAAACCGTGCTGGATGCGCACCTGACGGAAGTGCGCGATTTTGTGCGCTCCGCCGATGCGCTGGTGCTCACGATGGGGACGGCGTGGGCGTGGCGCCTCGATGACGAGGTGGTGGCGAACTGCCACAAGCAGCCCGGCGGGCTGTTTCAGAAGACATTATTGAGCGTTCAGGAAATCGTGACGGCGTTTGCGGAGATGCATTCGTGGCTGTTGCGCCTGAACCCGAAATTGCGGGTCGTCCTGACGGTCAGCCCGGTACGGCATCCGAAGGAGACGCTGCCGGGGTCGAGTGTGAGTAAATCGACGTTGCGGCTGGCTTGCCATCACTTGGCGGGTCTGGTGCGGGATGTGACGTATTTCCCGGCGTACGAGCTGCTGCTTGACGATTTGCGCGATTACCGCTTCTTCGCCGCCGATATGCTGCATCCGTCGGCGTTGGCGGAAGAGTACATTTTCGACAAGTTTGCGGGGGCTTATTTCGATGCGCGTTTCCCGGCGGTTCGGGTGGCGTGGGCGGAGATTCAGCGGGCGATGGCGCATCGGTCGGCCAATCCAGCGGGTGAAGCGCATCAGCAGTTTTTGCTGACGACGCTGGCGAAACTCGATTCGTTGGGAGCGGAAGGCGTGGATGTCAGCAGAGAGATTGCTCAGTTGGAAGGCCAGTTATCGCGCCCTCGGCGCGGGCTGGTACCACCGGCACCGGCGGCGTTTGCTGCTTCTACGGCGCCAAAACCTGAGTCGGCGCCGGTAAATGCGCCTATTGCGGCTGCTGAAAAGGCGCCGGAAAGTGCTCAGGCGCCGCCTTCGGGTGCGCCGAAACCGGTGAATGGGCCGTCATCGGGTTCAGCGGAAACGTCGCGCTCGATTAAGCCGATTATCAAGATTGAGCTGCGGCCCCTGCCGCCCCGGCCCGACCGCGACCGTAACAATCCGAACCCGCGCAATCCGCCGCTGCCGCCCCGCCCTGTTCGGCCGGTCGTGAAGGTGGAGCTGCCGGAAGAGGCGCCGAAAAACGCGGTGAGCAATATGCCGCCGGAAGCAGCCGCTGAGATTGAGAATCAGCTCGGAAGCCGTCAGCCGCTAAGCCCCGAATCGGCGGCAGCAGCGGCGGGCGGTGCGCTGGATACGCCGGGCACATCTTCCCCAGCGGAAACGACCGGCAAAAAACGCCGCGGCCGACGCGGCGGACGGCGCCACAAACAGCGCTCAGGCGAGGAAATCGCCACGGAAGCGTCTGATATGGCGGACTTGCCGACAACTGCCGACTTGCTGACGGAGATGGAAGCCGGTAGCCAAGCGGCGGCCGAAACAGCTATCTCGGCGGAGTTGCCGGTGCAGGAATCCGCGTCGGAAGATGCCGAAATGATGCTGACGCCTGCGGAAGAAGTAGCAGCAGAAAATGCGCTGGCGATGGACGCGGCGGAAGCGGAATCGAACAATCGGCCGTTGGCGGCGCCTTCTTCCTCGTCGTCGCGGCGGTCGGGGCGCGGCTCCCGTGGGCGGGGTGGTAAGAAGCTGACGCTGCAAAAGGTGAAGCCTGAAGGCAAGCCGGTTAGCGGGACAGTTGCGCCGGAAACGGGTGCTTCTGGTCCTCCCCCACCGGTGGCGGCGCCTCCGCAGAATCGGCCTGACCGTCAGCGGCAAAACCAGCGTCCGGCGCCTGAGCCGAAGTCGGTGAGTGCGGATGTGACGCCTGTTGCGCCCCCTGCTCCCACTCCGGCTGCTGCGCCGCCGGTGGCAGTTCCAACGGCGCCCGCGCCCGTCGGGAAGCCCGCGAAGCAGCAATCGATGAATGCCCGCACGCCGGGACGCTCCAGCGGTAAAGGGCCGGTGGCAACGCCCGTGGAGCGCGCTGCGGCCGCTCGGGCTACGAAAAAGGCTGGAGTTGGTGCGTTGTTGGCGGCGCTGGGTGGCGGAGTGGCCGTGCCGGTTCCGGTTCCAGCGGCTCCCGCGCCGGTGGCTACTCCGGCGCCCGATCCGGTGGCGGCGGCACCCGTCGTTTCGGCGCCAGCACCAGCGGCTCCCGTTGCTTCGACAGATGCAAATGAGATAAAAGGGAAATCGACCCCAAAAACCGCTTCTAAAGCAGCGCCAAAGCGCGCGGCTAAAGCGCCAGCAGTAACGCTGGCAGCGGCAGCCACGCCACCGGCGGCTCCTGTGGTCGCACCCGTTTCGGCGCCTCCGACGCCTCCGGCCGTAGCCGAAGCTGCTCCGCCGAAAGCAAAGCCCACACGCCAACCGGCCGTGAGTAAGGCGGCGCCCAAAGCTCCGGCTAAAGCGGATCCGAAACCGAAGGCGAGGGCGAAGGCGAAACCAACGTCTGAATCAGTGGCCGAATCAGTACCCGAACCCGTCGCGAAGCCGGTTGCGAAGCCGGTTGCGAAACGACCGACCAAACCCCGAACCCCTAAAACCAAGTAAAGGGACGCGACTTACCTGCCCGGTAAGTCGCGTTTTTTGTTTCTAGCCGTCACTTCCCGCCGAATCTCCCCCCCCTCTTCCGCTGATGACCCCGAACCGCCTCGCCACCGAATCAAGCCCGTATCTGCTGCAACACGCGTTAAATCCGGTCGATTGGTATCCGTGGGGTGAGGAAGCGTTGGCGCGTGCCCGCGACGAGCAAAAGCCGATTTTGGTGAGTATCGGGTACGCCGCGTGCCATTGGTGCCACGTTATGGAGCACGAATCGTTTGAGAATCAAGCCGTGGCGACGGTGATGAACGAACATTTCGTGTGCATCAAGGTGGACCGCGAGGAGCGCCCCGACGTCGATGCCATTTACATGGATGCCGTGCAGGCGATGGGGGTTCGGGGCGGCTGGCCGCTCAACGTTTTCCTGACGCCCGACGCCCGGCCGTTTTATGGCCTCACGTACGCGCCGGCGCCGTCGTGGACGAATCTGCTGCATTCGGTGGAGAAGGCGTGGCGCGAGAACCGCCCGCAGCTCGAAGAATCAGCGGCGCAGTTTACGCAGACGCTCAACGCCGATGAGCTGCGGAAATATGGTCTTCAAGCCGATCCGGTGGGCGGAGCCCTCGACGGAGCGGCGCTCAATCAGGCATTTTTCACGTTTCAGCAGGGCTTCGACCGCGCCCGCGGCGGGATGGACCGCGCGCCGAAGTTTCCGATGCCCGCGCACTACACGTGGCTCCTGCGCTACCACGCGCGCACCGGCGCCACGCTCGCGCTGGACCACACGCTGCTCACGCTCCGCGAGATGGCGCGCGGGGGGCTGTACGATCAGGTGGGCGGCGGCTGGGCGCGGTATTCGGTGGATGCCGATTGGTTGGTGCCGCACTTCGAGAAGATGCTCTACGACAACGGTCAGCTTCTGACGGCTTACGCTGAGGCGTATCAAGTCAGTCAGGATGAGGAGCTGCGCGAGGCGGGTTTGCGCACGATTGACTGGCTGAAACGCGAGATGTTGGCGCCCAACGGCGGCCTGTACGCGTCGCTCGACGCTGATTCGGAAGGCGTTGAGGGGAAATTTTACGTCTGGACGACCGATGAGCTGAGCGCCGTTTTCCCCGATGCTACCGAGCGCGGTCTGGTGGCGGCGTATTACCGCCTGACGGAAGCGGGCAATTGGGAGCACGGCGTCAATATTCCGCACCGGCGCGGCACCGATGCGCAGTTCGCCGCCAAGCATCACCTCACGCCCGCCGACCTCGCGCAGCGCGCCGAAAACTGGCGCACCGCTCTGCTGAATGCCCGCGAGCCGCGCCCGCACCCCGGCCTCGACGATAAGCTCCTCACTGGCTGGAACGGGCTGACGCTGCGCGGCCTCTGCGATGCCTACCGCGCATTTGATGCGCCGGACGCGCTGGCGCTGGCCCAGCGGGTGGGGCAGTTTCTAGTGAATTCCCTCACCGAAACGGCGGATGGACGGCGACTGCGCCGCAACCTCAAGCCGGGCGGCGCGGCCCAACCGGGTTTTCTGGAAGATTACGCCGCCGTCGCGCACGGGCTGGCGAGTCTGTACGAATGCACGTTCGAGCCACAATGGCTCCGCGCCGCCGACGAGCTGCTCGCCTACGCCCTCATTCATTTCGCCGACCCTTCCACTCCCGAAGGCCTTCTCTTTTACACCGACGACACCACCGCCGAGCCGCTCATTGCGCGCAAGAAAGAGCTGTTCGACAACGTAATTCCCGCATCTAACTCACTGCTGGCGCGCACGTTGCGACAGGTCGGGCTGCTGCAAGGCAACCGCGCTTATGTAGATCGCGCCCGTACGCTCCTCGCGGCGGTTCGGCCGCTTGTGGAGAAGGAGCCGGGCTTTCTGGGGAGCTGGGCGGCGCTTTACGAGGAGCTGCTGACGCCGGGGGCGGAAATCGTCATCATCGGGCCGGATGCCGACGCGTTTCGGCACGAGCTGAGCCGCCATTTCTTGCCGGGAACGGTCATCGCCGGTGCCACCGCTGCCACCGATGAGCTGCCGGTACTCGTCGGAAAACCTACTTTCGACGGCCTCACCACGGTGTACGTTTGCTTCGAGGGCGCGTGTCAGCAGCCGGTGTTCAGCGTGGCCGAGGCGCTGCGGGAAATTCAGGGCGGGCGCTGAATCGAAAGCGAAAACCCCGGTTTGCGGCGCCGTCATTGGCCCTCATCTTTCTCTCCTTTTCCTTGACGATGCCTACTTCTTCGGTTCGAATCATCGCTTACGAACCCGCGCACCGCCTCGCCTTCCGCGACCTCAACCGCGCGTGGATTCAGCAGTATTTCACGCTGGAACCGCACGACCACGAGATGCTCGACGACCCCGAAGGCTACATCCTCACCCCCGGCGGCCACGTGCTGATGGCGGAGCTTGGGGGCGAAATTGTGGGAACCGTCGCCCTCATCCGCGAAACCGCTGACCAGTATGAGCTAGCGAAAATGGCCGTTGCCGACGGGCATCAGGGCCACGGAATCGGACGGGCGCTCGGCGAAGCCGCCTTGGCCAAAGCCCGCGAAGTAGGCGCGAGCCGCGTCGTGCTAGAATCGAACCGCCGCCTCGCCCCGGCGTTGGCGCTCTATCAATCCCTCGGCTTCCAAGAAGTGCCCGTGCCGACGGATACGCCCTATGCGAGAGCGGATATTCGGATGGAGCGGGCGGTGTGATGTTTTGTGCGGTTTTGGGGGAAGGTCTACTGGGGGTATATAAAGACAACGCCTGACCGAAATCGATCAGGCGTTGCAAATTACAGTAAGCGTCAAAAGTTTAGCGTCCAGCTATGGATGCCGTTTTCTCTGACACAAGCGTGTAGGCCCAACCATCTACCAGAAAAGTATGGACGCCCGTAGCAGAGGTTAGAAACTCAGCGGACTTACCGTCTTGCAAGCGAACTGGAATTTTTTCACCAGACGTTGCTGCTAGCTGTGCCACTTCCAGCACAGTACCACTTGCAGAAGTAATCGTTACCTGATTACCCTTCACTTCAATGTGGGCAGGGGCATAATCGGCACCCAATGCCGCAGCTAACCCCTGATCTGTTGTGCAAGAACCGCTCGGTACGTCTACCGAGGCAACGCTATACAGCCCTTGCAGTGGCGGCAAGTCCTGAGAATGATCGGTAGAGCAACCTACCATTAGCATCGCAAACAGCGATAGCACGCTTAGAATGGTTTGATTTTTCATCTTCACCAAACGTTCTTTTAGCTAACTAATACCCGTACTCCGGTGACGCCTCTACCAGTTGATTGAGTTCATTCATCAACTGAGTGGTCATAATGGCATCAAGTGGTATCTGAGTGCCGAGCGCCATCAAAAGAGGGCTGAAGGCATTGGCAGGGTCATCTTTCGCTTGATACATGATTTCACACTCTGTAGCGTCAAGATTCTTCATCTGTGCTCGCCACGCATAGGTTGGGTTATCAGAATCAGCTATTGGATGGCCAGTATTAGGATTAACCATCCGACTCGTAAATTGATACCGCCCACAGTCACCACTCATCGTCACATCGTAACCACGTACAGATGGGCAACAACCTACATCCACCCAGCCGGTTACATGAAACTTGCAACCATTAGTCGCAGTAAGATAGGTGTCTATCTTAATTTGTTTCGCTAACGATGGAACGACACTCAACAGCATCAATGCTGTCGCAATCAACAACTTTTTCATGATTAAAAAGAAAGACTGGTTTACCTAAGATTCAAACGACGCGGGTGGCCAGTCCGGCGGAATACAGCTACTTAGGCGTTTAGCTGAATACGCGACAAATGTACAATCAGTTTTAAATTATCAAAACTTACTGGTGATTTTTTTGAAATTTTTTCTTCTACAACAAACAATCCTTGCTAAAACCCTTTAAGTAGTCAATGGAAGCACTATCTCAAGGCTGTGCAAACCGCAGGTTCTTCTCTCAAATCAGGTCCGTTTCAGCATCAACGAATGACGCCATATCTGAGACAGAGCTGGCGACATGTGGCAGGGCCGTACACTCTGGCCGCTCCAACTTCGCCTCTCCCTTACGCCGCCGTCACCTCCACCACTTCCGCCGTCTCCAGAGTCACTTTAAACCGGTCGTCGAGGCGTTGGCCGATGACCCAGATGAGGGAGCCGTTGCCGTTTACGAGCACCAGCACGCGGTCTTTGAGGTTGGCGGGGACTTTTAGGTTGATGAGCAGGTCGCTGACTTTTTGCTTGCCGCGCATCCCGAGCGGCACGAGCCAATCGCCGGGCTGCCACGTCCGGACGGTGAGGGGGAATTGGAGCTTAGCCGCGTCGAGGGCAGCAGTGTTGGGCTTGCGCGGAATGGCGTAATCGGCGCCGGGCGTGCGACGGGTGCGCAGGATTCGGCCGCCGGGGAGTTTTAGCTCGGCGGTGTCGGGGGTGGTCAGCTCGAAGGAACCGAACGGGCGCAGGTCTTTCGGGGTGATGACGAGCTGGCCACGGTCGAGGACGAGGCGGTGGGTGGCGGTCTCGAAGCGGGTGCCCGATACGCCGCCGAGCGCCGCCGCCACGGTGCGGGCGAGGGCGTAATCGAAGCCGTAGGGCCGCAGGATTTCGCCTAAAAGCAGGGCTGTGGCGGTGGTGCCTTGCAAAGCGGCCACGCTGAGCTTCGTGACGGTCGGCTCGACGGTGAGGCCCGCCGTGGCGATTTCGGCCACTTTCAGCGCCACTAAATCTTCCGCTTGACTTACGCGCTCGGCGGTGAGGGCGAGGGTTTGGTCGAAACCGGGGTTGAGGTCGCGCAGCACCGGCAGCACCTCGTGCCGCAGGCGGTTGCGGCGGTAATGCGTAACGTCTTGGTTAGACGAATCTTCGCGCCACGCTAATTGGCGCTCCACCAGATAATCATACAGCGCCTCGGTGGTGCAGCGGAGCAGCGGCCGGATGAGCGGCGCCGTCGTGAGGCCCGCGCCGCCGGGCAGCGCCGATTTAGCCGCAATGCCGTGCAGCCCCGCCAGCCCCGTCCCGCGCGTGAGGTTGAGGAGCATTGTCTCGGCAGCATCCGCCTGATGATGGCCCGTCGCGACGGCCGCGTACCCGTGCTGCGCGCAAAGGCGCGCAAACCAAGCGTAACGCAACGTACGGGCAGCCATTTGGGTCGAAATCTTCTCTTTTTCGGCGAATTGCGCCGTCGCGAAGTGCTCCAGATGAAACGGCACTTTGTACTGTTTCGCGAGCTTCCGGACGAATTCGGCATCTGCGTCGGCGTCGTCGGGCCGCAGTCCGAAATGGGCGTGCGCCACGGCCACTTTCGTCCCTAAACCAATCAGGGCGTCTAGCAGCACCACGGAATCTTTCCCGCCGCTGACCGCCACCAGCACGGTTGGCGGAATGGCGTTTTCTGTCGAATCAATCAGCGCGTGGTCAGATATCGTGGCCTTTATCTGCGCAAGCAGGGCGGCCGTGGCTTCATCGCCGAGGGGGCCGTCGGCGTCGGCTTCTGAATCGGTGTCGTCATCTTCTTCATTTCCGAAGAAGTCGTCTTCATCGTCGTCACTGAATTCGGCGCCGTCTACGTCGTCGTCGGCCCCGTCGTCACCGGCGCCGAGGTCATCGCCGTCGGCGAACCAATCATCGTCGTCTTCTTCGCCTTCCATTCGCAGGTCGTCTTCGGCGGCGTTTTCTTCTTCGTTGAAGGTCAGGTCGTCTTCAGCGGGGTCGGGGAAGTGGGGCATTGGGCGGGGCGGAGTTGAGGATGCGAAAGTACCGCCGTCGGTAGCCGTCCGGGAGCGTGAGCGCGGTGGTTGGCGCCCAATTGGACTTGTTTCCAACTTGTTTGAACGGAGTTTCACGCGGGGCTCTGGCCCCGTGTGGCCTATTCACAGGTCTCTTGACCTGCTAGCCAGCACGTGTGAGCAGCTAACGTAGGGGCGTGGCCTTGTGCCCGCCCGCATGCGGTTGTGTTTCTTACGCTTCAGCGGCTGGTGATGCTGGACGGAGCCACATGCGGGCGGGCACAAGGCCACGCCCCTACAGAAACGGCTATTTATCGTTGAATACGCACCCGGCATGTGCTAACCGCCGTGCGGGGCCAGAGTCCCGCGAATAGCCCGCACGGGGCAGAGCCCCGCGCGATTCCGGCTGATAGAGACGATGCACATTCCCTATCCCCGCACGATGCCCCATTCAGACCGAACTTTGCCCCTTCACCACGGCTTCTTCGCTTTATCAATCGCCTTCCCGCCTTCTTTTTCGGCTTACTCCTGCTGATTGCCTTTGTGGGCAAGGCGCAACAGAAGCCCGTTTCGCCGCCACCGGCCGCGCCGCCGCCCAATAGTCAGCGCGTGGAGCTGCTGCCGGGCACCGAGCGGCTCGAAGGCGGCACGTTCAATGGCGAGGAGATTCGGAAGCTCATCGGCAACGTGCGGTTCCGGCAGGGCGATACGTATATGTACTGCGACTCGGCGTACCAGTACCCCGCGCCGTCGAATCGGGTGGTGGCGTTCAGTAATGTGCGCCTCGTGCAGGCCGATACGATTACGATTACCGGCCGCCGCCTCGATTACGACGGCGACGCCCGCACCGCCCGAATGCTCGGCGAACCGGTGCGTATGGTCGACCCGCGGATGACGCTCACGACCGATATCCTCGACTACGACCTGAACCGGAAGGTGGCGTATTACACCACCGGCGGGCATCTGCAAGACCCGCAAAACCAGCTCGACTCGCGGCGCGGTTCTTACTCGACAGAGGCGAAGACGTTTGGTTTTCGGGGCGATGTCGTCCTCAAAAACCCCGATTACACCGTCACCTGCGACACGCTCAACTACAACACGCTCACCAAAGTCGCGACGTTCCTCGGCCCGACCACGATGCGCGGCAAGCGCGGCGACCTGTACGCCGAATCCGGCACGTACAACACACTCACGAAGCAATCGGATTTCCGCCGAAACGCGCGCCTCGAATCGCCGGACTACCGCTTGGGCGGCGATAAGCTCACGTATGACGAGCAGACGCAGATCGGCATCGCTGTGGGGCACGTGACACTCGTGGGGAAGAAAGATTCGGTCACGATTCGCGGCGATTACGGGCGCACGAACCGCTTGCTCGGGCGCACGAAAATCAGCGGCTCGCCGGTGCTGGAGAGCGTTACGAAGCGCGATACGCTCCTGATTGCCGCCGATACGCTGTTGGCGGTGGATAGCAAGGTTGACACGATTCCGGGGATGATTTACGGGTGGCGGTCGGTGCGCATCTGGAATCAGCAGGTACAGGGCGCTTGCGATTCGCTCGCGTATAATCTCCGCGATTCGGTCATTTACCTTAATCGGCAGCCGATTCTGTGGGCGAGCAAGAGTCAGCTCGTCGCCGATTCTATGCGGCTTTATATGCGGCGGCGGCGGCTGGAGCGGCTCGTGCTGCGGCTGAATTCGTTCATCGTCTCGCAGGATACGCTCCTGAATTTCAATCAGGTGAAAGGGCGGCATATGGTCGCCCACTTCCGCGACAACAAGCTCAAGCGCGTCGATGTGGATGGCAACGGCGAGAGCCTGTACTACGCCCTCGACGGCGATACGGCGCTCACGGGCGCCAACAAGGTCATTTGCTCGGATATGCGCATCGCGTTCCGCGACGGAAAAGTCGGGACTATCTCGTTCCTTCAGAAGCCCGACGCCAAGTTCATCCCGCCGCACGAGCTGAAACCGGAAGACGAGCGCCTCAAAAACTTCCAGTGGCGCCCGACTGAAAAGCCCACCCGCGCCACCGTGATGGGCAAGCGCGCGCCGTTGGCGGTAACGCCGAAAGTGAAGCCTGCGAAAACCAAGAAGGCGGCTAAGGCGAAAGTGAAGGCGAAAGCGAAGTCAAAACCCTCCGCCCAAACTCCGGCCCGAACTCCGACCCAGCCCGGCGCGGTTAAGCAGGCAACCCGGAAGTAGCTGCATCACTCGTATCCCCCGTTGGTCGGCTAATTGATAAAGCAGTTGATTGGCCCGCGTCCGACAATGATTCAGCCGGTCTGTGACAGACGCTGTTACCTTCCGTACCTTTGCGCCCCGAATGTCGATTTTCTCCCGTTTGTCTGCTGTCGCGCGTCTGGCGCTGAATCTGAGCTTGTTGGCCGTGCTCGTCGTGGGCGGCGCGTGCAGCAATTTCCAGAAAGTGCTCAAGTCTGATAGTGTCGATACCAAGTACAACGCGGCCGTCAAGTATTACGAGAGCGGGAAGTACGAGAAATCGACCATCATTCTCGAAGAGCTGCTGCCGCTGTTGCGCGGGCGTCCGGAAGCCGAGAAAGCGGCTTTTCTGTTCGCCAACGGCGAATTTCTGCAACGCTACTATGAGCTGAGCGCCTTCCAGTTCCGCGTTTTCAGCGAAACGTATCCGCGCTCGACGTACGCCGAAGAGGCGGCGTTCCTGTACACGAAATCGCTCTACCTCTCCTCTCCCACTTTCAACCTCGACCAGAGCAGCACGGTGACTTCCTTGGAAGCCATCCGCGATTTTCAGGTCCGCTACCCCGACAGCAAGTTTCGGAAGGAAGCGCAGGAGATGAGCGAGGAGCTGACGTCGAAGCTCGAAAAGAAGGCGTTTGAGAGCGCCCGGCTCTACGCCAACATCCGTTTCTACCAGTCGGCGGTAGTGGCTCTAACGAACTTTCTGCGCGAGTACCCCGGCTCGAAATACGGCGAGGAAGCCACTTTTCTGCGCGTAATGGCCCAGCACGAGCTAGCGCGCCAGAGCGTGACCGAGAAGCAGCGCGAGCGGTTCTTGGAAACCGTGGCGTTCTATCAGGGGTTGGTCGATGCCTTCCCGCAATCCAAGTTTCTGCGCGAGGCCGAATCGGCTTACGACGACGCGCAAAAGCAGCTCGACAAAATCAACAAAGCCACGCCGCCCGCTGCGGAAGCCAAGCAATAACCGTCGGCCGCAGCCGAACAGCGCCCGCGCGGCGCTCAGCTTGTGGCCGCTTTCTTTACACCGCCTAATCACTTTGACCGTATGATCCGCAACGAAAATATCCCCGCTTCCATCGTGACGCGCAACGTAGCCGACCTCGGCAACGAGACCGGCAATGTGTACGAGGCCATCGCCGTCATCTCGAAGCGTGCGAACCAAATCTCGACCAAGCTCAAAGCTGAGCTGAACGAGAAGCTCGCCGAGTTCGCCACGAACGCCGACAACCTGGAAGAAGTATTCGAGAACCGCGAGCAAATCGAAGTCTCGAAGCAGTACGAGCGCCAGCCGAAGCCGACGGCCGTCGCCATCGAGGAATACCTCGCCGGTGAGCTGGTCCACCGCACCCTGACGCCCGAAGAAGAGCAAGCCGCCGCCGAAGCCGCTGCCCAGCGTGCCGCCGAGCGCCCAGCGCGCCGGATGTAATTCGGAGCAACTTCCAGCATCCCCCTAGATGAGGAATTAAGCAGCGAGACCGCCTCTCCGCGCTTGATTCCTCATTTGGCGTTTTAATTATTCCCATCGAATGAAAATCCTTCTCGGCGTTACCGGCTCCATTGCGGCGTGCAAAGCCCCGGCGCTGGTGCGGCTACTGGTGAAGGCGGGGCACGAGACGCGCGTCATCCTGACGCACGGCGGCGCGCAGTTCACGACGGCGCTCACCCTCGCCACGCTCTCGCGGAACCCGGTGCTGACGGAGTTCGTGACCAACGCCGCGACCGGCGAATGGGCGAACCACGTCGAGCTGGGCCTGTGGGCCGATTTGCTCCTCATCGCCCCCGCTTCCGCTGATACGGTGGCGCGGCTCGCGAACGGGCACTGCGCGCAGCTGCTGGATGCCGTTTACCTCTCCGCCCGCTGTCCCGTGGCGCTCGCCCCCGCGATGGACCTCGATATGTACGCGCACCCCGCCGTGCAGGCCAATTTCGCCAAGCTGCGGAGCTACGGCAACCACGTCATCGAAGCCGCATCCGGTGAGCTGGCTAGCGGGCTGGTCGGACAGGGAAGAATGCCGGAGCCGGAAGATTTAGTGGCGTGGGTCGCAGATTGGGCGGCGATGGCTCCCACGAATTAATTTGATTTTAACACGAATTTTCGCGAAGCCTGAAATTCGTGTTAAAATTCGTGCTTATTCGTGGGCAACAACATTTCTCTTACTCTCTTGCGCGTTCTAATTACTGCCGGTCCTACCCACGAAGCTCTTGACCCGGTGCGCTTCATTGGCAATCATTCCACCGGAAAAATGGGCTATGCGCTGGCGGATGCCTTCGCGGCGGCCGGAGCCGACGTGATGCTCATCAGCGGCCCGACGGCTTTGCCAGACCCCACGCACCCCGCCATTCGGATAGTGCGCGTGGTGAGCGGACGCGAGATGCTGGCCGCGGCCGAAGCTGTGGCGCCCGATTGCGCGGTCTGGGTTTTCGCGGCGGCCGTGGCCGATTACCGGCCTGCCGAAGTGTCGGCGACGAAAATCAAGAAATCCGGCGACCGCCTCATGTTGGAGCTGGTGAAGAACGTGGATGTGGCTGCCACCCTCGGCGCCGGGAAGCGGCCCGGTGAGCAGTTTAGCGTCGGGTTTGCGTTGGAGACGAACGACGAGCTGGCGCACGCGCAGGGCAAGCTGCGGAACAAGAACTTCGATATGGTCGTGCTGAACTCGTTGGCTGACCCCGGCGCTGGTTTCGCCCACGATACCAACCGCGTTACGCTCGTGGACGCTGCTGGGGTGGTGCCGCTGCCGTTGCAGCTCAAAACGTCGGTCGCGCAGGAGATTGTGGCCGCCGTGCAGACTCGCTTTGCCGGCTGGCGCGTTTAGTGCTGACTTGGGCTGACTTGCGCCCACTTGTCCTAGCTTGGCGGAACCGCCCGCGCCGCCAACTCCGTTGCCGTTCCGACCTTCGCACTCCCGTCGTGATTCGTCGTTGCCCGTTACTCGTCACTCGCTCTTAGCCGTCCCTTGCGGGAAAATTTCTTGATGCGTTCCGTCCTTTCATTTTGCTCCTTTTGCTCCTTCTGTCTGATGAGCCTGATTGCCGTGCTGCCTGCCCGCGCGCAGGAGCTGCAATGCGAAGTGCGCCTCAACACCGACCGCGTGCAGATCACCGACCGCCAAATCATCAACGATATGGAGCGGGCGATGTCGGATTTTATGAATACCCGCCGCTGGACGAGCGACGTGGTGCGCCCCGAAGAGCGCATCAAATGCAAGATTTACGTGACGTTGCAGGAAGTGCCGCAGGTCGGGACGTACAAGGCGATTGTGCAGGTGGCGTCGCAGCGGCCGGTGTTCGGGACGGGGTACGAAACGCCGCTGCTGAGCGTCGTCGATAAAGGGTGGGAGTTTGATTACCTGCCGTCGCAGCCGCTTCAGTTTGCCGAGAACTCGTACACCTCGACGCTCTCGTCGCTGCTGTCGTTTTATGCTTACATGATTATTGGGATGGACCACGACTCGTTCCAGCGGCTCGGCGGGTCGCCGTATTACGACCGGGCGTTGCAGATTCTGACGAACACGTCGTCGCAGGTCGGGAACAACCCGGGTTGGAGCTCCCGCGATGATACCCGCGCCCGTTACTGGCTCCTGACCAACGTGCAGGATCCGCAGCTCGAACCGTTTCGGGTGGCGCTGTACCAGTATTTCCGCCTCGGTCTCGACCGTTTCGCTGAGAAGCCCGAGGAAGCGCGCGCTGCCATCGTGCTCGGGCTGCAAGGCATCCGCGATGCCGCTAACCGGCGCCCCGGCACGGCCATCGTCCGCGCCTTTTTCGAGGCCAAAGCCGATGAGCTGACCAACATCTTCAAGAACGACCCCAAGCGCGACGAGAAAGCCGCGATGTACACGCTGCTCACGGAAGTGGATGCGTCGAACACGCAGAAGTATCAGGTGTTGGCGAAGTAAAAACAGGATTGATTATGGCTAACCTCAGCTATCAGCAAGACATTTTACGTGAGCTGGCCGATGCTCCAGCTCGCGTACAGCGTGAAGTGCTCGATTTTTTACTTTTTCTAAAAAATCGAACGCAACCTAAGCCTGATCTAGAACCGGTGGAAGCATTTCCAACTCACTTACTCAGTGAGGAAGTATTGGCTAAGGATTGGCTTACGGCAGAAGAAGACGAAGCATGGCGCGATTTATAGCCGGAGAAGTCGTAGTAATCGACTTCCCTTTTTCTGATCTCAGCCAAGTAAAAAGACGTCCTGCGTTCGTTTTGGGCCAATCCGGAGTAGACGATGTGGTGCTCTGCCAGATTACTTCTCATGCGCCAGGGGAATCGACGGAGATAAATCTTTCTGTGACTGATTTTCTGACTGGTGGATTGAGTAGATCGTCCTTTGTTCGTGTGAGTAAGCTTTTTACACTCCAAGCAAGCCTTATTCAACGCCGAGCGGGAATGGTGAGTCCGGCAAAACTCACCGAAATCCGCGCTTCCCTTCGCCGCTTTTTAGGGCTTTAACGTCAATGGGCACCCGCCAGCTACGCCTTCTCGCCCCTGTTTCTGCCGATTCCCTGCGTCCGTTCCTCGGGCGACTCGTGCAGCTCGTCCTGACCGACGGCGAAGTGATGCGCGGCACGTTGCAGAGCGTCGGGCCGAGCGCGCTGCGGCTGCAAGTGAGCGCCCGCACTCCGGCGCGGGAAGTGTCTTTCTCTTTGCTCCGCGAACTCATCACTGATCAGGATGCCAACCAATGACGCCCCGTTGCGTGTAGGTTTGGGCCGCGCTTCCGGCGGAATCCGGCGCCTTCGTCTTCCCCCTGTATTGCCCCCTGTATCGTACTCATGCTGGCTGATTTACGCATCGACAACTACGCCTTAATCGAGCATCTGCACCTGAAACCGTCGGGGCGGCTCACCATTATTACCGGCGAAACGGGCGCGGGTAAGTCGATTATGCTCGGCGCCATCGGGCTGCTGCTCGGCAACCGCGCCGATACGCGGCTGCTTTTCAATCAGAAGAGCAAATGCGTGGTGGAAGGGCATTTCGATGTGGGGCATCACCCGGAAGTGCTGGATATTTTTCGGGCCGAAGACCTCGATGTCGAAGACGATGGAATGGCGATTCTGCGGCGCGAAATCACGCCCGCCGGGAAGAGCCGCGCCTTCGTCAACGATACGCCCGTGACGCTGGAAGTCCTGCGGCGCATCGGCGAGCATCTGGTCGATATTCATTCTCAGCACGATACGCTGCTCCTCGCCGACGAAGCGTATCAGCTTTCGCTCCTTGATGCTTACGCCGGGCTGCTGCCGGTGCGGGCGCGTTACGGCGCCGCCTTCGCAGGATTGCGGCAAGCCGAAGCTGATGCGCGGGCGCTCGAAAAGCACCTCGCGCAGCAGCAGCGCGAGCTGGATTACAACTCGTTTCTGCTGAATGAGCTGGAAGACGCCAAGCCGCGCACCGGCGAGCAGGAAGAGCTGGAAGAGGAGCTAAAACTCCTCGAAAACGCCGAGGAAATCAAGAGCAAGCTCACCCAAGCCGCCGACGCCCTCACCGAGAGCGAGTACGCCGCGAGCGGCACGCTCAAGGGCGTGGTGAGCGTTTTAGGGCAGCTTGCGGGCTACGCCGACACGTACGCGGCGCTCCGCGAGCGTCTGCAAAGCGCCCTCATCGAAGTAAACGACATTGCCGACGAGCTGACGCAGGCCGAGCAGCGCACCGAAGCCGACCCTAAGCGCCTCGGCGTCATTGAGGAGCGGCTGAACCTGCTTTACACCTTGCAGCGCAAGCACGGCGTGCGCTCGCCGCAGGAGCTGCTGACGGTTTGGGACGATCTGCGCGGCCGCGTCGGGAATGTGCAGGAGCTGGAAACGCGCCTCGAAACCACGCGCACGGCCGTAAAAGCCGCCCGCGCCGACGTGCAGCGCATCGGGCAGGAGCTGAGCGAGGGGCGGAAGCTGGCGTTTCCGAAGTTCGAGCAGGAAACCCGCGATTTACTCGCCGAGCTGGGGATGCCGAACGCGCGGCTGGTCGTGCGCCACGAACCGGCGCCCACCCCGCAAGCCAGCGGACTGGATGCCGTGGGGCTGCTGTTCACCGCGAACCGGGGCGCCAAGCCGCAGCCACTCGCCAAGGCGGCGTCGGGTGGGGAATTTTCAAGGTTGATGCTGGCGGTGAAGTATTTACTAGCCGACAAAACCGCCCTCCCGACCATCATCTTCGACGAGATTGACACCGGTATCAGCGGCGAAGTGGCGCTGAAAGTGGCCCGCTTGCTGCGGCAAATGGCCGCGCAGCACCAGTGCCTCGCCATCACGCACCTCCCCCAAATGGCCGCCGCCGGTGACCTGCACTACTTCGTCTACAAAGAGGAAACGCCGGAGCGCACCGTCTCACGCCTGAAAGTCCTCGACAAGAGCGAGCGCATCGCCGAAATCGCGCAGATGATTGGCGGCACGACGCCCGGCAAAGCCGCCGTGCAAAGCGCGAAGGAGCTGCTGAAGGCGAGCTGAGTGGGTGGGGTTTTCCTCGGATGAGGGCGAGGGAAAACTGTGCGAAGCGAAGGGAAAACCGTGCGAAGAGGTGGAAAAACCGCGTGGATCGTTGATTCGACCACGCGAGGCGTTGATTCGATCACGTTAGTCGTTGATCGGACCGTGCGAGGCGTTAATTCGACCGCGTTACTCGTCGATTCGACTGCGTTACTCGTCGATTCGGCCACGTTACTCGTTGATTGGACCACGTTACCCGTTGATTCGACCGCGTTAACCTTTGATCGGACCGCGTTAGTCGTTGATCAGACCGCGTTAGTCGTTGATCGGGCCGCGCGAACGAAAGGCCAAAAGGTGTACCTGTTTGGGTTGATGCAGTGCTTCTGTGATGGCCTTTGAGAAAGCCAGCTCGGAGCTAGGGTCGGTGTAAAAAACGCCCGTCCGGTACGCCAGGCGCCCTCCCCTCCTGCCGATTGCCTAACTTGCCGGACCAAATTTCCTCCCCCCCGAATTCAATGGCTCATAATCTTCTCGCCGGCAAGCGCGGCATCATCTTCGGCGCGCTCAATCAAGATTCCATCGCTTGGAAAGTGGCGCAGCGGTGCCATCAGGAAGGCGCCACGTTCGTTTTGACCAACGCGCCGTTGGCGATGCGGATGGGCGAAATCAACAAGCTGGCGGAAGAAACCGGCTCGACCATCATTCCCGCCGACGCTACCTCCGTCGAGGAGCTGACGAAGCTATTTGAGGGAGCCGTGGAAACGCTCGGCGGCAAGATTGATTTCGTGCTCCATTCCATCGGGATGAGCCCGAACATCCGCAAAGGCAAGGAGTACGGCGACCTCAACTACGACTGGTTCCAGAAGACCCTCGACGTGTCGGCGCTCTCGCTGCACAAGATGCTCGCGGTGGCCGAAAAGCTCGATTGCCTCAACGAGTGGGGTTCGGTGGTGGCGCTGTCGTACATCGCCGCGCAACGCGTTTTCCCCGATTACACCGATATGGCGCAGGCCAAGGCGATGCTCGAAAGCATCGCCCGCAGCTATGGCTACCGGTTGGGCAAGCAGAAAAAAGTCCGCGTCAACACCATCTCGCAATCGCCGACGCGCACCACCGCCGGTAACGGCATCGAGGGCTTCGACGTGATGTACAACTACGCCGACGCAATGGCGCCCCTCGGCAACGCTTCCGCCGACGCCTGCGCCGATTACTGCGTCTCGATGTTCTCGGACCTGACGCGCTACGTCACGATGCAAAACCTGATGCACGACGGCGGCTTCGGCTTCGTCGGCATCTCCGAAGGCATCGTCGAGATGCTGAATAAGCAATCGGCAGCGTAAGGCGCGGCCGGGGTTTTCCGGTTTTTTTTAATGAAGAAAGGGGCGCTGACCGGTGGGTCGGCGCCCCTTTTTTTGGGGGTGGGTGTGCCCGTGCCGCGTGTGCCCGTGCCGCGTGTGCCCGTGCCGCGTGTGCCCGTGCCGCGTGTGCCCGTGCCGCGTGTGCCCGTGCCGCGTGTGCCCGGGGTAGATTTTTTTTAAAAATCAACCCCGGGCTGTGGAGAAGAACCCCGTTGGGGTTCCCCGATTGATTGCGTAATGCGAACCCCAACGGGGTTCTTTTCCACAGCCCGGGGTTGGCGGCGCTTTGCGCCGACTACCCCGGGCTCACACCCCCACCTCATAACACCGCGCTTCCGG
>JANNMJ010000116.1:0-32369 GCA_031397815.1 Hymenobacteraceae bacterium
CCCGCAGGGCCGGGGTGGGGCGACAGCCAGATACAGCCCGCCATAGAAACCCAAACACATCCCTCACATCCCCACACCAACCACAAATGCCTCCGCCGCGCCGAAAACAAGGTTTCAGCGCGGCGGAGGCATTCGATTCTACTCAACGGACGACCCGCCCTAACGAGCGCCGCGCTAAGCGCGCTTAGCCGTCGGGACGGGCTTCGTCGGGGCGGCTTTGCCGTAGGCGGGGCACGTCTGCACTTTGCAGGAGGCCGAACCGAGCAGCAAGCCAGCAAATGCGAGGATCACAAATTTTTTCATCAGGCGGGATTCGGCGAAAAAGACGGTGGCGCGGTCAAAGCCGTAACGCGGCTCCGATGGTTCCAAAGATACGGATCTGACGGCTGTTTAAAAGAAGCGCCGGGCGATAACCCTTCCGCGCAACGCTTTTACGACTGATAACCGAGGATTTTCAGCATCTGCTCGGGCGTCTGTTCCGGCGCGAATTCCCACGAATCAAACGTGCCGTCGTCCTTGCGGTCGACGATGACGTGCTTCGGCGCCGGAATCAGGCAATGCTTGATGCCGCCGTAACCGCTCAGGCTCTCCTGATAAGCGCCCGTGTGGAAGAAGCCGATGTACAGCGGCTCGGTCTCGGTGGGGGCGATGGTCGGCAGGAAAACCTGATACGAGTGCGTCTCGGAGTTGTAATAATCCTGCGAGTCACAGGTGAGGCCGCCGAGCTGGACGCGCCGGTACGGGTTCGTCAGGTGGTTGATCGCGAGCAGGACGTAGCGCTGATTAAGCGCCCACGTATCGGGCAGGTTCGTGATGAACGACCCGTCAATCATATACCACAGCTCCTTGTCGTTCTGAAGCTTCTGATCGAGGATGGAGTACAGCATCGCACCGCTCTCACCGACCGTGAAGATGCCGAACTCGGTGAAGATGTTCGGCTCCGGCACGCTCTCCTCGCGGCAGATGCGCTGGATGGTCCGCACGATCTCCTCGATCATATAGCGGTAGTCGTACTCGTTCTGAATCGATGTCTTAATCGGCAAGCCGCCGCCGATATCAATCGTGTCGAGGGTGTCGCAGACCTTCCGCAGCTCGCAGTATTTGTGGACGAACCGGCTCAGCTCCGACCAATAATAGCTCGTGTCCTTGATGCCGGTGCTGATGAAATAGTGCAGCATCTTCAGCTCGAAGCGCTTGTCGGTCGCGATTTGCTCTAGGTAGAGCCGCATCGCGTCGTCGTAGCGGATGCCGAGGCGCGAGGTGTAGAACTGGAATTTCGGCTCCTCATCGCTCGCCAGCCGCATCCCGACGCGCACTTTGCCCGCCGGGGTTTGCAGGTGCTGCTTGTAATACTCAATCTCGTCGAGGTTATCGAGGACGGGCGTGCAGTTGCGGAAGCCGTCGTTGAGAAGGTCGGTGATCCACTGCCGGTACTGGTCGCGCTTGAAGCCGTTGCAGACGATGTGCGTCTCCTGGCTGAGCTTGCCGTTGGCGTAAAGCGAGCGAATGATTGGAATGTCGAAGCCCGAAGACGTCTCGATCTGCACGTCGTTCTTGAGCGCTTCTTCGAGCACGAACCGGAAGTGCGACGACTTCGTGCAGTAGCAATACGTGTACGAGCCTTTGTAATCGAGCTTCTGAATAGCGTCGGCGAACAAGCCTTTGGCGCGCTGAATCTGCGACGAGATTTTCGGCAGATACGTCAGCCGCAGCGGCGTGCCGTACTGCTTGATGAGGTCGAGCAGGGGCAGGTCGTGGAAGGTCATCTGCTCGTCCGGAGCGACGTGAAACTCGTCGGTCGGGAAGTCGAACGTCTGGTTGATTAGGTCGATGTAGCGGTCCACTGAGGAGCGCGAGCAGCCAGCTCGCGAAGGTTAAGATGAGAAAAACGCGCCTTTTGCGCCGGTGTGCCGACGCTGGTACGGCGCCATAACCGACAACGCCGAACGAAGGGCCAAAAATGCACCCGAAAATCCCGACCTTTGTTTAAGTACCCCTTAACAATCAACCCGGCGGCGTGCCGCCTTCGCTTCATTTCCCGTTTTTATGGATGTCGTCCGACCGATTCGTCTACTTGAAAACCGCTCGGAGCTTGGCGCCGGCACTCGCGGCGCCAGTCTGGGCATCGATGCCCTGAAAATCGCCTGCCTCAACCAAGGCTCCGATTACTTCTACGACCATCGCTCGACGCGTATCCCCGACCTCAACTATCTGCTGTTCGAGGAAGAAGACAACCTCCTGCCGCTCGCCCGCTACGCCGACGGCATCCTGTCGGTGCTGAAAAACGTCGCGAACGCCGTCTCGAATACCCTCAAAGACGGCCAGTTCCCGCTCGTCCTCGCCGGCGACCATTCTTCCGCCGCCGGGACCATCGCCGGTATCAAGGAAATCTACCCCGATTCGACCCTCGGCGTCGTCTGGATTGATGCCCACGCCGATATCCATTCGCCGTTCACCACGCCGTCGGGCAACATCCACGGGATGCCGCTCGCGCTCGCGCTCCACGACGATAACCTGCCGTGCCAAGTCAATACGCCCGACCCGGAAACGCTGTTTTTCTGGGAGAAGATGAAGCGCGTCGGCACCCCCGACCGCAAGATTCGCCCGGAACACCTCGTGTACGTCGCCCTCCGCGATTACGAGGAGCCGGAGCTAGCCGCGATTGCCCGCAACCAGTCGCAGGTGTACTGGATGTCGGAAGTCGATGAGCGCGGCGTAGCCACCATTGCCTCCGAAATCCGCGAGCACCTCGCCGCCTGCGACCTCCTCTACATCTCCTTCGACGTCGATTCCCTCGACCCCGAGTTCTCGCGCGGCACCGGCACGCCCGTCGAGCACGGCCTGAGCCTCGGCCAAGCCGCCGGTCTCCTCCGCAACCTCCTCGCCGACCACCGCGTCGTGTGCTTCGAGATGGTCGAAATCAACCCCACCCTCGACGAAGCCAACACCATGGCCACCAACGCCTTCCGCCTCCTCGACGAAGCGACCAAAGCACTGGAAAAGCGCGCCAGCAGCAGCGTCCCGAATATGTTGGGGTAGGGGAGAGGGAGAAGCTTCAGGTTTTCAGTAAAAGCAAAAAGCCCTGACGGGCCGCGTTCCGCTGGTTGCGGGGCAGGCTGTCAGGGCTTTTTTGTGTGCAGACGAAATCGGAAAATGCTACTCGCGCGGGGCTCTGCCCCGTGTGCAACTATTGGCAGGCGTCTCGCCTGCGGCGTTGGCTCGGCACGTAGCACCATAACCGCCGTGCCGGCCAGAGGCCGACGAATAGACCACACGGGGCAGAGCCCCGCGTGATTGGTGTCCTCGCATATGTGAAGGTTTCTAGTAAATTTTTCGCATCAAATCCATGTAGTCGTATTTTCTCCAATATTCCTCAAGAATTGCAAAACTTAAGGTTGTTGGATTGTCCTCGAAGCTCCAAAATTCATCTGGTTTGTTTTTGTAATCTTCAAGCGCTCTGCTAAATACATCGGTTGTTCTTATTTCAATGTCGCTTGTTGAATTGTGATAGGTTCTCCATTTCATAGCTTCCTCAGTGGTCCAGTCATTTTTTTCGCCAGCAACAAGTATGAATCGAAATTTGGCGACCGCGCCAAAAATGCGTTTTTTCTCTAATGGGTTTTCGTGAAAGTACCGTTGCCAAGTTTTTACTTGTTCAATTGCTCCGTTTAGCTCAGCTGTTGGTTTGCCATTTTCGTTGAAAATTCTCATTTTGGGCTTTTCGAGTTCCATTAGAACCCATTCGGGGCCATCGGAATTGTCGTTTAGCCACGCGTAATCGCATCTAAATTTGCCTCCAAAAGATATCTCTCTAAAAACTGGTTGAATGCCGCCTTTTCTTGTGTATAGATGAAAAAATAAGAACGAGTTATTTTTTAGAATTTTCAATAAGCTAGTTTCGGAGTTACTGTCAAAGGCTGCTTTTAAGTCTGCTTCAACATTGGGGATGTCCCAAACTGGGGATTCGCTGTCAGTCATTTGTTGATTTTGGTTTTGTTTTTACGCACAGTGTCCTTGTTGGGAATTGAGGATTGTGTGTAAAAGTGTTGAAAAATCTTTGTCACTTACCGAAAAAGAGGTCAATGCTAATTGCCGAACCTTTGCGCTCTCTTACAAGCTAGTAGATTGCCCACATAGCACCCGCAGTTCTTCTTACTTCTCAACCCGCCCCTTACGGCCTTTTATTAAAAAGTAAACGCACCCCACAAGCGTAATCAGGTAAACAGCGGCCAATGCCGGATGCTCTACCTTGAACGTCTTGAAATCGACCTGCTTGAACAGGGCGGACCCGATGATAAGCGCGATGATTATCAGGAAGAATGATGGCGGGTTGTTTTTCTCCGGGTTTTCCACGGTTTAGTCAGTTAAAGAGGCTTTGGTATCCCGGTTTGCACAACTAGCGGGGCTGACAAAGATGTGCAATATTGTGGGGATGGCTGCACTTGCCGCTTGTGCGTGCTGCCCAATCGTGCGGGGTTGATTCAGTTTGCTTTGAAAATGCGGCAAAATCTCCAAACAGGTGGCACAAACGTTCCAACAGGTGGCACGGATCTCCAAATAGGTGTCACGGGTTTCCAAACAGGTGTCACGGATTCCCAAACAGGCGCCACGGATTCCCAAATAGGTGTCACGGGTTTCCAAATAGGTGGCACGGCTTTCCAAATAGGAGTCACGGATTCCCAAACAGGTGGCACGGATCTCCAAATAGGTGTCACGGATTCCCAAACAGGTGGCACTGGTTTTCAAACAGGTGGCACGGATGTTCCCGGTGCCTGCACGAACTTTCCCGTAGGTGGCACGAATCTTCCCGATGCCTGCACGAACCTTCCCGTAGGTGGCACAAACCTTCCCGGTGGTTGTACGAATCTTCCCGGTGCCTGCACGAATCTTCCCGGTGCCCGCACGGATGTTCCCGGTGGCTGCACGAATCTTCCCGTAGGTGGCACGAATCTCCCCGGTGCTCGCACAAACCTTCCCGGTAGTGAAAGGCCTTTGAGAGCCTATGGGGCTATTTTTTACCCCCGCCGCACTTTCTTCCACCCCGCACCCACCAACACGCTCAGATCGGGGACGGCGCGGGTGCCGAGGAGCAGGCCGCCGTAGACGATGGTGATGATGGAGCCGCGCACGAACAGGTCGAGCCACGGCGAGCCGAGCGACGGCACGGCGGCGCCACACGCATACGCGAGCGCGATGGCGCCGAGGACGATCAGCGTGCGGCGCGTGAACGGCTGCATCCGGAACCACCACCAAACCCCCAGCACTCGCCCGCAATTGACGAGCACCAGCGTGAGCGCCGAGGCGAAAGCGGCGCCCACGATGCCGTAGCGCGGCACGAAATACCAGCACGTCAGGACGGTCATGAGGCCGAGCATGACGTTGAAAAACAAGTCCCACCGGTACTTTGATGAGGTGTAGAGGATGACGCCGTTGATGCCGGTCGCCATATCGAAGAGGCGGCCCAAACCCATCAGCAGAATCACCAGACGTCCTTTTTCGTACCCCGCCGGGAGCAGGCGGTACAGCACATCGACGTTCGCCCACAGCCCCGCGAGGAGATAGCCGCCCGCCGTCAGGTTGAGGAGCGAGATGCGCCGGTAGAGGTCGGCCATTTCCGGCAGGCTCTTACTCGCCCAATAATCGGCGACTTGCGGGGTGGCGATTTTATAGAGCGAGCGCGCCGGGACGAGCAGTACGCTGGTCACGAAAAACGCCGTGGTGTAAACGCCGACCTGCGCGTCGTTGCCGTACCGCAGAATCATCAGCGAATCGACCGTCGCGATGACCGTATTCGAGAGGTTCCCAAGCACCGAATACAGGCCGAAGCGCAGCATCTGCATCACTTTTCCGGACTGAAACGCGCGCCAATCGGGCCAGACGAACAGCTGCCGCAGCCACGCCGCGTACACCAAAAGCCCGAGCGCCGCCGCCGCATTCACAATCACGAAGAGCCCGACGAACGTCGGCTGGTCAATCCAATCGAGCGCGTACGCCCCCACGCACGCCGCCGTGCCGAGGCGCAGCAGCACATCCTGAATCAGCGAGCTGACGACGGTTTTGTACAGCGAGCGCAGGTATGCATCGAGCAGGTTGTAAACGAGGTAGCCGAGGCCGAGGAGCGCGAGCCAGTCGTAATAGCGCGGCAGCAGCTCGGAATGGCCGTCGTAAAACCGCAGAATGGCGGGTTTGGCGAGGAAAAAAACCGTCAGCACCACGCTGTAAAACGCGAGCGGCACCGTGAGCAGAAGCCACAGGAAACCGCCGTGGCGGTTCGCTTTATCGCGGTAAAGCGGGAAGAATCGGGCCGTTACGTTCGGCAGGCCGAGGGCGGCGGGCAGCGCCACCAGCACGCCCACCTGCACGAGCAGCCGCGTGAGGCCCAGCTCCGACTTCGTCAGGAAATGCGTGAACAGAAACACGTTGTTGGCAAAGCCTACCGCCACGCCCACATACGAAATCAGCGTGTTTTGCAGCCCTTGTCGGCGAATCGTACCCAAAATGCAGGAGTGAGGGGCGGGGAAGTGGCCCGGTGGTGAAGCGTCGGCAAAGGTCGGCGTTGCGCGGAAGTAATCGGGCGCGGCATTCAGATCAAGCGCGGGCTTATTTCGCCGCCCGCAGCACCGCCCGCAGCGTCTCTTCGCCGAGGGTTTCTTCGCCGGGCACCACGTATTCGTTGTGCCAGAGCAGGCTGAACGTGCCGCCGCCCAGCCGCGCCGCCCGCGCAATGGTGGCGATTTGCTCGGGGATATTCGGGGCGGGCGTGAACTGGTAGGCGGGGTTCGCGAACGTCACATCCATTGCGTGGAGCGGGTGACAAATGACGCGGTGCGTGCGCTGACGCTGGAAATCATAGAGCCAGAACGGCCGCGCGGTGCCGTGCCGAAAACCGGCGCGCTCGGCGAATCCGAGGGTCGCATCGTGCGTGGCGCCGACTTGCATGAGCACTTCGGGGGTCTGAATCGGGTCGAAACAGAGGTAATGAAACCGCACGCCCGCCGTCAGGTGCGGCAGCTTATCCAGCTCGTTTCGAAGCTGTTCCGCGTCCGTCGCCGTCCCAAACGACCCGTGCAGCCCCACCGCGCAGCCCATTCGTTCCAGCTCCTGAATCCGCCGCTGCACCCCGGCCGAGCGCAAATCGTAATCGGCATTCGGACCGAGCTTGTGCTTGCCTTTCGCGCCTAAGAAGTAGAAGGTCGACGCCAAATCGGTTTCTTCCCGAACGAGCTGCGCGACGTACGTCAGGTTATCGAACGGGTCGGGCCGACCTATTAAATGGCGCCCGGCAGTGGCGAGCGCGGCCAGTTTTCGTCCGGCGCGCCACTGTCGGGCCGCGTTGCTGCGCCACCCGCCGAGCAAGTGGTCTACATCGTGCGAAACCGCCAAGCGCGGGCCTGGCGGGTGCAGCGGCAGGCGATGCCCGCTCACATCTTCGAGCCACTGCCGAAACGCTTCGAGCAGCATATCGGCCACCGGCAGGCCCACGCAGCCGAGCCGCGCCTGCAAGCTCGCGGTGTAGGGGAAACGCCCGAACCGGTCGCGCTCCGGGGAGTGCACTTCCTGCCAGCCGCTGAGCCAGAAGAAGATAGACCCTACCAAATCGCCGTCGAATAGCAGCGGCATCCGCGCTTCGGTGTGGTTTAGGTGGAGCCAATGGGCATCGTCGTGGAGCGGTGGCAGCGGCTCGGTGCCGTGGAAAAAGGCCTCGGCAGCGGCCGTGGGGGCGGGGAGCCGAACGGGCGCCAGCTCGTCGTAACCCGGTCGCGCTTCCTCGGGAATCGTGCAAATGGCGTCCAGATGACGAACGACGTGCGCTAGGCGAGCGGAAGCGGAAGGGGGCGTCAGCATAGCGGTTTACGGCAGGGAGCGGTGGGGGAGAGGCACCTTCGGAGCTGACCGTGGCCTGATAAGCGCGTAATTTCGCTCCGCTTCGGCTGTCGGGCTGCTACGTATGGCAGGGCCGAACGTTGGCAGGAAGCTTTTTTCCACTGATGGCAGCTCCTTCTTCCCGCACCTGCGACCTCTGCGGCGGCACCCATTTTCGTCCGCTTTCTTTCTATTACGAGCTCGAAGGCCAGCGGCTGCAAGGCACCGAATGCCGCGATTGCTCCCTGATGTTCCTCGACCCGCTGCCCACTTTCGAGCAGCTCGAACGCCTCTACGGCAAGGAGTATTTCACCGACCGCGCCAACTACAACCGCGAGGAAAAGGACCGCAAATTCATCGAGGAAAGCGATAAAATCGACCTCTCGAAACCGCGCTCCGATAAATTCACCGATTACGTCCTCGCGCACTACCCCGGCCGGAAGTTTCGGTATCTGGAAGTCGGCTGCGGACCCGGTTACACGCTCAAAAGCCTCGAATCATTGGGTTGGCAAGCGCACGGCCTCGAAGTGTCGGCCCACGCCGCCGATTTCGCCCGCCGTCACCTCCACCTCCCGGTTGTGACGGGCAACATCGAAACCACCGAGGATTTCCACGCCAACCAGTTCGACCTCCTTTACATGGGCGACGTTATCGAGCACCTGCGCTCGCCGTCGGCCACGGTCGCCAAGTTCGCCCGCATTCTCGCGCCGGGCGGGCTGTTGGTGCTCGCGCTGCCGTCCACGCTCAACCTGCCCGCCCTGCGACTGGGCCTCGGCGCATACGGCGCGCTCGGCAAGCAGCGCAAGATGGATATCCCGCCTTACCACCTCTACGAGTTCACGCCGCGCACCATCCGCGCGCTCCTCGAAAAGCAAGGTTTCCGCGTCCTCGATTTACGGAATTCCGTCAAGAAACCCTCCCAAATCCGCCTCGGCGGCAGCGCGGTGGAGCAAGTCAGCAAGCTAGTCGGGCAATATCCCACGTATTACCTCAACCGCCTAACCGGCGCCTACGGCGACCGCATTTTCGTGGTTGCTGAGAACGCGAAACCGAGTTAGGGCACGGGAATCAGCGCACCACGTCCACCCACCCCCTAACCGTGCGTCCGGCGCGGGGTTGCCGCAGATAGTAGTAATAGGTACCAGCGGCCAGCGACGGGGCCGCCCAGTCGTTGGCGTAGGCGGCGCTCTGATACACCTGTCGTCCCCAGCGCGTGTACACTTCGAGCGTCCACGCTTCAACCCCGCACGGGTCGTTCACGACGAATGTCTCGTTCATGCCGTCGTTGTTGGGGGTGATGATATTTGGGACGGCCAGCTCGCCCGCAGCTATTCCCACTCGAATACTCGCCGTCAGCGTATCGCAAGGGTGAAGAACGCGTAAAGAATAAACCCCTGGCTGACGCACAATTAATTCCTGCCCCGTAGACCCATCCGACCATTCAAAACGTGTTCCCGTAGATTGTGTCGGCGCTACCAGCCGAAGCGAGGCGGTACCGCAAAGCGTCGTGTCGGGGCCGAGGGAGAAAGGCGTTGGCCTGGTGCTGGCCTTGACTACAAATACGCCTCGGTTAACACAGCCGTTAGGATAAGTAGCTGCTACAGAGTACGTACCCGGCTGCGAAATACGTGCTGTGGCAGTAGTAGAGCCGGTATTCCAGCGGAACGTGGCACCAGTACTACGAGCGGTCAGGGTCGTTGAGCGCCCGGCACAAAGCACCGAATCGCCAGTGATTATGAGTGCAGGAACGGTACTGGAGGCATTCCAAGCATATTCGCCGCGATAAGTGCCAACAGTTCCAACCGCATGAGGTCGAGTAGTTGAGGGGCTGATTGCCCAAGTCGGGGCAGAGTTATCGGCACGCTGGTAAAGGCTTCGGCAGTTGGCCGGATGTAGCTCCGCGATATACGTAGCGCCTAAACCGGCCGTGTATAAACCGAAATACGGCCCTCGGGCATTTCCCGGCACCGGTACCGTCGGGGGCGCATCCACCATATACAGGTGGGCCGCACGCGTTTGGGCTGAGAAGGCGGTGCCCATTACCGTATCGCCGCCGGTTAGGGTAAGCATGCGAAGGGCTGCCGTAGCCGTCCCGACCGGATAGGAATAGACGCTGCGGTCACCGATTGCGGCGCCTGATATCTGGCGCGGCTGACTGCTGAAATTGCGCAACGTACCGTTGGTTGGCTGACTACCGGCATCAGTGGCAACTGTTCCGGTGGTTTCATCGAATCGATAGTAAGCCACCAAATCAGCCGGAGCGGTTACAAACTTGTGGCACATAGATTCACGAATTTGCGCTTGTGTACGAGCTGTGCGCCAGACGCGAATTTCGTCCATTTCGCCGTCAAAGAATTGCCGGTTCTCGAAGTTGTATTTCCCAATAACCAGCGGATCATTCGTTCTTAGATTCGCCGTGGGGTAGGAGTACGTATTGGAATTTTCCATAACCCCATCAACATAAACCATCCATTTATTATTGTCGACCACCCCAGCAATATGGTGCCATTTACCATCGTGTACTCGGGTGGTAGAGAATCCTGAGGTGAGATACACCCCATCACCAATACGGCCGAATATGGAAACCTGACCATTATACCAAACGGCAAATTCAAAGCCTCGGCCATCACCGGCAGACTGATTCTGATACTTGGTCGAAACAAACTGAAAATCGGCCGACGAAGTCTTGACCCAAGCTTCCGCTGTTACCTGAGTAGTGATGCCCCGCTGATTCGTGCCGCAATTGATAAATGAATCGTTCCCATCGAAAAGCAAAGATCTTCCTGGACCTTGAAGATTTTGCGCTTCTGCCGGGAGAGCTAAAAATCCACTAACGAACCAAAAGAAAAGAAAAAGAAGCCGGGACATTGAAGTAGAATGAAAAGGTGGGAAAAAGAAGTTGAGAGGTAATCAGGCTAGCCATTTGGCTAAATGTTTTAAGGCAAGCGCCTCTGAGTAGCCATCCTCTGGCGATCCTAAGGTAGCGCAATAATAAGTGGCGCGCTTGAAGTAAGCCTCAGGTTTTGTGCGACTTAGGTCCTTTAAGTGTCTTAGCAACGTCGGTAGATCCGAAACCGCCTCCACCACGCCGTTGCGCACGTATCCATAATAATCGTCCGTATGGCCTCTGCTAGCGCCAAAGCGGTAATAAATACTCGCCAGATTGAGGAGCGTGGCTTCGAGGTGTGTACTAGTATCGGCCGCAATCAGGGCATCGTGACGAACCAGAAAATCGAAGACGGTTTCGGTGCGGGCGTCGGAGAATTGTAAGCGTGGATGCTGCTGGGCTAAGAGGGTGCGGAAATCGCGGGTATCACCGGGGTGGGCCCGAAAGGTGAATTGCAGATGCGGCAAGGCGGGTAAAAGCGCGTCCAGCGCAGCTAACAGTCCGTCGGTTGGGTCGAGGAGGTTGGCGGCAATCGCGACGCGGGTTACTTGGGGGGCGTGATTGCGCTGGGGGACGAAGGCATCCGCTTTCGGCATCCCCACCAGCGCCACCTGCCCGGCCACTGGCCCGCATTCGCGGTAGGTATCCAGCGCGTGCTGTCCTTCCAACAGGCTCAAATCGAACCCTAATGGCGGAAACCACCGACTCACGCTTGCGTGCTGGATATAAACCGTCGGCACGCCCTCGGCCCGACAAGCCAACAGCAGCGCCCGCGCATCGTCATTATGGTCGTTGGCGAAAACGACGGCACGCGGCCGGTAATGCCGCAGTGCCCGCCGATACACTTCGTAATAACCGATTGCGACGAAAATGAGGTCGAAAAACCGCCACGCGGCGGCGCCTTCCGTCTTCCTCAAACCCCACCAAACGCCCGGTAGCTGACCGTAATAAAGAATTTTCCGCCGAAGTGAAAGCCGATTCACCGTCGAGGCATAACGCCCAAGCATCTTCCCTTGCCCGGCGACAAAAACCGTCTCCGGCAGCGCCTGACGCACAAAACGTAGCGCATCCACGTTGTTCTGACTCACCACATACAGCCAGACGGCCCCACCCAACGGCTCCGGATTACGAATCGGTTGGAAAATATTGCCCACCAGCCGAACCGCTGCGTACCCGATTATTTTAATCAGCCGCCGCGCCGCACTAACCGGTGAGATACGGTCGAGGGTAGCAACGGGTAATTCGCGGAAAAGCGGCGTAAAGCGAAGCTGCAAAATATCGCGCAGGCGCGCCGTACGAGTGGGCGGCACGCTTGGCTGATTCGCTCCGCCGTCGGCATCCGCACCTACAGGGCGTCCCATGTGAGCGGGGTGCCCGCCAGAAGCGCTTGCCGGGCGGTTTTGCCGAGCACTTGATCGTAATAGCGAGGCGCCAAACCGTCGCCGGGACGCACGACACGCACATTTTCGGGCGTAAACGCCTCCCCGACCGCGATATCCCGCGCCACGTAAAGCGAGCGCTTGAACAGCCTGCTCTTCGCTTCCGCGCGCTGCACGCCGTACTGAATCTGGCCGAGCGCCTGCCACGCCCGATGCGTCTCCGTCACGAGTGCGGCCACTTCTTCTGGCTCCAGCGAAAAAGCCGCGTCTACCCCGCCGTCGGCGCGCCGCAAAGTGACGTGCTTTTCTACCACGGCCGCGCCCAGTGCGACCGCCGCCACAGCCGCCCCGTGTCCGGCGGTGTGATCCGAAAGCCCAACGGTGCAATCAGCAAAAAGCTGCGCCAGATGCGGAATCGTGCGCAGATTCGTGTTTTCTGGTGAGGCCGGATACGTGCTCGTGCATTTGAGCAGCGTAAGCTGCCGACAACCCGCCGCCCGTAGCACGTCCACGGCCTCGGCTACTTCGGCCAGCGTGCTGGCGCCGGTGCTCATAATTACCGGCTTGCCTGTGGCGGCTACGCGCCGTAATAATGGCCAGTCGGTATTTTCAAAGGAAGCAATCTTGTACGCCGGAACATCGAGGGTTTCGAGAAAATCGACCGCCGACTCATCAAACGGCGATGAAAACGCGAGCATACCGTGCGTTTTCGCCCGCTCAAAAAGCGGTGCGTGCCATTCCCAAGGCGTGTAGGCTTCCTGGTACAGCTCATACAGCTCGCGGCCATACCACAAGGAATTCGGGTCTTCGATGCGGTGCGCGCCGCGTAGCGTCATCGTATCGGCGGTGTAAGTCTGGAGCTTGATGGCGTGGGCACCGGCCGCCGCCATCGCATCGACAATAGCCAAGCCGCGCTCCAATGACCCATTATGGTTGCCCGAAAGCTCCGCAATGATGAACGGCGGCTGCGCCGGACCGATGAGCCGACCGGCAATCGAGAAGGTTGAATCCACGAAACGTAAACAATAAAACGCGCCCTCGCGGGCCAGCGTTAAGTCAATCGATAGTCAAAGCTAACGGAATCGGCTGGGGTGGCCGAATCGTTCCGTTCCGTGAAGCCCGCGCGTCGGAAAGCGGCTTGTGAGGCTTCGTTCTGAAGCTGAACGTGCCCCACAACCCGATCCAGCGTTGCCCAGCGCGCCGCCGCCGCCCGAATTCCGTGCCGCAGCAACGCCGCCGCCAAGCCGTGCCCACGCATTTCGGGCGCCACCAAAAAGCTGAGCGTAGCGGTAGTTGAAGCGACGTCGAACGCAAATCGAATGGTTCCGATAGATTTTCCGTCGATTTCCGCAAGCAGTAATAAATGGTGTTTATTAGCCAGTTTCGCCGCAAGCCAACTCTCGTGATTGGCTTGCTCAATGACCGCCGTATTGTACGAGAATTGTCGAACCAGTGGGTCGTTCGCCCATTGTAATAACACGTCGGAATCAGCCGGAGTGGCGGGCCGTAGGCGCATAACCGCCTGTGCGCCAAGGCTACGGAGCAAACGCCATAGCCGCTCGGGCGCTTTCCCGTCGAAATGCTGCCGTTGCGCGGCGCGCAAAAAAGCCTGCGTATGTAGGCGGTCGGGGGCGGAGAGCATATTGGCCAGCGCCGTCGCGGGCCGCGCCAAGCCTTCGCGCAGCATAAACTCGTAAATATTACGCTGATTTTCCGCCGTTTGAATGAGCGTCAACAAGCCGCCGCCGCTGCTGATGTACTCATAGCAGACGGTAGAAGCCGACAGCAAGGCACTACCGCAGCTTTGCAATAATTCACAAAACGCGTCCGCCGATAATGCGTGGTGCACCACTACTTGCGCCGCGAAAGAGACGGACTCCGTCGCTACCCACTTCGCCAGCTCCTCGTAATGCGAGTAGGCGCCGCCCACCGCAACGTGTAGCTCCTCGATTCCGGCCACCTGCACGAGTTGCCGGGCAATAGCTAACGTGCGGTTGGCCAAATCAGCCCCCCCCAAACAAAGCAACACGGCACCGACGGGCGCCGGTACGGTTAACAGGGTAGCCGCGGCCCGGAAGGGCCCGCGCATAGGCGCCCACATCGGGCCGGTAAGCACTTGCGCACCCGCGCGGCGCACGTCATAACGCGTGATATCTACCCCGCCCGCGGGGTTCAGCACCACATCGGCCACCTGCGGAAAAGCGACCAAATCGTCGAGGTACACTAGCGCCCCACACGCCGCACGAATGGTGGTTTGGTAAGCAAAATCGAAATCGTAGCCATCGAGCACGACGGTATCGGTGGGCTTGAGCAGCTCCGTAGCCAGCCAATGCGCTTCCTGCGCCAGCGGCATCGGCGGCAGCATAATCAGCTCCGCGCCTACTGCCCGCACCTCTGCCTGCGTGCTGAGCGGTAAATCAGCCCGGGTGATGAATATCCGTTGGAAGCTGTCACTCGCAATCTCCGCAAGGGCCAGCAGCCGCATGACGTGCCCGAGGCCGATTTGGGCGTTACCGTCAGCGCGGAAGACGAGGCGGCGCGGAGCTAGCATTTCTTTTGCTCGATGTGAGCATTTATTGCTACTAAATCCGGGCGGCTATCCAGTAGTTTGATCAACTCTTCTGCCTTCATATCCGCAGCTTTGTGATCCTCAATTAGCCGTCGAATCAACTCGAAATCCTCAGCAGTATCAACTGTTAATCGGTAGTTGCTGTGATCAAAATCGCGGGTGAAATGCGCTAATCGCACGTTTCCTGAGCGATTCTGATTGATGTAAGGCGTTACGTGTTCGCGGTCAGATACAGTGGTGGCTTCAGCGTTCGCGGTCTCTAACAAAGCGCGTGAGAAAATCTCAAAATCTAATCCTCTTGGGTAGGTTCTTATGAGGGCGTTGGAGAGATAGAGATTAGAGTCTTTTTCCATTAGATATCGGCTAATCCCCTGCTTAATTAATTCTCCGTCAATCAAAGGACAATCACTCGTGACTCTTACGATTACATCCAGATCGTTTGCCTCTGCACACTTTTGGTATCGCTCAAGAACATCTGCCTCTGAACCACGAACAACAGGAATGGACTGTGCTAATGCAAAATCCATTAAGACATCATCAGCGGTGTTCGTAGTAATGGCCAAGTAAATCGGAAAGCCACTGTCTCGGAGCCTGGCAAGATGATACTCTAAAAGGGGCTTCCCCGCAATCTGCTTCAGGACTTTACCTGGCAGCCGAGTGCTGGTCATCCGAGCTTGAGAAATTATTCCTACGCGCTGGGACGTTGCCATGGAAATCTTGAAATGGGCCTTACTGTTGGAATTGGCTGCTATAAAACGCCGCCACGCTCTCCACCACATACTTCTGCTCCTCATCGGTGAGGGTGGGGTAGAGGGGCAGACTCAGGCAATCGGCGTAGTAGGCTTCGGCGTGCGGGAAGTCACCGGCGCGGTGGCCGAGGGCTTCGTAATACGGCATCCGGTGGACGGGGATATAATGCACTTGGGCGAAAATATTGCGCGTCCGCAGGAAGTCGTATAGGCCGCGGCGGTCGGTTACTTGCACCACGTACAGGTGATAGGCATGCCCGGCGTCGGGCGGTAGAAGCCGCACGTTGGGGTTATTGGCGAACAGGACGTCGTATTGGGCGGCTAGCTCGCGGCGGCGCGCCAAGCCGGCGTCGGCGCGTTGGAGCTGGCTCAGGCCGAGCGCGCAATTCAGATCCGGTAGGCGGTAATTGTAGCCTAGCTCCTGCATTTCCATGTACCAGCCGCCTTCGTCGGGGTGATGGAGCTTGGCGGGGTCGCGGGTGATGCCGTGAGTGCGTAGCATCAGTAGCGACTCGTAAAGCGCGCGGGAGGCGGTGGTAATCATGCCGCCTTCGCCGGTGGCGATGTGCTTGACGGGGTGAAACGAGAAAATAGCTAAATCGGCGAGGGAGCCGTCGCCGCAGTGATGCTTCACGCCGTCAGCAGCTATAAACTCACCGCCCGGCGCGTGGCAAGCGTCTTCAATAATCCAGAGACCGAACTCATCGGCCAATGCCCGAAAAGCCACCAAATCCACCGGACGGCCAGCGAAATCGACTGGAATCAGCCCGTGAAAATATCCGCGTGGATGACTTTCCAGTAAAGCGCGAACTTTATCGATGTCGATAAGCGCCGTTTTGGGGTCGATATCCGCAAACCAAACTTCCCCGCCGCAATAGCGCACGCAATTGGCCGAGGCGGCAAACGTGATGGGCGTGGTGATTACCCGTTGACCCGGAGCTACCCCTAACGCCAATGCGCACAGATGCAAAGCGGCCGTGCCATTGGCAACCGCCACGGCGTACGGAGCGCCGATATAGGCGGCAAAGGCCGTCTCGAAAGCGGCTACGCGGGGGCCTTGAGTAAGAAAATCGGCGTGCAACGCCTCCACTACCGCCGCCACATCGGCCTCAGTAATGTGCTGGCGGCCGTAGGGAATAGGAGAAGAGGCAGGAGCGGATGACACGGATGAGAGAAGGGAGAGATCGAAAGTGATAACAACCAGATTGACTTTCCGTAACCAGTAATTTAACTAAGGCTGATTAAACGGTAAAGTCAGCATCCACGTGTAACCGAATCTCGTCACGTATCTGCTCAGCTGTCAGCCAATGATTGTTTTTATCGGAAGAATATCGGAAGCCCGCTTCAACTTGTGTGGCGTTGTGTGCCTCCGCATATTCTTCGAGGGTAAATTTGGGCGTCGTGGGCAACACGACGTAATACCGGTCCAGCTCCACGGTGCTGAGCGAATCGGTTTCGGTAATCATCTCTTCGTGCAGCTTCTCGCCCGGACGGATTCCGACGATTTTCTGCTCGCAATCAGGGCCGATTGCGCGCGCTACTTCGGTAATTTTGTAGGAAGGAATTTTGGGGACGAATATTTCGCCGCCCCACGCGTGCTCCAGGGCATAAAGCACCAGATCGACGCCTTCTTCGAGCGAGATATTGAACCGCGTCATGTCGGGGTGCGTGATCGGGAGGACACCCGTTTGCCGCTGTTGCAGGAAAAACGGCACTACTGACCCCCGCGAGCCGATCACGTTGCCGTAGCGCACGACCGAAAACCGCAGATCACGGGCACCTTTGAAGTTGTTCGCCGCTACGAAGAGCTTATCCGAGCAAAGCTTGGTGGCGCCGTACAAGTTGATCGGAGCCGCTGCTTTATCCGTGGAGAGTGCTACAACGTGCTTCACGCCGCAATCGAGCGCCGCGTTAATGACGTTTTCGGCGCCCAGAATATTCGTCTTGATGCATTCCATCGGATTATATTCCGCGGCGGGCACCTGCTTGAGTGCCGCCGCGTGGATAATGATGTCGATGCCTTCACAAGCCCGCCGCAAGCGCTCACCGTCGCGGATATCACCGATGAAGTACCGTAGCGACCGGTGCTCCGCAGGGTTGAACTGCTGCGCCATCTCATACTGCTTCAGCTCATCGCGCGAGAAGATGACCAGCCGCTTCACGAGCGGAAAGCGCTCTAAGATGGTGCGAATGAATTGCTTGCCGAATGAGCCGGTTCCGCCCGTGACAAGGATAGATTGGTGGTTGAGGTCGAGGGCCATTCAGGAAAAGTCAGCCGACTGTAACGGGTGCTATATGCCGGGCTGCGAAGGTACGCCTCGGCGTTTAGTGCGTCCGCAACACCGTGGCTAAGCGGCCGGTGAGCGCGTGGCGCGTCCAAGAGCGTTCGGGGCCGGTGGGCAGGTCGAGGTTGGGGCCGTTGGTCGTCCATTTTTGGGCGAGCGCCGTCAGCTGTTCCACAAAACCCGCCGTATTGGAGTAAGCGAGTACGCGGCCGGTGCCCGCATCGGTCAGAATACGACTGGCTTCCGAATCGGGCGGCCCGACGGCCAATACCGGCTTCCGTGCCGCGAGATATTCGAACAGCTTGCCCGGCAATACGCCCGCATTGTGCGGCACATCAGGCACGGCTAGCAACAGGGCGGAAGCAGCCATCAGCTCATTTACTGACTCGTGGTGCGGCACATACGGCCGCGTTTCCAAGATATCGGCCAGTCCGGCTTGCCATACTTGCTTCAGCAATCCAGTCGAAACCTGCCCCACGAAGCGCAGCCGCAGCGGCACTTGCGGAAAAGCCTTCTGAATAGCCCGAACAGCGGGGAAAAACCCCGCATCCAGCCGGTAGGCTTCCGTAATGGTCCCGGCGTGCAGGATGCGCAGCACATCTGTCGGCGGCTGACTGCGCCGATGTGCGAAATCGGCCTCGTCGTAGCCATTTGGAATGACGGTGAGCTTCTGATGGTCGGCACCGGGTACTTTCGAGAGCAATAATTCGCCGGTATGGCGGCTGGTCGTGAGCAGCGCGTCGCAGGCCTGCATCACCTGCCGCTCATACCGCGCATCGAGCCAGCGGACGGGCGGCAAGTGCCTCAGCTCCTTATAGTAGTAGATATCGGTCCACGGGTCGCGCATGTCGGCGAGCCAGCGGAGCTGCGGAAACCGTTTCTTCAGCTCCAAACCAATGAGCTGGGTAGAATGAGGCGGGGAAGAAGTGAGAAACCCGTCGAAATCTCCCGTTTTCAGCAATTCCGTAGCGGCTTTTACCGCGTGGCGGTTCCAACCGCGGCGCGGGTCTGGCACGAAGAGATTTCCCCGTAAAAACTTGAAAATCTGCTGCTTACGCGATGTCCGCGACACGTTCGCAAACCCACCGTACGGAATCGTATCGGCCCCGCTCATCTTCTGATAAACGCCGAACGGCTCAGTAGTAGAGGTTCGGATGACGCGTAGCGACGCCGGAATCGCCTCAAGCAGCGATTCGTCGCGCACGGGGTAGGCGGCCTGCGCCGGATCAACCGTCAGCACCGTCGGCTCTATGCCGAACGCCGGTAGATGCCGCGCAAATTGCAGGCACCGCTGCACGCCCGCCCCACCCGACGGCGGCCAGTAATACGTAATCAGTAGCAAACGAAGCGGACGGGCGGCAGCAGAGGAAATGGCGGTCATTGGGACCACGAAACTACGCGGCGGTACCTTTGCAGCGTGACGCGGGAGTTGGGCGAGCGTAAAGCCGCCGCTTCGCGTTTCCATAGCAACTGCGGACAGTGGTCCGCGCTACCGTTTTATGTTCGATAATCTCTCCCAAAAGCTCGATCGCGCCCTCAAGACCCTCAAAGGCAAAGGCCAGATCACGGATATCAACGTCGCCGCGACGATCAAGGAAGTGCGCCGGGCGCTCGTTGATGCCGACGTAAACTTCAAGGTCGCGAAGGACGTCACCGACCGGATTCAGCAGGAAGCGCTCGGTCAGAAGGTACTCGCCGCGATTGAGCCGGGGCAGTTGATGGTGAAAATCGTGTACGACGAGCTGACCAAGCTGATGGGCGGCGAGAAGACTGACGTCGTCATCAAAGGCGACCCGGCCGTGGTCCTCATCGCCGGGCTGCAAGGCTCCGGTAAGACCACTTTTACCGGCAAGCTCGCCGCGCTGCTCAAAAAGCAGGGGCGGAGCGTGGTGGTCGCGGCCTGCGACGTTTATCGCCCGGCGGCCGTCGAGCAGCTGCGCGTGCTGGCCGAGCAAGTGGGCGCCGAGTTCTATTCTGAGCCTGACTCTAAAGACCCGATAGAAATCGCGCGCAATGCCGTGCAGCACGGACGCCGGTTGGGCCGCAAGGTGGTTATCATCGATACGGCCGGTCGCTTGGCGATTGATGAGATGATGATGCGCGAAGTCGAAGGCATCAAAGCAGCCGTCAATCCTTCGGAAACGCTGTTCGTGGTCGATTCGATGACGGGTCAGGATGCCGTCAACACCGCCAAAACCTTCAACGAGCGCCTCAACTTCGATGGTGTCGTCCTGACGAAGCTCGACGGCGACTCGCGCGGTGGCGCCGCCCTGAGCATTCGGGCAGTCGTCGAGAAGCCGATTAAGTTCATCTCGACCGGCGAGAAGATGGACGCCCTCGACCTGTTCTACCCCGACCGCATGGCGCAGCGGATTCTGGGCATGGGCGACGTGATTTCGCTCGTCGAGCGCGCCCAGCAGGCGTACGACGAAGACGAAGCGCGTCGGATCAACGCTAAGATTCGCAAAAACCAGTTCAATTTCGACGACTTCTTGTCCCAGCTCGACCAAATCCGGAAGATGGGCAACATCAAGGATCTCGTTGGGATGATTCCGGGGATGGGCAAAGCGATGAAGGATATCGACATCGACGACAACGCCTTCACGCCCATCGAATCGATTATCCGCTCTATGACGCCCGCCGAGCGCGCCAATCCGGAGCTGCTCAACCCCGCCCGCCGCAAGCGCATCGCGACCGGCTCCGGCCGCTCAACGCAGGAAGTGAATCAGATGCTCAAGCAGTTTGAGCAAATGCGGCAAATGATGCGGCAGATGAGCAAGCTCAGCGGCAACCCCGCCGCGATGAAGCAGATGCAGCAGCAGCTTCAGCGCGCACAACAGCAGCAGGGCGGCGGCGGACGGCGCCGCTAAAGCGTAAAAGGGGGCGCAGATGACCGCTTCAGCGGCTGCACCCTCGTCGGTACGGGATATTTGGTAATCGACCGTTGTGTTTTTGCCGACTGCTCCGTACCTTTGCGGTCCGTTTCGGTGGCCTATGCACCGATGCGGGTTTTCTACGGGCGTAGTTCAAGGGTAGAATAGAGGTCTCCAAAACCTTTGATGGGAGTTCGAATCTCTCCGCCCGTGCATTTTTCTTCTTCTCAATCCGTCGTTTTACGGCTCCGCGCAATGGAACAATTGTCGCTCTTCTTCAAGGAAACCTTCGACGAGGTTCGCTATCGCGTAACCTGGCCGACGTTCTCGGAGCTGCAAAAAAGCTCGGCAATGGTGTTGGTTGGGTCCCTCATCTTCGCAATTGTCGTCGGGCTGATGGATTATGCCTTCGACTTAGGACTCACCAAGTTCTACGACCAGTTCTAACTCTCCCACTGCTGAACCCCCCGAGAAGCCGTGGCTGATCTGAAATGGTATGTAGTCCGCGCCGTGAGCGGGCAGGAAAAGAAAGCGAAACAGTATCTGGAAACGGAGATTGTTCGTCAGAAATTTGATGAGTGGGTGCCGCAAATCCTGATTCCTTCTGAGAAGGTTTTCGAGATGCGCAACGGTAAGAAGCGGGTGCGCGAGCGTTCGTTCTTCCCCGGCTACATCCTCATCGAAGCCGACCTGAGCCACGGCGAGCTGGAGCATACTATTCTGAGCATTCCCGGCGTCATCGGCTTCTTAGGCTCTGACGAAGGCAAGGACAAGAATCGTAAGCCGGTACCGCTTCGCTTGGCCGAAGTAAACCGCATTCTGGGTCGACTCGATGAGGGCGAATCAGAAGAAGCTGCTTTGGCAGTGCCATTCGTGGTTGGAGAGCGCGTGAAGGTGATGGATGGTCCGTTCAAGACCTTCTCCGGCACGGTCCGCGAAATCTTCGACGAGCGTAAGCGCCTGAATGTGGTGGTTTCGATCTTCGGTCGTGAGACGCCCGTGGAGCTGAACTACACGCAGGTCGAAAAAGATACGGAAGTGGAAGGCACTAAGCCTGCCGCTGCCAGCAATAAGAAATAACGTCGCGCTTTACGCGGCTTTTGTTTGTTTTTTCCATCACCCGGTGGCCCCGGTTGATGTCATTTTTTCTCTCCAATGGCCAAAGAAATCAGAGGATACCTGAAGATTCAGGTAAAGGGAGGTGCCGCGAACCCCGCGCCACCGATTGGACCTGCACTCGGCTCAAAAGGCTTGAATATCATGGAGTTCTGCAAGCAGTTCAATGCTCGGACCCAGGATAAAGCCGGTCAAGTGCTTCCCGTACTGATCACGATGTACACGGACAAGTCGTTCGATTTCGTGATCAAAACCCCGCCCGCGCCGGTGTTGCTTAAAGAAGCAGCTAAGCTCCAATCGGGATCAAAAGAGCCGAACCGTAACAAGGTTGGCTCTGTGTCGTGGGATCAGGTCCGCACGATTGCGGAAATCAAGATGCCCGACCTCAACGCCTTCACTGTGGAGGCTGCGATGCGGCAAGTGGCCGGTACTGCCCGTTCGATGGGTATTACCGTGTCGGGCGCTAATCCCTTCAAAGATTAATCAACCGTAACGAACAATGGCAAAGCTGACCAAAAAGCGCAAAGCCGCGCTCGCCAAGGTTGACCAGACCAAGCAGTACACGCTCGTAGAAGCGGCGGCACTGGTGAAAGAAGTAACCTTCACCAAATTCGACGCTTCCGTTGACATCGACGTCCGTCTGGGCGTTGATCCGCGGAAAGCCGACCAAATGGTACGTGGCGTTGCCACGCTGCCCCACGGTACGGGTAAAACCATCCGCGTACTCGCCCTCGTGACCCCCGACAAAGAGGAGGAAGCCCGCAACGCCGGCGCCGACTACGTTGGTCTCGACGAGTACATCCAGAAAATCGAAAAAGGCTGGGTCGATGTAGACGTCATCATCACGATGCCGGCTGTGATGGCCAAAGTCGGTCGCTTGGGCCGTATCCTCGGTCCACGTAACCTGATGCCGAACCCGAAATCGGGTACGGTAACGGCTGATGTGGCGAAAGCCGTGACGGAAGTGAAAGCAGGTAAAATCGACTTCAAAGTCGATAAAACCGGCATCATCCACACCAGCATCGGTAAAGTGTCGTTCTCGCCGGAAAAAATCGCTGAGAACGCCGCTGAAGTCATCAACACGCTGTTGCGCCTGAAGCCATCGTCGTCGAAGGGTACTTACGTCCGGAGCATCACGCTCTCGTCGACGATGAGCCCTGCCGTGCCGGTGGATCCTAGCCAAACGAAAGCCTAAGCCCGCCGAAGAATAATGACCCGCGCAGAAAAACAGGAGCAGATCGAAGAACTCAGCGAGCGCTTCGCGCAGTATGGCTTCTTCTACATTACCGACGCCTCCGGGATGTCGGTAGCGGCTATCAACGATTTCCGTCGTCTGTGCCACTCGAAGGGTATGCCCTTCAAAGTGTACAAAAACACGCTCGTTCGGAAAGCCCTAGATCGTCTGCCGACGGATACGTCGGCCATGGATGTGGCGCTGAAAGGCCAATCGGGGATTCTGTTCTCCGATGAGTCGGGTTCCGCCCCGGCCAAGCTGCTCAAGCAGTACCACAAGACCCTCACGCTCAAAAAAGGTCAGGAGCCGAAGCCAGTGCTGAAAGGCGCTTACCTCGACAGCGACCTTTTCATCGGGGCCAAAAACCTCGACATGCTTACCACCATCAAGGGTAAGATGGAGCTTATCGGCGATGTCATCGGCTTGCTGCAATCGCCAGCCAAAAACGTGCTCGGCGCCCTGCAAAGCGGTGGCAACAAGCTCGCGGGCATCCTCAAGACGCTTTCCGAGAAAGAAGGTTAAGCCAATCCCTGTTAAGCGCCGCCGACCAGCGGCGCTTAGCTGGTTTGGTCGCGTACCGATGAGGTGCGCAAAACGCAGAAACAACCCCCAACTTTTTTTACACCCCCAACAAGACCATGGCAGATTTGAAAGCCTTCGCCGAACAGCTCGTGAACCTGACGGTGAAAGAAGTGAATGAGCTTGCAACCATCCTGAAGGACGAGTACGGCATCGAGCCGGCTGCTGCCGCTCCAGTGATGATGGCAGGTGGTGGTGGTGGCGATGCCGCCCCAGCCGCTGAAGAAAAAACGTCGTTTGATGTCGTGCTGAAAAGCGCTGGCGCTGCCAAGCTCGCAGTTGTGAAGCTCGTGAAAGAGCTGACCGGCCTGGGCCTGAAAGAAGCTAAAGAAGTGGTTGATGCCGCTCCGAAAGCCATCAAAGAAGGCGTTACGAAAGACGAAGCTGAGTCGCTCAAGAAAGCCCTCGAAGAGGCGGGCGCCGAAGTCGAACTTAAGTAATTCGGCTTTGCTCGCTGATACCAGCGCAGCAACGGATCAGACCGGGCATTTTTTGCCCGGTCTTTTCCTGTTTGTACGGAATATGCCCCGTGTGCAACCCGGCCGGGCGCCGGGTTGTTAGGCAAGGCCACGCAAGACCCCAGTTCCCCACTCTTTAACGCGCAAGTCCATTGGCTAAGGAAAAAACCAGCGCCGTCGCCGCCGCTTCGTCCACTATGGTGGGCTCGCCCGCGACGTCCGGTCGGGTCAATTTTGCCTCCATTAAGCAAGTCATCGACTATCCGGATTTTCTTGATGTACAGGTCAAGTCATTCCGGGATTTCTTCCAGCTCGAAACGGCGGCCGAAAGCCGTACCGACGAAGGGCTGTTTAAGGTATTCGCCGAAAACTTTCCGATTTCTGACTCCCGCGAGAACTTCGTGCTGGAGTTTATTGACTATCACGTCGATCCGCCGAAATACTCGGTCGATGAGTGCATCGACCGCGGTCTGACGTACTCGGTGCCGCTCAAAGCGAAGCTTCGCTTGATCTGCAACGACGACGATAACGAGGATTTCGAGACCATCGAGCAGGAAGTATTCCTTGGGAATATTCCGTACATGACGGAGAAAGGCTCGTTCGTCATCAACGGAGCCGAGCGCGTTATCGTCTCGCAGCTCCACCGTTCGCCGGGCGTGTTCTTCGCGCAGTCGAAGCACACCAACGGCACCAAGCTGTACTCGGCGCGAATCATTCCGTTCAAAGGCTCGTGGATCGAGTTTGCGACGGACGTGAACAACGTGATGTACGCGTACATCGACCGGAAGAAGAAATTCCCGGTCACGACGCTGCTCCGCGCAATCGGTTACGGTACTGATAAAGACATCCTCGACCTGTTCGGCCTGAGCGAAGAGCTGAAAGCCAACCGCAAAGACCTCAAGAAAGCCGTGGGGCGTAAGCTCGCCGCGCGCGTCTTGCGGACTTGGACGGAAGATTTCGCCGACGAAGATTCGGGCGAAGTGGTGTCGATCCAGCGCAACGAAGTGGTGCTGGAGCGTGACTCGGTCCTGACCGAGGAAGACATTGAAACTATTGTGGACGCCGGTGTCGGCTCGATCATCCTGCACAAGGAGAATATCAACGCCGCCGACTACACCATTATCTATAACACGCTGCAGAAAGACTCGTCGAACTCTGAGAAAGAGGCCGTCGAGACGATCTACCGCCAGCTCCGGAACACGGAAGCACCCGACGAAGAAACCGCTCGTGATATCATTCAGAAGCTGTTCTTCTCGGATAAGCGGTATGACTTGGGTGAAGTAGGCCGTTACCGGATCAACAAGAAGCTCGGGCTGAACCACAATTGGGAAGCTCGTGTGCTCACGAATGAGGACATCGTCTTGATCGTGAAGTATCTGATCGGTTTGATCAACTCGCGCGCCGTGGTCGATGATATTGACCACTTGAGCAACCGCCGTGTCCGCACGGTGGGCGAGCAGCTTTACTCGCAGTTCGGCGTCGGTTTGGCGCGTATGGCCCGCACCATCAAGGAGCGGATGAACGTGCGCGACAACGAGGACTTCAAGCCCGTTGACCTCATCAACGCCCGGACGCTGTCGAGCGTGATCAACTCGTTCTTCGGTACGAACCAGCTTTCGCAGTTTATGGACCAAACCAACCCGCTGGCCGAAGTGACGCACAAGCGTCGCGTATCGGCACTCGGGCCGGGCGGTCTGTCGCGGGAGCGGGCAGGTTTCGAGGTGCGCGACGTGCACTATACGCACTACGGTCGCCTTTGCACGATTGAAACGCCTGAGGGTCCGAACATCGGTCTGATTTCGTCGATGTGCGTGCACGCCCGCGTCAACGCGATGGGCTTTATCGAGACGCCTTACCGCAAGGTGGCCGACGGCAAAGCTTCGGACGATATCATCTACCTCACGGCTGAGGAAGAGGATACGCACCACATCGCGCAGGCAAACGCCCTCATCTCCGAAGATGGCACGATGACGAGCGACCGCGTGAAAGGCCGCTTCGAAGGCGACTTCCCCGTAGTGCCGCCGTCGGAGTACACGTACATGGACGTGGCGCCGAACCAGATCGTATCGGTTGCGGCTTCGCTGATTCCGTTCCTGGAGCACGACGATGCTAACCGCGCCTTGATGGGCTCGAACATGCAACGTCAGGCAGTGCCACTGTTGCGCGCGGAAGCGCCCATCGTGGGTACGGGCCTGGAGCGCCGCGCTGCTATCGACTCGCGCGCCCTCGTGGTGGCGGAAGGTGATGGGATGATTGAGTACGTGGATGCAAACCGCATCATCGTGCGCTACGACCTCTCGCCGGAAGAGCTGCTGACTACGTTTGACGCTGAGCGCGTGACGTACAGCCTCGTCAAGTTCCGCCGGACGAACCAAGACACCTGCATGAACCTCTCGCCGACCGTCAAGAAAGGCGAGCGTGTGACGAAGGGTCAGCCGATGTGCGAAGGTTACTCGACGGAAGCCGGTGAGCTGGCGCTCGGCCGCAACCTGCTGGTGGCATTTATGCCGTGGCAGGGCTACAACTTCGAGGATGCTATCGTGATCTCGGAGAAAGTGGTGCGCGACGATGTGTTCACCTCGATCCACATCGAAGAGTTTGAGCTGGAAGTGCGCGAGACGAAGCGCGGCGAAGAAGAGCTGACGTCGGAAATCCCGAACGTGAGCGAAGAAGCCGTCCGGAACCTCGACGAAAACGGCATCATCCGTCCGGGTGCTGAAGTTCGCGAAGGCGATATTCTGGTGGGTAAGATCACGCCGAAAGGCGAGACCGACCCAACGCCGGAAGAGAAGCTCCTTCGCGCCATCTTTGGTGATAAAGCCGGTGATGTGAAGGATGCCTCGATGAAAGCGCCGCCTTCCCTGCAAGGCGTGGTTATCAGCACGAAGCTCTTCTCGCGGCCGCGCAAGGATCAGAACCTGCGCGCCAAGAGCAAGAAAGAAGTGGAAGTGCTGAAAGGCAAATACGCGGATGAGCTGAAGGTTATCAAGCAGGTGATGATCGACAAGATCGTGGCGCTGCTCGAAGGCCGCACTTCGCAAGGAGTGAAGCACAAGTTCGGCGATGAGCTGATCACGAAAGGCACCAAGTTCTCGAAGAAAATCCTTACCGAAGCGCTCTTCCCCGCGAAGAACCCTTACAAGGACGAGAGCAACTACGCCGTTCCGGAAGAAGTGAACCTGTTCAAGGATCTGATCCTTGAAAACTGGACCGCTGACGCCGCCGTGAACCGGCACTTGGTGACGCTGGTGAAGAACTACGCGAAGCGCCGCAACATCGTAACCGCTCGCTTCAAGCGCGACCGGTTCACGCTGGAAGTCGGCGATGAGCTACCGGCAGGCATCGTGCAGATGGCCAAAGTGTACATCGCGAAGAAGCGTAAGCTGAAAGTCGGTGACAAGATGGCCGGTCGCCACGGTAACAAAGGGGTGGTAGCGCGTATCGTCCGCGAGGAAGATATGCCGTTCCTCGAAGACGGCACGCCGATGGACATCGTGCTGAACCCGCTGGGCGTACCAAGCCGGATGAACATCGGGCAGATCTACGAAACCGTTCTCGGCTGGGCCGGTCGCCGGTTGGGCCGTAAGTACGCGACGCCGATTTTCGATGGTGCCACCGAAGCGCAGGTTTCGGCGGAGCTGGCGGAAGCCGAATTGCCAATCTTCGGTCGTACGTACCTGTACGATGGTCTGAGCGGCGAACGCTTCGACCAGCCCGTGACCGTCGGCATCATCTATATGCTGAAGCTCGGTCACTTGGTCGATGATAAGATGCACGCCCGCTCAATCGGGCCGTACTCGCTCATCACGCAGCAGCCGCTGGGTGGTAAGGCTCAGTTCGGTGGTCAGCGTTTCGGCGAGATGGAAGTGTGGGCGCTCGAAGCCTTCGGGGCGTCGAACGTGTTGCAGGAAATCCTGACGATTAAGTCCGACGACGTGGTCGGCCGCGCTAAAGCGTACGAAGCCATCGTAAAAGGCGACGTGCTGCCGAAGCCTAATATCCCAGAATCGTTCAACGTACTCATTCACGAGCTGCGTGGTCTGGCCCTGGAAATTGCGCTCACCTAAGTAAGAAGTTTCTGGTTTCTAGCTTTTGGTTTTTAGCTGCTCAGCACTAAGGATCAGAAGCTAGAAACTAGTAACCAGAAACCAGAAACTCAAAAAATGGAGCTTACCAAAAACCGGAGAACCATTCTGGACTTCTCGAAGGTAACGATCTCGCTGGCAGCGCCGGAAACGGTGCTGGGCTGGTCGAAGGGGGAAGTCGTAAAGCCCGAAACCATCAACTACCGGACCTACAAGCCCGAAATGGGCGGGTTGTTCTGTGAGCGGATCTTCGGCCCGGTCAAAGACTGGGAATGCCACTGCGGCAAGTACAAGCGCATCCGTTACAAGGATATTATCTGCGACCGTTGCGGCGTGGAAGTGACCGAGAAAAAGGTGCGTCGCGAGCGGATGGGGCACATCGAGCTGGTGGTGCCGGTAGCTCATATCTGGTACTTCAAGTCTTTGCCGAACAAAATCGGCTATCTGCTCGGCCTTTCCTCCAAGAAGCTCGACCAAGTCATCTACTACGAGCGTTTCGTGGTGGTGCAGCCGGGCGCACTGGCGGAAAGCGGCGTACAGCAGCTCGACTTCCTGACGGAAGAAGAGTACCTCGACCTGCTCGAGAAGCTGCCGCGCGAGAACCAGATGCTCCCGAACGATGATCCGAACAAGTTCATCGCCAAAATGGGCGCCGATGCGCTGCACATGCTGCTCGAGCGCACCAAGCTCGACGAGTTGAGCTATTCGCTGCGGAACTCGGCCTCTACCGAGACGAGCCAACAGCGGAAAGCCGACGCGCTGAAGCGTCTGCGCGTAGTGGAAGCGTTCCGCGATGCCGCCTCGCGCGGCGTGGCGAACCGCCCTGAGTGGATGATCATCAAGATGGTGCCGGTGATTCCGCCGGAGCTGCGCCCACTCGTTCCATTGGACGGTGGTCGTTTCGCTACGTCCGACTTGAACGACCTGTACCGCCGCGTCATCATCCGTAACAACCGCCTCAAGCGTCTGATCGAGATCAAGGCGCCGGAAGTGATTCTGCGGAACGAGAAGCGTATGTTGCAGGAAGCTGTCGACTCGCTGTTCGATAACTCGCGGAAAGTGAACGCTGTGCGGGCAGAAGGCAACCGGGCGCTGAAATCGCTCTCGGATATGCTGAAAGGCAAGCAGGGCCGTTTCCGTCAGAACCTTCTCGGTAAGCGCGTCGACTATTCCGGTCGTTCGGTTATCGTGGTTGGTCCGGAGCTGAAGCTGCACGAGTGCGGTCTGCCGAAGAACATGGCGGCCGAGCTGTTCAAGCCGTTCATCATCCGGAAGCTCATCGAGCGCGGGATCGTGAAGACAGTGAAATCGGCGAAGAAAATCGTTGACCGTAAGGACGCCGTGGTGTGGGATATTCTGGAAAATGTGCTGAAAGGCCACCCAGTGCTCCTCAACCGGGCTCCAACGCTTCACCGCTTGGGCATTCAGGCTTTCCAGCCGAAACTGATCGAAGGCAAAGCAATCCAGCTGCACCCGCTCGTCTGTACGGCTTTCAACGCCGACTTCGACGGTGACCAGATGGCCGTCCACGTCCCCCTCGGACCGGCAGCCGTTCTGGAAGCCAGCCTCCTGATGCTCGCGTCGCACAACATCCTGAACCCGGCCAACGGCGCACCGATTGCGGTACCGTCGCAGGACATGGTTCTCGGGCTGTACTACATGACCAAAGGCAAGCTCACGACGGAAGTTGAGAAGATTGCCGGCGAAGGCATGACGTTCTACTCGCCTGAGGAACTGATCATTGCCATCAACGAAGGCAAGGTTTCGAAGCAGGCCATCATCAAGGTGCGCACCACGGTGCGCGAGAACGACGAGCTGAAAACGAAGGTCATCGAGACCGTCGCGGGCCGCGTGTTGTTCAACCAGGTGGTGCCGAAAGAAGTCGGTTTCGTCGACGAGCTGCTCACCAAGAAGAAGCTGCAGGGCATCATCTCGATGGTGTTCAAGCAAGTGGGTATGGCGCGTACGGCGCAATTCCTCGATGATATCAAGACCCTCGGTTTCCAGGCGGCCTTCAAAGGCGGTCTGTCGATGGGTCTCGGCGATATCGTGATTCCGAAAGAAAAAGACATTTTGGTGGCACAAGCCCGCGCTTCGGTCGACGAAGTGACGGCGAACTACCAGATGGGTCTGATCACGGATAACGAGCGCTACAACCAAGTCATCGACATCTGGACGCGTATCAACAACCAGATCACTGAAACCTTGATGAAACGTCTGGAAAACGACGATCAGGGCTTCAACTCGATCTACATGATGATGCACTCCGGCGCCCGGGGTTCGCGCGAGCAGATTCGTCAGCTCGGCGGGATGCGGGGTCTGATGGCGAAGCCGCAGAAATCGCTGCAAGGCTCGGTAGGTGAGATCATCGAGAACCCAATTCTTTCGAACTTCAAAGAAGGCCTCGACGTGTTGGAGTACTTCATCTCGACCCACGGTGCCCGGAAAGGTCTGGCTGATACGGCTCTGAAAACGGCCGACGCCGGTTACCTGACCCGTCGTCTGGTTGACGTTTCGCAGGACGTGATCGTGAACGAGCCGGATTGCGGTACGCTGCGCGGCACGGAAACCTTCGCCCTGAAGGATAACGAAGACATCGTCGAATCGCTCACCGACCGGATCCTCGGCCGCGTGGCGGTGCAGGACGTGTACGACCCACTGACTGACGAGCTGATCGTGCGGGCGGGTGAGGAAATCACGGAAGACATCACGCGTCGGATCGAAGAAACGGCTATCGAATCGGTGGAAATCCGCTCGGTGCTGACCTGCGAAACGAAGCGCGGTATCTGCGCCAAATGCTACGGCCGTAACCTCAGCACGGGCCGGATGGTCCAGCGCGGGGAAGCTGTCGGCGTTATTGCCGCGCAGTCCATCGGGGAGCCGGGTACGCAGCTGACGCTCCGCACCTTCCACGTGGGTGGTACGGCGTCGAACATCGCGGTTGACGCCACGATTCGCGCCAAATTCAACGGCTTCATTCGTTTGGAAGACGTGCGGACGGTTCCCGGCCAGCGCGAAAACGAAGAAGTGCAGGTGGTGATGAGCCGCCAGGGCGAAGTACAGGTAGTGGATGCGACGGGCCGCGTGCTCATCGCGAACAACCTCCCGTACGGCGCCTCGCTGATGGTGAAAGACGGCCAGGAAGTGATCAAAGGGCAGGAAATCTGCCGTTGGGACCCTTACAACGCCGTTATCCTGTCGGAATCCGACGGTGTCGTGAAGTACGAGTCGATCATCGAAGGCATCACCTACCGCGAGGAGTCGGACGAACAGACCGGCTACCGCGAGAAGGTGGTTATCGAGACGAAAGACAAGGCGCATAACCCGTCGATCCGCATCAACGAGCGCGCTGTGTCGATCCCGGTGGGTGCTCACATCAACGTCGACGACGAATCGGCGGTGACGGCTGGTCAGATTCTGGTGAAAATCCCGCGTGCCATCGGCAAAACGCGTGACATCACCGGTGGTCTGCCACGGGTGACCGAGCTGTTCGAAGCCCGTAACCCGTCGAACCCGGCCGTTGTGTCGGAAATCGACGGTGTCGTGACCTACGGCGGCATCAAGCGCGGTAACCGCGAGATCTACGTCGAAGCGAAAGACGGCGCCAAGAAGAAGTACATGGTGCCGCTCTCGAAGCACATCCTCGTACAGGATGGCGACTTCGTGCGCGCCGGCGATCCGCTCTCCGACGGTGCTATCACGCCTTCCGATATCCTGAATATCAAAGGCCCCGGCGCTGTGCAGGAATACCTCGTGAACGAGATTCAGGAAGTATATCGCTTGCAGGGCGTGAAGATCAACGATAAGCACATCGAGGTGATTGTTCGCCAGATGATGCAGAAAGTGATCATCATCGATCCGGGCGATACCCAGTTCCTCGAGCACCAGAGCATCGACAAGGTGAGCGTGATGGAAGAAAACGACACCATCATCGATATGAAAGTGGTGATGGATGCGGGCGATTCGACCGAAGTGAAACCTGGTCAGATCATCACCGCCCGGAAGCTGCGCGACGAGAACTCGTCGCTCCGCCGCCGCGATCTGCGCCTCGCTACTGTCCGTGATGCTCAGCCTGCTGTGGCCCGTGCCACCTTGCAAGGCATCACGCAGGCGTCGCTCGGTACGCAGTCGTTCATCTCGGCTGCGTCGTTCCAGGAGACCACCAAAGTGCTGTCGGAAGCCGCTATCCGTGGCAAAGCCGACGAGCTGCTCGGTCTGAAGGAAAACGTGATCGTGGGTCACCTGATTCCGGCGGGTACCGGTCTGCGCGAATACACGCGTCAGATTGTGAT
>JANNMJ010000192.1:0-19123 GCA_031397815.1 Hymenobacteraceae bacterium
AACGTGGCCTGGGTGGCGGCGGAGCCGGGCAGCGCCCCGCCTTTGCCGTCCGCTTGATGACAGATGACGCAAAAGGTGCCGTAGATCCGGCGGCCGTTGACGACACCCCTACCACCATGGACGGGGTTAATGCGCCTTCCGCGTGTGCGGGCCAGAGTCCCGCGAATAGCCCGCACGGGGCAGAGCCCGCGCGATTCGGACGCCCCCCGCCCCCCAACCCTACCCTACCTTTGTTGCACGAATGATGTGGCATGAAGTTCGGTGGTTGGTGCGGCGCGAGGCCGTGCAGGAGTGGCGTCAGCGCGCTGCCTTCAATGGGCTGTTGCTGTACGTCACCGGCACGGTGTACATCTGTTATCTGAGCATCGGGACGCGCGGCGGCACCGTGCCCGTGCCGCTCTGGAACGCCCTTTTTTGGATTGTGATGCTCTTCGCCGCCCTCAATGCCGCGCAGAAAAGCTTCGGGCAGGAAACGCGTGGGCGGCTCCTGTACCTGCACACGCTGGTGCGGCCCGAGGCGCTCATCATCGCCAAGATGCTGTACAATGCTGTACTGCTGCTTGGGTTGGCGTTGCTCTGTTTCGGGCTGTACGCGGTTGTGCTCGGGAACCCCGTGCAGGATGCGGGCCTGTTTCTGCTGACGCTGGTGCTCGGCAGTACGGGTTTCGCGGCGACACTGACGCTGATGTCGGGCATTGCCGCACGGGCGGCGAATTCGAGTACGCTCCTCGCCGTTCTGGCCTTCCCGACGATGCTGCCGCTGCTGCTCCTTCTCCTCCGGCTCTCCAAAAACGCCCTCGACGGCCTCGACCGCAGCGTCAGCCTTGGCCCGCTGCTGAGTATCGTGGCCGTGAATCTGATTGTCACCACTCTTGCCGTGGTGCTGTTTCCTTATCTGTGGAAGAGTTAGCTAAAATCAGCCAATGAAGTGGTGGAAATATCTGGCCTGCGCGCTGCTGCTGTACGTGGCGGTGGCGGGCCTATACCTGCCGGTGCCGCGCCGCGACATCGTCAACGAGACGATTCGGAACCTGTATTTCCACGTTCCGATGTGGTTCGCGATGACCGTCGTCCTCGGGTTCTCCGTGGGGTCGGCGTTCCGGTATTTGCGCTCTGGCGAGCTGCGCCACGATATCTGGTCGCACGAGGCCGCCAAGACGGGCTCCGTCCTCGGCGTGCTGGGGTTGCTGACCGGCAGCCTTTGGGCGCGCTACACGTGGGGGACGTGGTGGACGGACGACGTCCGGCTCAACGGCGCCGCTATTGCGCTGCTGATTTATGGCGCCTACTTCGTGCTACGCGCCTCGCTGCCTGAACCCACGCAGCGCGCCCGTATCAGCGCCATTTACAACGTGTTCGCGTTCGCGGCGGCCGTGCCGCTGCTCTTCATCATGCCGCGCATCAAGGATACGCTGCACCCCGGCGCGGGCGGCAACCCCGGCTTCAATACCTACGACCTCGACCACACGATGCGGCTCGTGTTTTACCCGGCCGTCATCGGCTGGATTCTCGTCGGTGCGTGGGTTACGCAGCTCGGCGCCCGCATTACGCTCCTCAATCAAACCCTCGATGACCAAGAAGATGCTGCCCCAGATGCGCCGCCGAGTACTGCCGTTTAGCTTTCTATTGATTCCGGTGCTGACGCTGTTGGCGCTGCTGGTCGGCGGCGCGGCCTACGCGCAGGGCACCGCGCAGCCACCCGTAGAAATGGCCGACACGCTGCGTGCCGACGGCAAAATCTGGGTCGTGGTGGGCGTGATGACCATCGTCACGCTCGGCGTGCTGACGTACCTTGTCCGGCTCGACGGTAAGGTGGGCAAGCTCGAAAAGCGCGTGCGCGAAGGCGGGCGTTAGGCGGTCAGTAGCTAGCCATTAGGCGAGCATTAGGCCACCTTCGATAGCGGTTTCGGACCCATTCGTTCCGACCTTTGCCCCCGCAACCGCTTCCCAACCGGCGACTATTCTGTCGGCCGGATAGTTTTTGCATCGAATCCGGTTTCAGGCTCGATATGAAGAAAATTCACCTTTTCGCCATTGGCATCATCGCCGTCGCCATCTTCATTTTGATGAGCACGGCGAGCGACGCGAGTACCTACGTCTCGTTCCGCGAAGCCCGCGAGCGCGCCCAGGACGGCAACGCCACGAAAGTCCACATCGTCGGGCGCCTGCCGAAAGACGCGCAGGGCAACCTCACGGGCCTCCTCTACGACCCCGTCATCGACCCAAACCACTTCGAGTTCACCCTCATCGACACGCTCAAAGAAGCGCAGCGCGTGGTGTACTACAACCCCAAGCCGCAGGATTTCGACCGTTCCGACCAAATCGTCATCACCGGCTCGATGCGCGGTGAAACCTTCGTCGCCGACCAGATTCTGCTCAAGTGCCCAAGCAAGTACACGGAGACCGAGCTGAAAGCCGAGACGGCGGCGCGGTAGTTTTTCCTTCGTTATGCCCGACGCCACTTCCCCGCTTGCCACGCCACCGCGCATCACCTATCTCCGCATCCGCAACTACCGGGCACTGCGCGATGTGGAGTTCCGCGACCTGACGCCCTTGACGGTACTCATCGGCGCGAACGGCAGCGGGAAATCGACGGTGCTGGATGCGCTGGCGTTTTTGGAAGAATGCGCCCGTGGCCGTTTGCAGGAAGCTTGGCGAACCCGAAACGGGCTTTCAGGTATTAAGCCGGAAGGCGGAAGCGACAAGATCGCCTTCGAATGCCAGATTGCCTTTGCCGAAGGCCGCGCTACCTATAAGCTGGCGCTCGGGGAGTCGGATACGGAGGCAATCGTCAGAAGTGAGCGAATACTCGATGCTGATGACCCCAACAGCACCCGCGACGACGTGGTGGGCTTGGTCGGGGTGGTACCGTCGGCGGAGGAAGGAAAAAACTTGGCTATCTCTCAATCGGGGGATTGGTTTTCAAAGCGAGTCGAAAAAACGGTTGCTCGCATTCATCAAGGTCTTATTTCGAATGACGATCTATGGCTCTCCTTTCCCTATCAACTAGGTAGATCTCAGGGCGACGATTCGCCTCATCCGGAAGCGATTAGCAGTTTTTTCAAGTCGGGCCAGTCAGTACATTTTACCGACTCACATGCTTCTGGCTCCCGCTCTACAGCTCCCGCTAAGCGCCTTTCCCTAACTGGCGACAATCTCGCCAACGTCCTCTTCTATTTAAAGAAAACTCACCCCGCGCTGCTCGAAGAATTACTTCAGGAGCTGCGCCACCGCGTCCCGCGTCTGGAGAGTATCACGGTCGAAGAAACGATTGACAAGCGGCTCGTCCTTCGCCTAAAAGACCAAGCTTTCGCCGAGCCGATTCCCGCTCGTTTTGCCTCTGACGGCACCTTGCGGCTACTCGCTTATCTCGTGCTACTCAACGAACCGGAACCTGCCGGGCTGCTGGGCGTGGAAGAGCCGGAAGCCGAGATTCATCCATCTCTGCACGGGCGGCTGGCCGAAGATTTTATTCGGGCTTCGGCCCGGACCCAGCTTTTTGTTACTACGCATTCGCCGCAATTTCTTGATGCATTAGAGCCTGAGGAAGTTTGGGTGCTCGACCGTACGCCGGATGGGTACACTCGTGCAACACGCGCAGCGGATATCTACAACGTGAAGCAGCGCATCGATAATGGTAGCTCGCTGGGGGCGCTTTGGCTGGAGGGCCGCCTGAATCCGGATATTCCGCAACCTCCAAACAGATAGTCGCGCCCGATGCACGTAGAGTTCTGGCTCGAAGAAGAATCGACCAAACTGGCCCTCGAACTGCTGCTACCTCGCCTATTCGACGGAGAGACCAACACGTTCGATTCAATCAGTTTTGGCAATCGCGAGCAGCTGCTCGAAAAGCTACCCTCTTTATTGCGCGATGCTGGCGCGCGAATGCGCGGATGGCCCGCATTACGAATTGTCGTGCTGCTTGACCGCGACCAGAAAGACTGTCGCGCCGAAAAACGCCACCTTGAAGCCCTAGCTCACGCGGTAGGGCTGCCAACCAAAACGGCACCTGACGCCAATGGCCGCTTTCTAGTCGTCAATCGGCTGGCTTGCGAGGAGTTGGAAGCTTGGTATTTCGGTGACCGCGACGCCATTGCCCAAGTTTATCCGCGCGTCCGGGCGCAGCACTACGAGGGAATTGCGCACGACCCGGATGAGATATCGGGTGGTACTTGGGAAGCGTTTCAGCGCTTACTGGCGCGGGCGGGCTACGGTGATAGGCGTTTGAAACGTGAATGGGCGTCATTAATCGCTCCGCACCTCGACCCCACGCGTAACCAATCGGCAAGCTTCCAATGCTTCTGGCAGGGCGTGCAGCAATTACTTCAAGGCTAACCCGTTCGTTTCCACCCCATTTTCGATTTTTTCACCTTGATGCGCCGGACCCTTCTGCTCTTGCTGACCGGCTTCGGTGCTCACGCCCAAACGCCCGAACCCGTTCCGAACGACGACCTCGACGCCCGCCTCGCCCTCACCCTCGGCGAGCCGGTGCACTCGCGGACCGACGGCTGCACGGTGCAATGGGCGTGCGTGGATGAAAAGTTGACCGGGAAGTGCATCGATTACCACAACGACCAGTGGTTCTCGTTCCGGCCCGCGCGCGCCGGGCGCTATTACCTCAACATCGGCGGGCAGCAGTGCCGCGATGTGCGCGGGGTGCAGCTGGTGGCGCTCACGGCGGGTGAGCCGTGCAAGCCGAGCACGTACACCATTCTGAGCTGCACGTCCTTGGGCACGCAGGACGACATTTTCGTGCCCCTCGACGCGCCCACCGCCGGGCAGGAAGTGCTGCTCTGCGTCGATGGCTACCTACAGGATTTTTGCCGCTTCCGCCTCACCGTCGATACCGTGGCGCGGGGCGTGCCGGTGGTGGCGCCACCGGCGTTCACGGCGCAAACCGCCGTCGGCTCCGCGCAAGTGGAGCTGCGCTGGGCGCTGCCCGATTCACTGACTGGCGCCACGGCCTTCGTGGTGCGGCGGCGTGAAGCGGCCCAGCACCGCGCCACTGAGGCGGCTTATGTGCCCGTCGAGCGCAACTCGGCGGGGGGGCTGCAACGCCAGTATACGCTCACCGATACGCTACCGGGGCCGGGCCAATATGTGTACCAGATCGTGACTGAGGGCACGGCGGCGCCTGCGCTGGTCTGGCAGCAGGCGGTGAGTTTTTCGCGACTGGCGGCACGGGCCAGTGGCTCCCGGCTGGCTTTGCCGCTCGACCGGTTTCGGCCCGGCGCGGCGCTCACGCTCATCGTAACGGATGCGCTCACGGGGCGCGTGGTGCGGCGGGCACAGCTCACGCGGCCTAAATCCGGACCTAGTCCGGCGCTTTCCACCGCCGAGCTGGTGCGGCAAGGGCTTCAGCGCATCCGCGTGAGCATTACGGATGGCGGTAACGGCCGCAATGCGGCCACGGTGGAAGAGTTCGAGGCGACCCTATAGGCGCTAGGAAATAACCGGACGCCCGCGCCCGCAGTTTCGTGCCGAACTTTGTAGCCCGGTCGGGACTTCTTTCCGGCTGACTTGTTTGACGTGTTCCACGTCAAGCCTCATCAACCGTGTTGCTGCCAATGAATACGCTTATCGGAAATCTGGGTCACGCCTCGGTGGTGGTCGCTTTTGTGGCGGCCCTCGTGGCGGCGCTGGCCTACTACTTCGCCGCGCGCGGCCGTACGCTGGCCGATGCGCCCGACAAGGCGTGGCAGCAGCTGGGCCGCGTGGCGTTCACGGTGCACGGGTTGGCGGTGCTGGGGGTCGTGGGGGCGCTCTACGACATCATTTACCACCACCGCTACGAGTATTACTACGCGTGGAGCCATTCGAGTAATCACCTGCCGGTGAAATTCATGGTTTCGTGCTTCTGGGAAGGACAGGAAGGCTCGTTCCTGCTCTGGATTTTCTGGCACGTCTGCATCGGCGGGCTACTGATTTGGAAGGCCCGCCGCTGGGAAGCGCCCGTGATGGCGGTTTTCGCGGGGGTGCAAGTGTTCTTGACGTCGATGATTCTCGGCGTGATTCTCACGAGCACGTTCCGCGTGGGGTCGTCGCCGTTCCTGCTGCTGAAGGATTTTATGGGCGATATCCCCGTCTATAAGCTCAACCCGAACTACGTCCCCACCGACGGCAACGGCCTGAATCCGCTTCTCCAGAACTACTGGATGGTAATTCACCCGCCGACGCTCTTCCTCGGCTTTGCCCTCACGCTCGTGCCGTTCGCGTTTGCCGTGGCGGCGCTTTGGCAGCGCGCCTACACCGAATGGATTCGCCCGACGCTCTCGTGGGCGCTGGCAGCCGCGAGCATTCTCGGCGTCGGCATCGTGATGGGCGCTTATTGGGCCTACGAAACCCTCAACTTCGGCGGTTACTGGAACTGGGACCCCGTCGAGAACGCCGTTTACATTCCGTGGCTCGTGTTGGTAGCGGGGGCGCACCTGCTGGTGGTGTTCCAGCGGTCGAGGGTGGGGCTGAAAGCGGCTTTTGCGCTCTCTATCGGCACTTTTTTGCTGGTGCTTTACGCCACGTTCCTCACGCGTAGCGGGGTGCTGGGCAACGCCTCCGTCCACTCGTTCACTGATTTGGGGTTGAGCGGACAGCTCCTCTCGTACCTCGGCGCGTTCGTGGTGCTGGCGGTGGCGCTGCTGGCGTACCGCTGGCGCGAGCTGCCGGCTGATGCGAAGGAATTGACCGCCTACAACCCCGAAACGTGGGTTTTCGTGGGAGCAGCGGTGCTCGGGCTGGGCGCGTTTCAGGTCCTCGCCACCACTTCGATTCCGGTTTACAATGCGCTGGTCGGGCTGTTTGGCGTGAAATCGTCGCTGGCGCTGCCCGCCGACCAGATTGCCCATTACACCAAATTTCAGCTCTGGGTGGGCGTGGGGTTTGCGGTGCTCACTGGCATCGCGCAGCTCCTCTGGTGGCAGCGCGTCGAGACGAAGCAGAAGCTCTCCGACGTGTTCACGGTGCCGCTGATTCTGACGCTCCTCTTCGCCTCGCTCTTCATCCTGCTCACCAAGCTGCACCAACCCGCGTGGATTGCGCTCCTCACGGTGAGCCTGTTTGCGGTCATCTCGAACGGCACGACGCTCGTGAAGCTCGCCCGGCACGGCACGCGGCTGAGCGGCGGCGCGGTGGCGCACATCGGCATCGCGCTGATGCTGATCGGGATTCTGTATTCGTCGGGTTATTCGAACGTGATTTCGAAAAACGTGAGCGGCTTGCTGTATTCGAAGGAGCTGCCGGAGGAAATCAACCGCGACAACGTCTTGCTGTGGCGGAATCAGGCAGTGCCGATGTCGCATTACTCGCTGCTCTACAAAGGGCAGTTTGTGGAGGCGAAAGGCATTCCGGGCTACGTCAACAAGGACGACCTTTTCATGCTGCCCGAGGACGAGTACCGCGCCATTGCCCGCGCCGAAGTGAAGCACGAGGGCAAGCAGTTCGCCAAAATCGGCGATACGCTCAACATCTATCCCGAGAATACCTTCTTCGAAGTCGAGTTCACGGACAAAGACAATCCGAAGGAAAAATTCACCCTTTTCCCCCGCGCGCAGGTCAACCCAGAGATGGGCTTAGTGGCGTCGCCGGATCTGAAAGTCTTCTGGGATCACGACATCTACGCCCACGTCAGCACCGTGCCGAAGCCGGATGAGGAGAAGGAATGGACGCCGATGCAGGAGTACAAGGCCAAAATCGGCGATACGCTGATTCTGAACGACTACATCGCCGTGCTCCGCCAAATCGAGCCCGCGCACGATGTAACCGGGATGGGCCTCCAGAAAGGCGACCTCGCCCTGCAAGCCGATTTGCTCATCGAAGGCGAAACCAAGAAGTACCACGCTCACCCGATTTGGGCGCTCAAAGGCAACCTCGTAGGGCGCGTCGCGGATGAAATCCCCGACCTCGGCCTCCGCCTGATGTTCATGAGCATCGACCCGAAAAAAGGCGAGTTCACCCTCGGCGCCAGCACCAGCCAGAAGGATTACATCATCCTGAAAGCCGTCGAAAAACCCGGCATCAACCTCCTCTGGATCGGCACCTGCCTGATGGGCATCGGCCTCGGCATCGCCGCGTGGCGCCGTGGCAAGGAGAACAAGCCGCTGCCGCCCGCTGCTCAACCGGCTCCCCCCGTGCGGCGCGAGCGGCAGGTGGCGTAAGGGGTATAACGCCCGAATAGCTAAAAGTTGAATATCTTTGAATGGCCCGCCCTAAAGCGGGCCATTTCTTTGATGCGTTTTTTGCTTTTGCTCGTCCTGATCAGCTTCCTGCCTCGCCTCGGCGCCGCACAGGTAGCGATTTCTTACCGTGCCGCCGCCACGAAAGGCATCCGCGTGAGCCACCTCGATAGCGTCTACCGAAGCGCCATCCACGCAGACACGACCAAAGCGGTTTTTGCGGGCTACGAAGACGAAGTGGTCCAAGCGTACGGCAAGCTCCTGCAAGCGCTGGGCAGCTACCTAAAGGCGAATCAGTTTCTGTGGAGCAAGCCGACAAAGGGCTTCAACCGCATCTATTTCCGGGCCGACGGCACCATCGATTATTACGTCTATCAGTTTCGCGCGGGCGAAATCGAGGCGGTACGTGAAGCGGAATTCCAGCGGCTGCTGACGGAGTTTGTCAAGAGTCATAAGATTGACCTGCGTGGCCGGATGCCCTTCGCCCAGTGCAGCCCCGTGACGTATCACGACGCGCCCGCTGCGAAATAGCGGCCGTTTTAAGCGGTTGACTGCAAGTTTTTCCGCATTTGTCATTGCGAGGAACGAAGCAATCCTCGTAGGATGGGGGCGTTTGCTCAGCCGCATTGCCGAGCCAACGAGGATTGCCACGTCGTCGCAAAGCCTCCTCCTCGCAATGACAAAATCCTCAACAACTTCTGGCTGACCACTTATTGATACGATTCAAGGTTTCAGGCCGAAAGCGTTGTAAACCTCGGCGCACAAAAACGAAAAAAGGTTTACACGTGTGTAAACCTTTTTTGAAAAAAATATCGGTACGGTTACAAAAAGCCGTCGGCTTACGCCTGCCCCCGCAGCTCGCGGAGCTGCTTCTCCAGCTCCAGCGTCCGGAACGTGACTTTGACTTCTAAGTCGTCGTAGGCACGCTGAATGGTGTCGGCTTGCTCTTGCAAGCGTGCGTTGGCGGCTTCCAATTCCTGCGTTCGCTGCGCTACGAGGCGGTCGAGGGCGGCGGGTGAGCGCAGGAGCATCGCTTGCGGCAACACCTTCGCCAAGCCGATAATCGTCGCCCACGAGACCACCGCCGTCAGGAAGCGCACCAGCGCGCTGACGCGGTAAATCGGCACCCAGAAGATGATGGCGTCGATGAGGTGGGTGGCGCCGCAGGCGAAGATGAACAGCGCGAATAGTAGGAATACGCTCTGAAACGGCACATCCTGCCGCTTGCGCACGAAAAACGCGAGCAGGAATGGAATCGTGAAATACGCGGCCCAAATCGCTACATCCGACGCGATGTAGAGCCAGCCGTGGAAGTCGGTCCACTCGCCGCAGTGCCAGCGTGGGGGCCAGCTCGATGTGTCGAAGAGGCGACGGAAAAAGTCGAAGATTTCGTCCATATCAATGTCCACAGAAAGGAACGTGGTGGGAAGGTGAAGGCGCCGCCGAGGGTGCTAACGACAACGGCCGGTCTCCCCTGTGACAGGAAAACCGGCCGTATTTACGAAAGAATTACGGAACCGAGCGGGCCAGAGCAGCCGTCAGGTTCCATTTTTTCCGTCGGCGTTAGCGCTGAACGCTGAGCTGACGCGTCACGACGGCGTCGCCGTCGAGGATCACGCGCACCGAGTAGAGGCCCGGCGCCAGATGCCCGACCGGGAGCCGGTACGTAGCATCGTCGGCGAGGGCGGCAGTGTGCACCACGCGGCCGAGCGCGTCGCTGACGGTCAGCTGTGCGCGGGTGGCGCCAGTCCGTTGGAGCACGATGCGGGCTTCATCGGTGGCGGGGTTCGGGTAAACCTGCACCGCTTGCGCGAGCGCCGCCGAGCTCAGACCCACCACCGTCGAGAACGAGATCGGCCCGGCCAACGACGGCGCACCGCCCGCGCACGAGCTGATCACGTACGCCTGGTATGTGCTCCCCGCAATCAGGCCCGTCAGGACAGTCGACGAGCCGGTGGCTGGCACCGTGGTACCGCCCGTGACCGGGTCGAAGCCGAAGGAGCCGTAAATGATGGAATACGTCGCGCTCGGGCCCGGCGTAAATGTGACCGTCGCCGAGTTGTTCGTCACCCCCGAAGCGCTCACCGCCGTAGCAAGGTCGCAGACAGCGCTCGTCAGGGAGATGTTATCGACGTAGAGGCGGTCGGCGTCGCGGCCGGTGTACGCGTGCCACCCGATGTAATACGTGCCGTCGACGGTGGGCGTAAACTGCGCCGCCACGGGGTTCGGGAAGGTATTGATGACGAGAGCCGTATCGTTGAAAATCTGCTCACCGGCCAACAGCCCGGCAGCCGTAGCCACCGTACCGACGCGCACTTCGAGCGCTTCCGGCGCGCCACCGGCGCGGGTTTCGAAGGAGAGGTCATACGCGACCCCCGCGAAGAGCTGCACGGCGGGCGTCACGAACCAATCGTCTTTCGGCGTCGCCGATTCGATGCGGAAGCCGTTCGGCGGCGATTGCGTCAGGTTCGCCAGATTCAGAATCCGCCACTGCGCCGTATCGGCGTTGGCGTTGATGACTGTCCAGCCGCAGGGCAGCGTGTTGGTCGGCACGGCGTCGAAATTCTCCGTCAGAGGCGTGCTGAGCGTTGGGGGTGGGCAGAGCGTAGTGAACGACTGTGGCCCTACCAACGCGCTTTGGCCCGAGGTGCCGCACGACGTCCGCACGTAGAACTCGTACGTCGAGAGCGGATTCAGGCCGCTGATGGCCGTCGGGCCGCTGCCCGTCGCTTGCGTGCCGCCCGTAGCCGGGTTGAAGCCCGGTGCGCCGTAGATGAAGGTGTAACCCAAGCCGCCGGGGGCCGCCGTGAAGCCGAGCGTAGCGCCGGTAGCCGTCACGTTCTGAGCGATCAGGTCGGTTGGGGCAGGGCAAGCCGCGCCCCGGTCTACCCGAATATCATCGATGAAAATGCGCAGCCGGTTGGCGTCGCTCATCCCGTGGAACCCGAAATGGTACACGCCACTCGTCGAGACGGCGAACGTAACCGTCGTGCTCCGGTAGGTGGTATTGATGAGGCGGCTACCGCTGAAGAGCGGGATCGTCATCAGCGTGCTGCTCGTTCCGGTGCCAGCACTCACTTCAAACGCTTCCGCTGAGGTGGCGGCTCCTACGCGGTAGCTGAAGCTGAGGGCGTAGTTCTGACCGGCCGTGAGCTGAAGGCCCGGCGTGAAAGCCCAGTCGTTCATTTTCTCGGTGGGGTTCCACCGAATCACAAGCGCGTTCGGCGCCGACTGCGCCGAGGCGTTCGCCCGGCGGTTACGCCATTCGATGGTATCGCCGTTGACGTTCTCCGTCGTCCAGCCGCAGGGGAGGCGCCCGGCGGGCGTGGTATCGAAGTTCTCGGTGTACGGCAGGACCGTAATGGTTGGCGCGGCGCAAGGCGTGAAGAAGCTCACCGGCCCAACCGACGCGCTCGTGCCCACGGATCCGCAATCGCGGATGACGTACACTTCATACGCCGTCAGCGGTGAGAGCGCCGAAAGCGTCACGGTGCCGCCCGTAACCGGCAAGGAGGTGCCGCCCGTACCCGGGTTGAAGCCGCGCGGCCCGTACTTGATGATGAAGTTGGTGCCGAAACCCGGCGTGAAGCTCACTTGCGCGGAGGTCGGCGTAATGTTCCGAACGCTCACTGCCCCGCGAATCGGCGCGCACGCCGGGCCCGGCTCGATCCGGATATCGTCGACGTAAATCCGATACCGGTTCGGCCGGCTGAAGGCGTGGAATCCGAAGTAGAAGATCCCCGTGCTCGGCGCCGTGAACGTACCCGTGGTACGCGGCGCGTTGGTGAAGCTGGCGCGCGTGATGAGGGTATCGCGGAAGAGCAGGTCGGTCATGGAAGCGGCGTTCGGCAACGAGCCGGCCATTACTTCCAGCCGCTCAGGCTGAGCGCTGGAACCCACGCGGTAGACGAACGAGATGTCGTAGCTCTGGCCGCCCGTCATCTGAACGCCGGGGAGGTAGAACCAGTCGTCTTTGGCGGCACCGCCGTTGGTGCGGGTCTCGATCCGCATCCCGTTCGGCGGCGAGGCCGTGATCGTGTTGAGGCGGATGTTGCGCCAGCGGGCGGTATCGCCGTTGACGTTCTCGACGGATACGCCGCACGGCAGGCGGTTGCCGCCGCTCACGCCGTCGAAGTTTTCGATGTAAGGCAGCGCCGTAATTGTGCCGGGCTGGCAGAAGTACACGGGACCAGCGAAACCGCCCAAGAGCGACGGACCGCAGCTGCTCTGCACGTAGGCGGCGTAGGTCTGCCCCGGCACCAGGCCGGTAATGGTGGCGGTGTTGGTGGTGGTGCTGACCGTGGTGCCACCGGGCGGCACGAACCCGGCCGGGCCGTAAACCACGTTGTAGTTCTGCGCACCGGTAGCGCCCGCGAACGTGACCGTCGCCGTCGTCCCGACCACGCTCACGTTGATGTTGGCGGGGCGTGGGCAGAGGTCGGGCAGGAACCGGTACGTCAGGCCCGGCGCCGGGCGCACATCACTCTTGAAGTTGAAGCGCAGGCCGGTGTAGTTGGCATCGCGGAAGGTAGGCGCCGTCCAGGCGTTCGCCGAAAGCTTCTGGACCGTCAGCGGCGTCGAGCCGGCAACGCCCCGCATCCCCGCGTGCGAGCCGCGGAAGCCGACCGTATTGGTGCTCGGCGTGGCCGTGCCGTACACGAACTCCACTTGGCGGGTGGTTTCGTAGAGCTTGAGCTGAAACTCGAAGGTTTCGTACTGCGTGGCGAACGTCGTGGCGGCGGGCCGAAGGGCCTTATCACGCACGTTCTTCCACTGAATCGTGCAGACGCGGTTCGGGGCCGAACCCGTGGTTACGACCCGAAAGTCGGCCGGGCCACCGGCCGCCGGCTCCAGATCGTAGTTGAACGGCGCGATGATGAACTCATCGAGCGGATCGGTGGAAGCGAAAACCCCCGGCCCGGTGTAGCTCTGCGGGTTGGTCAGGTAAAGCGACGCCGACGATGGCGCCACTGCCCCGAGCTTAATGAAGCCGTTGGTGTTGAAGATGAACTGCGTAAACGTCTGACCGGCGTACGGAAACGTAAACCCAATCGGGATCGGGGCCGAGTTGGCGTCGTCGGGATTGGCGACGGCGATGGCCGTGCCAGCGGTGCCCACATCTTGGTAGGTATTCTGCGCTACCAGCGCATCGATGGCGAGGTAGCCGGGCTGCGCCAGCGCGGGCAGCGCCGTAGTGGCTGCCAGCACCGCCGCCGCCAGCAGAGGGCGAAGCCGGAATCGGGAGGAAAAAAAGTCCATCAGAAGGAAATAATGAAGATATGACTGGTCAGGAAGAGGGGAACGAGGCCACCGCCAACCAGAACGGGGCCGGTCGCTTAAGCGCGACCGACCCCGTTTGATTCGGCCGAAATAGGCCTCAGCGCACTATCTACTCAACGACCACGCGCCGCACCACCGTAGCAGTACCGGCCTGTAACCGCAGCGAGTACACACCGTGGGCGAGGCCCGAGGTGCTGATGCCGCCCTCCGTGATGCCAGCCCGAGCGGTCAGAGCCGCGTGGCTTACTTCACGGCCCAGGTTGTCAAGGAGCGTAGCGCGCACGGCGCTCACCGTCGTCGGCAGACCCGTCAGCGCGATCCGCAGCTCGGTGCCGGTAGCCACTGGGTTAGGGTACACCTGCACCCCAACGCCGTTCAGAGCCGCCGTCACGCCCAGTGGGCTGGAAGCTGGCGAGAACACCAGCTCGAAGCGGGCACCGCGGAACGAGGCATCCATCGAGAACGCGTACGTCGGGTTCACGCGGATATCCTGGCTCGTGCCGGTGGCCAGGTCGCGGAGCAACACCCGCGTATCGGCGGGCAGGTTGGCGGCCGCAGCCAAGCTGAGCTTGTAAGCTCCGGTGATGGCTACTTCCACACCCAGCGGCACCACCGTGGTAGCGGTCGCATCGAAGGCGGGCAGGCCGTTCACTGCCAGATCATCGCCACCCGCGGTACGGGTGAAGAGGGATGGCATGGCACCCGTCGAGCGCAGCTTGAAGCCGTCGAAACGGTCGTCAGCGGCAGGCGTTGCGCCGGTTTCGAAGTAAACCGTCGTCAGGTCAGGCGTTACGCGGCCCACCTGATTCAGCGCCAGCTCCACCATCGGCCGCAGGTCGGCGGTGTTGGAAGCGCGGAAATGGCTCGGGTTTTCGTAAGTCGTCGGACGCAGCGCGTTCGTGAATTGCAACGGAGCGGTGCCCGTCGTGGTGCGCCGCACGAAGAAGCCCTGCGCCATCGGGATGAGACCGTTCGTGAGCGAACCCAAGCCGTTGGCCCGCGTCAGGTACACGCCGTCGAGGCCGTTCGTGAACGGCTGCTCCGACTTGAACACCGACACCTGCGAGTTCAGACCGGCAGCCGTCAGGTCGCCCGCCGGAATCAGATCCCAATCCATCGGCGATGGGTATGGGTTGCCGAGCAGGTTCCAGCCGGAGTTGATCAGCCCGTTGGTATTCTGCACCTGAACGGCGACGTTGCCGTTGGCGAGCGTACCCACGAAATCAGGCTTAACCGTGCCACGCATGTACACCGTGTAGCCACGGCCCGACTCCATTGGGTCAGACAAGGCGTTCGGCGAGCGGTAACCGCGCTCGAACAACGGGAAAGCGTTGTTCACGCGATCATCGGAGTAATCGAACACGTTCGGGTACGGCACCACCGCGCCGTAGACCAATGGGTCAGGGGCGCTGTTGTACGTCGGGTTCACCACCGGCGAGAACGACGGCAGCGACGTGACGGCCAGATCGGCAACCGTCGTGTTCGTCACGGGCGGCGCCAAGTGGCGGTAGCCCAGGCCAGGGTTGGCGCTTGGGTCGATGAAGCGCTGTACGCGCACCGGCCCGATCACGCTACCACCCACTGCGTTAACGACCATTGCCGTGCCGGCAGCGTCGGAGAGGAGCGTCATCGACTGCGAATTCGTCGTCAGAGCGCCTTCGAGCGTCAACAGGCGATGCACTTGCATCGTCGCTGGTGCTTCGAGGGTCACACCGGAGTTACCCACGGTGAGGTTTTCGAACATCGTCTGACGCGTGCCGCTGAACGTCGTTGGCGTAGCGCCGGTGACGCCCAGTGCCACCGTAGAGGCGGTGTTGGTCACGAACGATCCGTTGTTGACGAACGAGCCGTTGATGGTCAGCGTGCCGGCCGTCTGGGTCAGCGTTGCACCCGCCTGGATAGCCACGCCACCGAGGGTGGTGCTGGCCGCCAAGACTGGCATATTCACCGCGTTGGCTGGCACCGTGATGGGGGCCGTAGGGAGGAAGGTCGCCAGGTCGGCTTCACGCGCTGGGAAGAAGTTGCCCACTACCGTAGGCGAGCTGCTAACCTCACCGGTGAAGATCGGCCGGTCGGTGACGGCAATCTGGAACGGACCGCTGGTTGTGGCCGTGGCGGTCTGCAGAGACACCCGAATCAGCATCGACGCGCCCGGCGTGAGGCTGGTAACCCGCACCGAAGACAGGTCGCCGAGGCCCGAGTCATCATCGCAACCACGCACCGTCAGCGAGCCGCTGCAGCTCGTGTAATCGTAGAGATACAGACGGGAGTCGCCGTAAGTCGAACCGACTGGGCGGCGCATGTCAATGTTCAGCTCACCCGATGCGGGCACCGTGACTTTGAAGAACACATCGCGCAGAGCGGTCGACAGACCCGAGCACGTTCCGACGATGGTCGGATTGGAATCCGTCGCGCCGAGGTTAGTGCCCGTCGTGAACGTCGGCCGGTTAGTCTGCACGGCCAGAGTCGTTGCTCCGCACGGTTCGTCGTTGGCCGGCGCCACCGGACCCACCCGGCGGATGCCCGTTGGGTTAGAGGTCGTGAGCGCGTAGTCGGTACCACCGATGGTAACGACGTTCGGCAGCACCTGCGCGTCGAGCGTATCACCGATAACGGCCGTCGACTTCAGGCTGTACGTCAGGTACAGGTAGTTATTACCCGACGGCAGATCGTAGTTCAGGCCCGAGAATACAGCGTCGCCGCTGCCGGTGAAGTTGCGCGTGCCGAGCAGCGTAGCGTTGTTAAAGTCGAATGCGGTCTGGTTCGAAACCCAGAGCTTCACCCCGTTAGTGATGAGGTTGGCATCCGAAGTGTTATTCGAGCGGAACGTGATGGATTGCAGCGGCAGCGAGCCGACGCCACCCACAACCCGCAGCTGCACCCGAATGATCGCTTCGTTCAGCTTGCCGCGCGGAATGTCATCGCCCGAGTTGAGCTGAGTAGCCGTGCGGGGCGTCGAAACCACTTTGGGTTGCTGCGAAACGCAGATCGTAAAGTCGCCGGGCGTCGTCACCGTCGTGGCTACTCCGAAGCCATACACGCGCACATAGTACTGCTGACCGGGTGTCAGGCCGCTGGCATCGAGCTGCTCGATAGCGCTAGCGCCGGTTGATTCCTCACAGAAAATTTCCTGGAACGTGCCGGGAGTAGTTTCCTGCAGAAGCTGCACGACTGCATCGAAGCTCGTAGCACCCGTTACGGTGATGCTCGGCGAGGTGATGCTCGGCGTGAACTTGTACCAAACGTCGTCGTCGGGGTTGCCGGCCGTCGTGGCGGTGCAGACCGGGATGCCCGTCGTACCCGTTGCCAGCACCGTGGTGCCGAGCGTAGGCGAAACGCAGCCCGTCGGGCCGACAGCCAGCGTGATAGCGCCGGCAGGCTCGTCGTTAGCTGGTACGGTCAGGCCCTGTACGCAGATCGTGAATGCGCCCGAAGGCTCACCCGTGACTGCGCCGTGAACGCGGAGGAAGTACGTATCGCCGGCCACCAGATTGATCCGGGTCAGCGACTCGAAACCGTCGGTGTTGGCATTACGGCAGAGAACGCTCGTGAGAGAGCCGCAGGCGCCCGAGAACAGTTGCAGGGCGGGGTTGAAGCCCGTGCCTTGCACCGTAGCGCGGATGGCACCCGAAGCAGGCGCCACGAACGAGTACCAAACGTCGTCGTCAACGGCCGTGATGCCGCAGAGCGTGAGCGTTGGGTTCGATCCCGTTGAGTTCACCGTAGTGCCGTTGGTGGTCACGCAGGCCGAGTTAACTGGCAGGCTGATGGCACCAGCGCACTCATCGTTCGCTACCACCGTGAACGAGCGGGCGCAAATCGTGAAGTTGCCGCGGTTGGTGAGCAACGCGCCAAGCGAGTAAACGCGGACGTAGTACGTCGTACCGATCGACAGGCCCGTCCGGACGAGCGACTCCGTGCCGCTGGTCGTAGCGTTAGAGCAAAACATGTTCGTGAGCGAAGCGCACGAACCACTCATCAGCTCAATCACGCCGTTGAACGAGGCAACACCGGCCACCGAGATCTCGATGGCGTTGGTGGTAGCAACGAATTTGTACCACACATCGTCGTCGGCCGTACCCGCGCAAGTAGTGCTTGGGTTCGGGCCGGTAGCGCCGCGCGTCGTGCCGCTCACGATGGTCGAGCAGAGTGCATTCGGCGTCAGGGTCACGGCACCGGCACACTCGTCGTTGACGGGTGGGTCTGGCGTTTCATACACGTCCATCGCGAAGCCGCCGTACGTGGTGGTGGTCGTGCCCCAGCCCGTACCCGATTCGTAAACGCGGACGTAATAGGTCGCGCCGCCGGTCAGGGCCGTTGCTTGGATAGTCTCGGTCGAGCCGAGCGTCGTCGTTGCGTTCTGGCAGTCGATAGCCGTCAGCGTACCGCAAGCGCCGCTGAAGAGCTGCAGGATGGGGTTGTAGCCCTGCGTGCCAGCTACGCGGATCGTGATGTTCTTCGCCGGGCCGGCAGGCACGGTGAAGGCAAACCAGACGTCGTCGTCGGGGTTACCGGGCGTTGCGGCGCTACACACGGGGATGCTTGGGCTTGCCGTAGCATTAGCCGAAGAGTAAAGCGTGCAGAAGTAATCAGCAGGGTCGGAACCGACGTTGAGCTGAATGGCACCCGAGCAGTTGTCGTTGGCCGGAGCCATTGCGGCTGGCGCGAACGTCGGTACGTAAGTGCCGGGCACGAACGAGATCATCGAGTTACAAGCCGGAATCCGCTTCAGACCGTCATTGGCGAGATTCGCGAATTCCGCGCTGTTCTCAACCTGCTGCGAGGCGATCTCAGTAGCAGGGTTGCCGCTCAGACCGAGCGAGTACGTATAGATCGAAGCCGCACCGGCACCGTCGATCTGCGACATCAAGCCGTAGGAGAATTCGATGCGGTCAGTCCCTTCACGAAGCTTCACTTGAAAGTTCAGGTTCGAACCCGTTACACCAGAGCGCTTCCAGCTCATCCATTCGATGGTGAGGGTCTGCGCACCGGGCGTACCCGTGACCGCGTAACGGATCGAGTCGAGCGACAGGCCGGTCAGATCTTCCCACAGCGGCGCGAGCACCATTGGCGTGGTGGCAAGGTCGAGGTCGTTGGTCGTTCCGGTGTTGGTAACGGTTGGGTCGAGGGTGATGAAACCGTTGGTCGAAATCTTCATCCCCGTCACGAGGCTGCCCGAACCGGCCGTACCGGCGCTCGGGTAATGGAACGTGAACCCATTCGGGAACAACGTAGTGTTCGAGAACAGCATCGCGTCGCTGAGCTGCGTATCAATGCTGGTGCCGCTGAACGGCACGGCCGCAGAGGCCGTGGGGTTCGCGTCGGTCGGCCGGATGCTCTGGTACGTGATACCCGCCGAGCGCGTAATGGCGTAATTCATCGGCGCCTTGCTGGTCGTGAAGTTCACCGGACCCACGCGCGACGACTGCGTGCCACCGCAATCGCGGCGGATGTAAACGTCGTAAGCCGTGTTAGCCGCGCGCCCCGTAATGATGTACGGCGACGACGTCAGGCCGGAAATCACCGTGCCGGTGCCGGGCGTGAAGCCCGCCGGGCCGAATTCGACCTGAGCCGTTCCGCCGCCCACTCCGAACGAGAAGTTGACCTGCGCCGTGTTGCTGGTTATGTTGTCGACGGACAGGCCGCTGAGCGATGGGCAAGCCGGAGCCGGCGCA
>JANNMJ010000206.1:0-4077 GCA_031397815.1 Hymenobacteraceae bacterium
GTCTCGGCCCAGAAGCTCAACTGGGTTCAGCAAGCCCTCAACGAGCGACCCCGACTAACCCTCGACTGGAAAACTCCCAAACAAATTTTTAATCAATTGCTCGAAACCCCAATTGATGCACTAGCAACCTGATACCGCCCTTTCAAAAGTCACCAAATCGTTAATGCACTCGATTTTGCCGTGCAAAATCTTGTCATCGAAGTCGTACTTGAAGGTGCCGAAGTGACCTTTATAGGAAAGAACTTTTTCCATTGGACGAAGAAGTTAGCTGGACGTATCGGGATTGGTTAGACAAACATCTCTACTTTCTCTGACATTAGTTCGCTGAACATCTACAAAACACTCGTCAAGCGGGCGCAAGGGTGCTTCGTGCCGACCTTTGCACCCTGAGCGGGTGGGCACAAGGCCCACCCCTACGCAGACCCGATGAACTTACTCTCCGCCGATGCGCTCGGCAAATCCATTGCCGACCGCTGGCTGTTTAAGAATTTGACGTTTGGCCTCAATCAGGGGCAGCGGGTGGCGCTGGTGGGTGCCAACGGCGTCGGGAAGACCACGTTGATGAACATTCTCGGCGGTTTGGATATCGCTGATGAAGGGCAGGTGAGCGTGCGACGCGGCGCCCGAATCGGCTTTCTGGGTCAGAATCCGAACCTCAACGATGCGTTCACGATCCGGCAATTGCTGTTCGGAACGCAGAACCCCGCGCTCGAAGCCATCGCGGCGTATGAGCAAGCCCTCGAAACCCACCCCGACGACGGCGACGAGCTGCAACGCCTCATGATGCGCATCGACGAGCTGGGCGCGTGGGATACGGAGGTGCGCGTGCATCAGATTCTGAGCCGGTTGGGCGTAGGCGATATGGACCGCCTCGTTGGGCAGCTCAGCGGCGGGCAGCGGAAACGCGTGGCGCTGGCGCAGGTGCTCCTTGATGAGCCGGACGTGCTGCTCCTCGACGAGCCGACCAACCACCTCGATCTGGAGACGATTGAATGGCTCGAAAACGTGCTCGCCACGCAGGCCACCACGCTCCTGATGATTACCCACGACCGCTATTTCCTCGATCGCGTGGCGAACGAGATTGTGGAGATGGCCGCCGGGGAGCTGTTCAGCTACAAAGGCAACTACTCGTACTACGTCGAGCAAAAAGCCGCCCGCGAGCTGCAACAGGCCACGGAAGTAGAGAAGGCGAAAAACCTCTACCGCAAGGAGCTGGACTGGATGCGCCGCCAACCGCAGGCGCGCGGCACGAAGCAAAAAGCGCGGATCGACGCGTTTTATGAGACCGAGAAGAAGGCGAAAACGCAGCTCGGCAGCGCCTCGCTGGAACTGAGCGTGAAGACGACGCGGCAGGGGAACAAGATTCTCGAAGTCGATCACCTCACGAAGCACTACGGCGAGCGGCACGTCGTGGAAGACTTTTCGTACGTCTTCCGCAAGGGCGAGCGGCTGGGGATTGTCGGGCCGAACGGGGCGGGTAAAACCACGCTGCTCAATATGCTCACCGGCCGGTTGGCGGCCGATAGCGGCGTCCGCGAAGTGGGCCAAACGACGGTTTTCGGCTACTACACGCAGAACGAGCTGACCTACTCCGACGATCAGCGCGTGATTGATGTGGTGAAGGAAGTGGCCGAAGTGATTACGATGGCCGACGGCTCCGTGATTACGGCGGCGCAGCTCTTGCAGCAATTCCAGTTCGCGCCGGCTCAGCAATACACGTTCGTGAGCAAGCTGTCCGGGGGGCAGAAACGGCGCCTGCAATTGCTACGGGTGCTGATGGCAAACCCGAACTTCCTCATCCTCGACGAGCCGACGAACGACCTCGATATCCCGACGCTCAACGTCCTCGAAGATTTCCTGCTGAGCTTCCCCGGCTGCCTCGTCATCGTGAGCCACGACCGGTACTTTATGGACCAGCTCGTGGAGCAGGTGCTCGTTTTCGAGGGTCACGAAGGCCAAATCAAGTCGTTCCCCGGTAACTACACCGATTACCGGCAGGCCGAAAAAGACGCCGCTAAGGAAGAAGCCGCTGCCGAAGCCACGAAGCCGATTGAGAAAGAGAAGGCCAGCACGAAGCACGTCATCGCGCCGGTGCCGTCGGTATCAGCGTCCACCAAGCGCAAGCCGACCTTCGCGGAGCAAAAAGAATATCAGACGCTCGAAGGCGAAATCGCGAAGCTGGAAGCCAAGAAAACGGCCCTCGAAGCCGAGATGACCAGCGGCACTGTCACCGACCATACCCGTCTGCGGACGCTCGCCGATGAGATTAAAGCCCTTGGTACGTCATTGGAACAGAAGGAGATGCGGTGGCTGGAGCTGGCGGAGATAATCTAACTTCTTCGCACAGAATTTTTAGAGGATTTTGTCATTGCGAGGAGGCTTTGCGACGAAGCAATCTTCGTAGGACTAGGTTCGCATGCGCAGCCGCATTGCCGAGCCAACGAGGATTGCCACGTCGTCGCAAAGCCTCCTCCTCGCAATGACAAATCAGTAAGTGGTTGCTTGATGAGCGGCTACTTGAGTCCCTCAACAACAAACCTCACCCCATCGGCCCGCCGCCCAGCCCGAAGGTGAAGCCCACTTTGCGCGGCGGCGCGTTGAGCTGCTGGTTTTCGAGCTTCTGCTTGACCGTGAGCTGCCGGATGGAATCGAGGTCGGGGGCGAGGAGGTCGTTGTTGACGGCGGCGATCATCGCCGATTCCACGAACTCGCGGAGGGTTTCGCGGCCCGGTTCGAGGGGGAGAACGGCTTGGCGCTCGGCGAGCGGCATGTTCAGCTCTTGGGCGCCTTCGAGGAACAGCTTCTGCTCGATGTTCACCAGTAAGCGGCCCATCAGGTAGCCCGTATCCTGTAGGCGGGCGTAGCGGAGGGCGTCGGCCATAAAGTTGTAGGCCATGATGTGGCCGAAGAAGCGCCGCCGGAAGTCCTCGCCGACATAATCGGATTGCAACAGCGGGTAATCCTCCGCGAACGTGACGATGTTGGAGTGGAGGACGAACACGAGCAAATCGCCGGAAAAGCGAATCTGAAACTCGAACTCCGAAATCGGCCGGTACTCAATCACCACGTTCGCATCGACGGGCGAGTTGGCGGGCGCGAGGCGCCGGACCAGCTCATTCACCACATCCTGCGAGACCTCGCGCAGCTCCTCAAACGTCTCCTGCACGTTCCGCCAGATGATTTGCTTGGCGGACGCTTTCTGGCGCAAGCCTTCGAAAATCTGGTCGAGCAGGGTTTCGGAAACGGGCGGCTCTTGCGCCGGTTCGGGCGTCGGGGCGGCAGCGGACGACGACGCTTCAGCGCCGGTTTCTTCGATATCAGGCGAGCGGTACAGCACAGGCGTTGGGGGAAAGACAGAACCTAATGAACGGCGGCGCGCGCCGATTGGATACAGCGCCGCGCCCTCGGCGTCAGCTCTGCAAAGAAACCGCCAGCCGACAGAAGCGGCGGCGGGGGAGGAGTCAGTGGAAAAAAATATTTTCCCGCCGAGTACGTAATCCGGGGGCGCGGCTAGTCAGTTATGCAGGAACCCTCTGCTACTGCGCCCGTTGCCCACTCCGCCGCCCGCCGATTTCTCCGCGCTCGTTGAGCGGTGCCGCCGTCGGGAGCGGGCCGCGCAGGAAGAGCTGTATGCCCGGTTCGCGCCGCGGCTAATGGCGGTTTGCTGCCGATACGCGCCGGATCGGGCGCAGGCGGAAGACTTGCTGCAAGACGCGTTCATCCGGATTTTCAACGCCCTCGACCAGTTCCGCGCCGACGGGCCGTTGGAGGCGTGGCTGCGGCGGATTGTCGTCCGGACGGCGATTACGCACTTTCACTCGACCCGAACCCGCGCGCAGCACGAAGTCGAGCTGGACGAGGCGGCCGAAGCCGTCGCCGACGATTACGACGCCCTGTCGCGGCTCCGCTTGGAGGACATTCGGGCGATGATTCATCAGCTTCCCGAAAAATGTCGGCTCGTCCTTAACCTGTATTGTTTCGAGGGATTCTCGCACCGCGAGATTGCGGAAGCCCTCGGAATCGAAGAAAAAACTTCCAGCTCTCAACTTTTCAAAGCCCGGCAGCGCCTTCTGGTCC
>JANNMJ010000068.1:0-3817 GCA_031397815.1 Hymenobacteraceae bacterium
CCCGAAGCACGCGATAACACAAAAACCAACCGCCCGCCCCGTTTCACAACAGGGCGGGCGGTTCGCGTTTCAGGAGACAAAACCTACTCCGTCAGCAGGCGGCGGTGGAGCACTTGCCCCGTGCGGTTGGTGGCGGTGAGCGTCCAGCAGCCGGGCGGCAGGTAATTGGGGAGCGTGAGGCCGTCGGTCCATTCGCCGCGCCACACTACTTGGCCGAGGGCCGAGGTGAGGGTGAGACGGGTATCGGCGCCCGCCGACCAATCGGCGGGCAGCTCCAGATGCAGGGCGGCGCCACGGGGGAGCGGTTGCGGCCAGACGTGCAGCTCTTCGGCGTCAGGAGCGGCTTCATCGGTGAGGCCGACGGCGGTGCAGAGGAGCGCGGACGTGTACGTGAATGAGCGGTTGATCAGGGTTTGCGGCGCCGAGGTGATGGCGAGCGGCGTCATCGTGAGGGGGAGCGGCGTGGTGGTGATGGTGGCGGTCCGGATGGAGATGTTTGGCGTTTCATTGACGAATTGACAGCCGTTGAAATTGGCGTCGAGGTCGATGAACGACATATCGCTGTTGAAGAGGCGGAAGCGCCCGTTCGGCATCGGAATGATGCTTGGCGTGCCGCCGATCGGCCCGCGCGTGCCCACATCCCAGCGGTGCGCCCAGAGGAGCGCGCCCGTCGCGGAGACCTTGAAAAGCATCGGGTTGAACTTCCCGCCGGGCCCCGTGCGCGAGTACCCGCTGAGTAAAAGGTCGCCGTTGGGCAGCTCGTAGAGGTCGGTCAGACCGAGGTAGCGGTTCGGAAACGCTATTTGCCGCGCCCAGAGCGGCGTCCCGGCCGTATCGAATCGACTGATAATGACCTCCGACGGCTGCCCCGTTGCGGGGATGGATTGCATCGTCACCCAGAGGTCGCCGTTGGCGGCGGCTTTGGTAACGCCGGTGCGGTCGGTGACGCCGCCGACGCTCAGCAGGTAGCTCCAATACACTTTGGTGGTATCGAGCTTGATGAAGGGCGCCCGCGAATCGCCGGTGAGGTAATGGATACCGGTGTTATCAGGGGCCAAGGCGCTGACGATGCGCCAACCGGTGGTGGTGCTCGTGATACGTCGGCCGCGCCAGCCGGTCCCCGTAACCGCCGAGCCCCACACCCGCGTGAAAGCGCCGTTGCCGGAAGTCGTGGAGCTGATTGGGTAGCCGACGATACGGTCGGGGCCGTGGCTCACGAGAATCGACATTCCGATATTCGGCAGAATCTGCACTCCCCAGCGCAGCGCGAAAGTGGTATCGAGGCTGAAAATGCAATCGGCGCGGCTCCCCTGCCCCCGAAAGAGCAGCCCGCGCGACGTGTTCAGGAAGGGGCCGTAGTTGGTCCGGGGCGCTGCGCCCGTGACGCGGTATTGCCGCGAGCGGGTGATAGCGAGCGACGGCGAAAAGCGCAGGAACGAGAGGCTGACCGAGTCGTTGCTGAACAAAATTACCCCCGGCGCCAGCCACCCGCCCGGCGCGGGTATCAGCCGGGCACCCACTCCCCCGTTCCCCGTCCCCGCGACGGTAAACTGGGTGGTATTGACGGTTTGCGCGTGGCCGCTAAGCCCGCCGAGCAGCAGGCAAATACTTGCCAGCCAGAGCCGGATACGCAGGAAATGATGAGTCATAAAGGATGGATGAAGGAGAGAGAGCGGCCAGCCGCCGGAGCGCGGCAAAGCTATCCGGAAATCGGGCGCAGCCGACTCACATCATCGGGTGACGGTTTTTGGGGGGGGGGAACGGGGCGGCCCCGAAGGGCCAATAAGTGCTGGAGCGCCCGCCGCCTCTTGAGCGAGCAACTGCCCGCCTGACCACCCGGAACACGCTACCACTCAGCCGTCCAAAAAAACTTTTGAAAAAAACTACTGCCCGCTGTCCGGTTTCCGCCGACTCGCACGTCAAGGGGGGGAATACGGCGGAGAGTCCGTCGGTTCATCCTCTAATTTCACCCCCAACTTTTAGTTTACCCCCCCCCATTCCGATGAACAAGTTCATGCTCGTTTTCCGCGGTACTACCGCCAGTGAAGCTGATTATCAGGATATGTCGCCAGAGGCGATGCAAGCGGAGCTCCAGAAATGGAATACGTGGATCGGTGGGATTGCCGCGCAAGGCAAGCTCAGCGGCACCGACGCGCTGCTGCCCAACGGCCGCACGCTGCGCGGCGCGGCCCGGGTCGCGAGCGACGGCCCTTACACGGAAGGCAAGGAAATCGTGGGCGGGTACCTGATCCTCAGCGCCTCCTCCCTCGACGAAGCCGTCGAGTTGGCGCACGGGTGCCCCATTTTTGAAACCGACGGCAGCGTGGAAGTGCGGCAGATTCAGGTGTTCGAGTAGGTCATTATCCTCACCCCAACCCCTCTCCAAAGGAGAGGGGCTTTTGAATTACTTTACTGTAAGGCTCCCCCTCTCCTTTGGAGAGGGGGCTGGGGGGTGAGGATACGCGTCTTCATCCACCCCCTACCCTATGTCGCCCGAAACTGCCCCCGAACCCGAACAGCTCGTCGATCACTTTTTCCGGCACGAAGCCGGGCGCCTGACCGCGTGGCTGAGTCGGGTGCTTGGCTTCAACCGGCTGGAGCAGGCCGAGGATATCGTGCAGGATACGCTCGTGCAGGCCTTGCGGACGTGGCGGGTGCGCGGCGTCCCCGAGAACCCGGCGGCGTGGCTGTATCGGGCGGCGCGGCACCGGGCGCTCGATGTGCTGCGGCGCGAGCAGCGGCACCACCGCCTCGGCGCCGCCCTCACTGCCGACCCCGACGATGCCCTCGCGGGTGCCGTCGCTGCCCTCCCCGAAACGCTGCTGCCCGATGAGCTGGCCGATAGTCAGCTTCGGATGCTTTTCGCGTGTTGCCACCCGGCGCTGCCGCCCGAGGCGCAGCTCGCGATGTGCCTGCGCGTGTTGTGCGGCCTGAGCATTCCGGAAATCGCCGCCGCGTTCCTGACGTCGCAGGAAACCATCACCAAGCGCCTTTACCGGGCGAAGGAGAAGGTCAGGGCCGGGGCGATTGAGCTGGTGGTGCCGCAAGGCGTGGCGCTCACCGAGCGCTTGCACGGCGTTTTGCAGGCGCTTTACCTGCTCTTCAACGCGGGGTATAACTCGTCGTCGTCGGCTGCCGATCAGCTCATCCGGCAAGACCTCTGCGCCGATGCCATGCGCCTCACGCTCCTCCTCCTCGACCACCCCGCCACCGCCGGCCCCGCCACCCACGCGCTGCTCGGGCTGATGTGCTTGCAGGCGTCGCGGTTCGATGCGCGCCTCTCCCCGGACGGCGCCATCGTCCTCCTCCCCGACCAAGACCGCACCCGCTGGGACCCCGACCTCATCCGTCGGGGGCTGCATTACCTGTCGCGGGCGGCGACCGGGCCGGTCGTGAGCGAGTATCACCTCGAAGCCGCCATTGCCGCCGAGCACTGTCGGTGCCAAACCTTCGCCGACACCAACTGGCCGCTGATTCGGCAGCTTTACGACCTCCTCCTCGACCTCCGTCCCACTCCCATCGTGGCCCTGCACCGGGCCGTCGCGGTGGCCGCCGAAGCCGGGGCAGCGGCGGGCTTGCGCGCCCTCGCGCCCCTCATCGCCGACAGCGCTCTCGATCAGCATTACCTCTTCCACGCCATCCACGCCGACCTCCTCGCCCGCGTCGGGCAGCCCGCCGCCGCCCGCGACGCGTGGCTCGAAGCCCGCCTACTCACGTCCTCCGCTGCCGAGCGCGGGCTGATCGTCGAGAAGTTTCGGGGGTGGGATTTGGGGTGAGGGCGTTCTCGATTTAGCGGGGGATGAGGTATTTATCAACA
>JANNMJ010000069.1:0-2136 GCA_031397815.1 Hymenobacteraceae bacterium
TGCGCCGACTACCCCGGGCTCACACCCCCACCTCATAACACCGCGCTTCCGGCTGTTGCCGAGCAATCTTCTCCAGCCACGCATTGTCTTTGGTGACGGGCACGACAAATCCCTCGCCCGGCAGCTCGACGTTTTTGGCGATGGCTTCAACCAACGGCACCGAGCCTTCGATTTTCTCGGTGCGGCGCTTGGCTTCCGGCGTAAGCTCCAGAACGAGAACGTAGAGCGGTTTTTCGGCGAAATGGACGAGCTGCTTGCTCAGGAGCCACGCGCCGACCACGTCGGGGTAATCGGTGAGGCCGCGCCGGATGATGAGCAGGTCGGGTGAATCGGCGGGGAGGTTGTGGGGGAGGTAGGTATCGGTCTTTTGGAGGACGCTGCGCTCGGCAGTGGCGAGGTCGAGGAGATCGGCGTGGCGGATTTGCTCGATTTCGAGCTGTTGGGCGGCGGTGCGGTCGCCGAGGCGTTGGTAGTAGCCTTGTTTTAGCGCCAGTCCGACGGCGCGCGCGTTCGGGTCACGCGCCATTGCTGTGTCGATGAGGGCCAAACCGTCGGCATCATCCTGATTCAGCAGGATGCGCCCCACCGCGAAACGCGCCGCCACTTCCTGCGCTGGGTCGGTGAAAAGCGCCTGAAAAAGCGGCAGTGATGCTTCCGCCGAAACGTGGTCTTCGGTGAGGTCGGCGAGTTGCCAGCGTTCTTCCGAGGTGAGGGCGCGGTTACGGGCGTAACGGTCGGCGAGGTCGGTGAGGCGGGCGCGCTGCGCTTCGAGGTCGGCGTAGCGTTGGGCCCACGCGTCGCGGTTTTGCTCCAGCCATTGCGCATCGAACGCGTCGGCGAGGACCGTCAGGCCGGAGCCGAAAAACGCTTCCGCCGCCGACACCTCGGGCGCGGGCACCACGCGGGCGGGCTGCCCGAGGGCGGCGAGGCGGTCGCGCAGGGAAGGATGCGTATCGAAGGAATCGGTCTCGGCGGCGAGGGCTTGCGTCAGAATCGCTTCTTCGTCGGGGAGCGGCAAGCGGGCGGTTTTGGCCACCGGCAGCAAGCGCGAAAAGGTGTTGGTGGGCGCCGTAGCGGTCTGTTTCACGCCACTGATGAGGGGTTCCCAATGGAGGCGGTCGAGGGTGGCGTTGCGTAGCGGCACGGCGCAAAGCGCATCCGCCATCGTGCGCGGGCTGGTGATGCGCGCCGCCGACGCATCGGCTTCAAACTCCTCGGGCCGTCGCAACCCATACGACCACGCATCGAACGTCGGCGAATACCACTGGAAGAACTGCGCGACCCACGAGCTTTGCCCGTCGAGCTGGTCCATCAGCTGCTTCCACGTCTGGCTGATGCGGTAAACCCACGCCCCAAACTTGCCGTGCCCGCCGCGCAAGTGGCCCAGCTCGTGGGCAATCACGGCCTCGGCCTGCTCCGTGGTCAGGCTTTGCAGCAGCGGCAGCCCGACCAGCAAAAAATTACGCGGCCACCCCAGCACGCCCAAGCGCGGCTGCTGCACGACGGCCGCATTAAATTCGGTGGTGAGCAGAATATGATGGAAGCGCGGGGCACCCAGCGCCTTCGTCAGTCTATCCACAGCGGCGTAGAGCGGCGCGGCCTCAGCCTGCGTCAACTCGCGGCCTTCGGGGCGCTCGAACGTCACCCACAACGATTTCAGAATCCGCCAAACGAAAATCAGTAGCAGCCAGCCGCCTTTAATCACCAGCACGGCCGCGCGGTGGCTGAATATCACCAGCGCCGCCAGCACGCCCACCAAGCCCAGCGAGCCTAAAATCAGTAATAAAATAAATCCGTAACCGAGCAAGCCCAACGCGCGCACGCGCCAGCGGTAAGCTTCGGGTTTTGCATCGGCCATTGGCCGCAGCCGCTCGACGAGGGCGACAAATTCTTCGCGGGTCATAAGGCCGTTGAATTAAGTAGTCAGAAGAAAAAGGGAAGTTCTTCCGAAAAATACCGCCAAGTTTTGGCAAGCCCCGTTAGGGGCTTCCTTCCGGTAGCATATCGCCCCTTACAACGCCCCGGCAGCCCCGTTAGGGGCTACCCTCTCGGCGGTTACATTGTACTTCGATGAGGCCCGCTGTTGAGCGAGGGTAGCCCCTAACGGGGCGGCCTGCTCAGGTGTATCACTCAACC